>CAZDNV010000048.1:0-13511 GCA_964506875.1 uncultured Candidatus Bathyarchaeia archaeon
GATGTTCTCTTCATGGTTTATGATGTAGTCTTTAATACTAATTCACCTAATCTTGTAGCGCGCGCTGTTGATGATGAAGATTCTGGCAGAAGTATACTTATGGAGAAAGAGCTTCAAGAGATATAGGTACGCTTTCTGTTCGGCAACGCACGCGAAAGAAAGAGCAGATTATTGGTCTGTCTGTCCAAAGTGTGTTGCTGCGATGTAGAGGTCTAACATGTTGATTATGCCATTGTTGTCTACGTCGCAGTTTGAGACGTAGTTTGGTAGCAGCAGCGCGCTCTCTCTCTGGAAGAAGCTGGCTACAGCAATCGCGCCCGCTGACGCTAGCTGAAGAGGCAGAAGATCAGAACTCGAAGACTGAGCGCCAGATTAATATACTTGGCGACAAGTACCAATAACAGTTGGGATTTTCCAGAGAAAGAGTCCAGTCATATCGCTTCACTTTTTCTCTGGTTGTTCTGACCGACACATATGATCGTGTTCTCCTCACCGGAGGTGGAAAATTGGGCAAAAGAAAAGTCATCAACGAAGAAAGCTTGGAACACATGCTTTTGCCGAGCACAAATGACGTGCTAGGCGTGGCTGTCAAAATGCTTGGTTATGACAGAATCCTAGTAAAATGCCAAGATGGCAATGAGCGACTATGCAGAGTGCGAGGAAAGATGAAGAGACGAGTATGGATCAGAGAAGGCGACATAGTGCTGGTTTCTCCTTGGGATTTCCAGTCTGACAAACGCGGCGACATATTCTGGCGCTACAGAAGCAACCAAACTGAACTACTGAGACAAAAAGGCTATCTCAAGATGTGATGCAGGCTTCCATCAAAGACTAGTCTTCACTTCCCGCGCGCAATGAACCATGGGGAGGGCAAGGGATTAGATGGCTAAGGTAAAGAAGAAACATGGTTACAAACGCGGGTACCCAGTGGCGCTTCTTGTGGGTTTTGAAGTTGATCATGCAGTTCTGTGGCACGTGTTTAGTCATGTCGCAAAGCTGTATGCTACGGTGCAGCTTAGAGGAAGGAGAACAGACGAGAGGACGCTATATAGTTTTCACGAATCTGTCGTTGACGCATTGAGACCAATGCTCAAGGAGGGAGTAAGAAGCGTCGTGGTAACAGGTCCTATGAAAACGACTTATGCCGCAGATTTTCTGAATCACACGCGGAAACATCATGCTTATCTGGTTCGTTCGAAGGGGTCGAGTAGGGCAGCTTTCGCCGAGCTAGTCGGCTCCGCAGATCAGCCTCACAATGTAGCCGAACTGGTGAAAACCAAGAAATTCCGCAAGCTAATCGCAGAGACGACGTCAGGAGAAGCTGATCACATCGTCAATGCATTGGAGAAGAATCTTTCCAGCATCGACAACAGCGGGGTTGCCTTGTTTTCGCTCAAGGAAATAGAAGACGTTGTCTATAACCAAGAGGGGATTCGTGGTTCTAGAACGGCGTATCTGATGCTCACAGATAAGTATCTCGCTGACAGTGAAGACAAGAATAGGGCTCAGAGGTTATTGCAGATTTCAAGAAATAGAAAAGTGGAAACAACAATAGTCAAGGTGGAAACGCAGGCTGGCAAGCGAATCAGCCAGTTCGGAGGCATAGTCTTCTTCACCATGTCAACCAGATAGTATGTGCGAAGAAGGAATATGCGGGACATCTTTATCCTTGATGAGGCTGCGGCAGCGGGACAGCCACCGGCAACCGAATATAACTTTGCGTTGTACTCTTGATGTACGTTTGTCTGCTTGTTCTAGCCTTTCGTTTCACTGACCATTCTTTTGAATATTGACTGTGCGCTGTTTCTACGTGCGCTTCTCTTGAGAGCATTTACGTCAACCTTGGTGAATTTTAGAATGGCTTTCACATCTTCCTCATCTTTCAAAGCTCTTTCGCGAGGAATCGCTGCTTTTATCTACGGAGTTTCGCAAGAATCAAATCTTCAGGAGTCTGATAAAACGTTGGCAAACCCAGGATAGTGCCCGGTCTCTTGTTAAACTTCTTTCTCGAGAGAATAGTGTCAAGCATGAAAGGCGATTTGCTGTCTCTGAAAGTGGCTATCTTGAGGTCTGACTCAAGTGCTGCGTCGATCTTACGGTCTTCAACCTGCACATGCGCTTGCTTAAGCGCCACCACGAATTTGACTCGAGTTTTGTCTTCCCGTGAAATCCTAACCACAACGTCTACTCCATCGTGGTGCGAGGTGTACCGTAATAACTTGCTGCTAAAGCCCCAGTAAACATGTAGTCTATACCTGCAGTGTTGAAGCTTGTAACAATCCTTCTGATAAGCCCTTCAAAAGTCTCCAGATTCTAGGCCTCGCGTTCACGTCGCTTCCCAAAATCTATTCTCGCTCTAACGCGCTTCATAAGCTTCTTTTTGTTGATCCTGCGTTCACGATCTTTGATGGAATCAGCGCAGACACGTACGCATGCGTCCGATATGTAGACCGCAACGTTCACTTTTTCGTCTGGCTTCAGCCTAGACCTTCGCAACTGCACTCCCAACTCATAGTATTAGCCTACGTTTATGAAGTATTTCCTTTTTCGAAGCACCGCCACCCTCGCATTCATTAATATTCGCCGAAGCCTCGCTGGGCGAGTCTTCACTTTCCAGAATGCAAAGAGGAGAGGCATGATAAAGTCTAGCAGAGTGGGCTTTACTATTCAATGGCTGTGCCGTCATTTGGACGTTTTCTTGCTAGCATGCTGTCGTAATCTCGGAAATCTGAACCGTTACTTCTGTCGGAACGGCCTGTGCACGCGACGAAAGGCTCAAGAAAAGGTGAAAAAGTGGAAACTAGCAGATACCTATCAATAGGAATCTTGCTTGATGGTCTTATTTGGCAGATACTTTTCGTGGTGTTACTAGCTATCTGGTCCATCCCATTTTTCTATCAGTAGCTTGTTTTCGCCTTGTTTGAAGCTCACTTTTACGCGGATGGAGTCGGCGCCTCTTTTTGTCTTCTTGAGTTCTCGCAGTGGAAACATGCTGTCTCCGGCCAAGTCTACTGGTAGATAGATAAGGTATTTGCCGTCTTTTCTTCTGAACAGTCGTCCTCTTCCCTCGCTAACCATTTCAATCATCTCGATTAAATTTTCGGTTTAAGAGTCAATATTATGGAAGAAAAGACTATTTAATGCTTATCCCTATATAATCCAAGAATATAACAATTGATTAGAAGCTTCCTCCAGAAAGGTGAATCATTTGCAACAGAAAGGGGCAAAGCCTATGACCCATTGCCCTTAGCCCACCGCTATTACCTACGTCTCCCTCCAAGCATACTTGATGGTTCAGCCCAGGGCTGAGACAAATTCCTGAACAAGAGAGTGCCTCACAGCTTCTCCAATCGCCAGCATCAGCCAAGGGTTATTGCTGCTCGTGAGGCTTCAGGTCTTCTCTTGCCTATTCTGACAATTCCTGTGTCCTCAAGAGACAATAGCTCACGATGTTTCAGCTAGCTTCGTGACCTTCCTCTTAATCTCCTCGTATACTCTCTTGGCATCTTCATGTGAGAGCATGTATGGGTCCTCGATGTCCCACGTTACTGTCTTATCTTTGCAGCTTGGACATTTTCTCAAAATGTAGTTCTCGTGCATTTGCTCCATGGTTATTATGAGATCATATTCTTCAAGCTGCTTGCTTTCCACGTCCTCAGGCGCTCTCTTCAAGTACTGCTCGGCGCCTTCTTTCTTGAGGTATCCCTTAGCATCATTCGAAATAGGGATCGCAACGTGTATTCCTGCAGAATCAACTTCCAAATCAGGCCTAAGCTTCTTTAGTAAGGCTTCTGCGAGTGGACTACGATGAGCGTTGCCTGAACATACGAACAGTATTCTCAATTCTCTCTCACAATTCGAAGTTAATTCACTCTGCTCGTTAGCTTAAGTTTTGTGTGCTCAAGGGAGTAGTTACTGCAAACTCGAATTCATTGTGCCCTTGCTACTATGTTCATGTGTGTCAAAGGGGTCATTGGGTGTAGAGTTGATAGTTTTCCATAGGACGCAAGAGTCTGCCAGCCTGCCTTTTGGAGGAGGGGGGAAAGCTCGCTGAGGTTGTAGACATGATGCTCCAAATCCACCCTATCTATGAACTCCAAGTTCTTGCCGTGTCTGCTGTAGAAAATCCAAGACGTGTTAGCCTGCGCTGTTATGGGATCATATTTACTGTTCTCCAGCATCATCATATCGTCGAATTCAGCATAGGAAGTTGGAGAAAACTTGACAGACAAGTACTCGGTGTGGATGGTTTCAGCTATGAACAGGATGGCACCTTCTCTAGAAAGCTCTCTGGCTTGCTCAAAAACATGCATATCATCCTCCTGTGAAGTGAAGCCAATCGACGTCCAAGCACTGACTACGACATCGAAGGGTTTCGGCAGGCAACCAACAACCTTTTTCAGCTTTCGCACATCGCCTCGCAGAAATGTAGTTCTCCGGACGACTCCATGTTCCTTCGCTTTCTTTCTAGCATCTGACAGGAAGGCTTCCGAGATATCCACTCCAACTGCTTTGAAACCCTTCTTGGCCATATGAATCGAAATTCTTCCATTTCCACAGCACAGATCAAGCAGACTGCCGGACGTGATTCCGAAGCTACCTAGCACATTTGCCATTCCATTTACAAGTTCCTCAGTAGTGCTCCATCTCTGATTCATAAGCTTCAGGAATAGGTCTGAGCGTTCAACGAATAGTTTCCTAACCCAACCGCTCATGCTCTGCAATAGCTTCACCTCTTCTAATATGCCTTTTGAGCTCCTTTCTCGCTCAAAAGTAACCAGAATATATCGCGCGCTCTCGCTAAGGACATTATGGGCGCCATCGCCCGCTCTTTCTCTGATCTAGCAGTTCATGAAGCACTAGGATGATTTACGTCTATGTTCTTCACCGTACTGAAACGGTCTCCTCTTGTTTTTCTCGAGTTTCTTTTTGAACATTTCATCCATATTTATCGAGGGACACGCTAGTCTGCTTGCATCTAGAACGTAGAATACAACGTCAATCAGCTCTTCTGCTATTTCTGTTTCGCTTTTGCCCTTTTTCCAAGCATCACTGGCTTCACCCAATTCTACAAACGCGAAAAGAAGCTTCTTAGGAATGTCTTCTGGCCCATTGTAGAAACCCTTTTCCAGGACGAGCGCTTCTATCTCCTTTTTCATCTCTTCCAAATGCATGATTGCCATCCCATGACCGCCACTATTGAAGTCTTGACTACGCGTCAAAGCAGGTCTCATAAACCTACACATCTGGTTACTAATCTAGCATCCGTTTGGAAGTAGGGATTGGACCATAGGACTTGCTATTTCAAGCATCTTCAGAAGGTCTTCGAGAAGGCAGGAATTGAGGTCACGAATGAGAACAAGCGAGAGATTGACTAGCGCGCGCTCTTCGCCATTCTTTAGCACATCTGAATCGGTAGTTTGGAACAGTTTTCTGAAAGTATAAGATTATAGAAAAGAAAGCAGCTGGTTTTCCTGTTCGGAGATCCTTCCTCCAGCATATCAGTTAAGGTAAGGCGTAAGAAAGTTGGAAGAGAGAAGGTATGGTCAGCCGTGATTTCCGATTCGAAAGGAGCAGAAGGCGTTGCTTTAGACCATTTTTCCTTTGCTTGGTGTTTTTCCGCAGGGTTCCTTTTTCTTCTGCATTACTATCTCCAGTACACCGTTCTTGTACCTTGATGTCATTGTCTCAGCGTCGACTTGTCTTCGGGGCAAGGTTATTTCTTTGGCGAAGTTCCTGGCTTTGATTTCAACTTTGCCTTCTCTCACTTTGAGGTTTATGTCTTCTTTTTCTTCTCCTGGTAGTTCAGCGTAGATTCTTATGGTGTTCTCGTCTTCGAACATATCGGTTAGTGGTTCACGGGTTTCCTCAAGCTCTGTTACTGGGATTTCGAATGGTCTCTCTGGTAATGGTCGTCGCTTTGAGGGTTTCAGTGGCTCAAGTGGCTCTAGCGATTCATCTTGTCCAAAGTATCCTTGTATGATGTATCCTTTCACGTTAGGCTCATTGATTTGTCTAGCTTTCCATTTGCCCTTCATTTTTCCGCTTTTGATGCTCTCAAATAGCTCGTCTAGTTCGTTTTGGAATCTTTTGACGTATTTGCTGCCGAAAAAACCAAGATCACTGGATATTTCATCAAAGTCATCGTCAAATGTCATGGCTTTTCACCTCCCTACAGTCTTTCTGTTTCCTCCATCGCTTCCATCAAGCGGCGTAAGGCGAGACTCATCATTATGAATGCTGTCTGCCCAAACTCTGAGCAACTGTACTTCCCTCTACCTGTTTTTTCCATTAGTCCGCCTTCTCGGAGTTTTCTCGAGTTTTCCCAAACGGTTTTTGGGTTTAGGTCAAGCTCACGCATGAAATCAGCAAAGCTCATCGTGCCATCTTCTTCCTCAACGAGACTCCTCATCATTCTCAGGCGTGTTTCGTTGGATAGGGCGTCAAAGATCTTGGAGAACTTCTCGAAATCCTCTCCTGCAGCTTCGAACTCGTTTTCCAATTCGTCCTTGGGCCAGTCTAGGGGGGAAAGAGGCATCTCGAATATTGTTTCTCCGTCTCGCACGAGCCGCAGTTTCAACTTCATAGAATCTCGCCTTTTGTTACCGCAGGGTAATTACAATTTGGTAATATATAAAGATTACCTTTAAGTAATATCCTCTTCCACGGAACACCCCTATCCGATGGGAATGCCGTAGTCCCTTTCACCCTTCGCGCACGTTCACGATGACGATGCTCAAAACTAGTAAGAATGGCAAGGCAGATTATCGACTTTCATAGTGGCGCTCAATGGCAAGATATTCTCATCGGCCTTCAGAGCTGTGAGTATGGGATTGCATTTAAGCATCAGGCTGCAAGGTTTAGCCGCGGCATAAAGATTAAATCTGATGCTGGTTACTCTGGTTGGTCCGAACGGAATAGCGGCGCTTGAAGATGCAGACCGTGAACGTCAAAGGGGTTCTAATCGACTTCGGAGACACTTTGGCCTACTTTGACGAGGAGGGCTATCAGAAGTATAGAGAGGAGCTTCTATCGATCCTGAGAAGGCATGGACATGAGGCGAATCGGAAGGACTTAACTCAGTTTTTGAATGAGCTGTACTACATGAGCAGTAAAGGTGAAATACAGGACTTTGAAAGACTCTGGCAGCTGCTTCTTGCGAGGCTTCGGATACCTGAAGAGCCGCTACTCTTGGAAGAGCTAGAGCGTTTTAGAAGTTGCCGCTATTGTCAGATATTCAAGCTTCATGAAGGGGCCTTTTCGGTTCTGTCTTATCTGCACAGAAAGTACAGGCTCGCATTGGTTTCCAACTGCTCAACAGGTCTATCCGAAGTCCTCAGAACCCTGGGCGTATCTGACCTTTTCGACAGCATCGTTTTGTCATACGAAGTTGGGGTGAGAAAGCCTGACAGACGTATTTATGTCCAAGCACTCCGAAGTCTCATGCTTGAGCCCCATGAATGTATTTTTGTCGCTGACGAAATAAGTGATTTGGAGGGCGCAAGAGAAGTCGGCCTTAAGACACTGCTAGTGCGCCAAGGATCACATTTGACCATGGAAGCAAAAGATCCAAACTTCAAGCCGGACCTTCAATGCAACCGCATATCGGAGATCCCCCAAATCCTCTAGGACTAGTTAAACACACGCAGACGCTGGCGAATCTGAAACGCATATAAGGGAATTCCGGTCAACTCTGAGAAGGACTCCATCATCATGGTAAGCAAAGATGAAAATGTAAGGATAGCTGAACTTGAGAAGAATCACGCGTATCTAAGGGAATTGAAGTCCAGATACTCGTTGTCTGATCATTATGATCTATCGATCTTGCGCGAATCTGGATGCTGGAGAATGGATTTGACTCTTAAGCCTCTTGAGAAGAAGCTGGAAAAGGATTATCAGGGAAGGCTTTTCGAAGATCATGTCAATGAACCCAGGGTCTTCGCTGCGATTCTGAACGACAAACCGGTCGGTTGGATTGAATTGGGTTACGATAAGTGGAACAATAGAATGCGGGTTTGGGAGTTACTCGTGGAAGAAGAGTTTCGCAGGCGAGGCATAGGGACACTAATGATGAAACATGCGGTCAACATCGCAAAAGAAAAAGGAGCAAGAATGCTTGTACTTGAAACACAATCGAACAATGTTACCGCAATCAGTTTTTACCTGAAATTCGGGTTCGAACTAGTAGGTTTTGATCTGGCGGCTTACTCCAATGAAGACGTAGAGAAGAAAGAAGTCAGGCTCGAGCTAGGTCTGAAACTATAATCAGAAAGCAGTTGCCTCTGCGGGACGCGCCATCCAAGGATCTCATAGGGATTTGTGGCAGTATGCTCGAGGAGAAATGGTATGTCAGGGGATTATGAGTCGAGTTTCAGGGTCTAGGAAAGGTTCGCGTATCTAGGGTTGCATTGGTTGTAGGATGGCGAACTGGTTGTTTTCTGGGTCTAGAGCGAGTGCCCACCAGCCTATTCCAGGAACTTCCATTTTTGGAGCGGTTATTTTGCCGCCTAAATCCTTGATTCTTTTGATGTATTCGTCTATGGATTCAACTAGGATGTAGTTTACAGGTTTGTGCTCGGGGTTCTGTCTCTTCATCATTCCTCCATTGACACCCTGTCTGATAGGTTCGCCTTTCGTGTTAGCTGGTACCGTTTCGATGCTCCAGTAATCCATCAGCCCAGGCATCTTTGTGATCTTCCAGCCGAAAAGCTCGCCGTAGAACTTCTTCAGTTTCTCAACATTATCAGCTGGGATTTCAAAATGCACAATCGTGTGATCCATAATCCCTCACCTACAGTCTAGTCTTCAGAAGCTACATAAATGGTTGATGTCTACTGGCACGTGTTACTTGTCTTCGAGTTTGATAACCTTGCAGCATCTTCGTTCTAAGTGGCCCATTAGATCTACGCCGGCCTTGGCTCTCTCCTCTTCTTCTTCAAGATATTTCTGGAATCCTACTTGCTTGACGCGAGAATAGTTCTCGACAACGAAAGGGTACACGTCTCTTTGATATTCAGTGTTCTTGCACGTTAGATAGTCATTACATAAAAGACAGCTTTGAATGTTTTTCTTAGAGGCGCATTTTCTGTTTTCGCAAGGTGCCCCTCCACCGTTTAGACACATGGGACATTGCGAATCAGAAAACCATTCTAGACCCTTTCTGAACTCGTCAAACTTGAATGATTTTACTACATCTCTAACCCAGTTGTAGCGAGTCGTATCGACAAGTCTCTTCAACTCCCCAGCCATCATTTTTACTCTGCCATTCCCATTAGGACATTGACCGCAGTATACTCCGCATATTCCGTATGGGCTTTCCTTCTTTTGCATCCAGTCGCCTACAGTAATGGAATAGTGCTAGCTACGGATAGAAAAAGTGTGCGCTTCGCGCCCTAGTCAGCCTTTTCTTTCTTCTTGCAGATCACAACAGAATGCTTGCTTGTTCCAACGCTGGTTGCATGAGTACAGGTTTCCAGGTGCGCGTTCCATCCAGACAAATAACGACATCAAAAGCCTCGGTGTTGAGCATTGAAAGATTATCAATATAGCCGTGAGCGATCTCCTATACTCTATGTTGAAGCTTTGATTTTTGATTTTCTTTCTGCGATTTGCAGCATCTCTGGCTTAAGATCAAGCAGAAGGACATCATAACCTGATCTTGCAGGATCAATCGTGTATCTGCCTGACCCTCCGCGAGCATCCAAAATCAAGCTTTTTTTCTTGGGCAAGTATTTCTTAATGAAGTGCAACGTCGCATCAAATTCTAGTCTGTGATAAGAGTCTCTGACTAGCCTTAGCGAATCTCTCAGGTCTTGCCGCGAAATAGCAGCCCTTAGCCAGTTTTTCTGTCATAGACTCGATTCTTCCGTGTGCTTTTTCGGGATTCATGATATAATCTTGTAGATAAGAAAGAGCTAAAAGATGATTCGCGACCTATAGAACCGAGAGAATATGCTTGCCGCAAAGATTAGAGCACGCGATTGGCTTCTCTTTATTCTGCTGGCTTTCGGCCTTATCGTTTCTCTAGTTTATCTTGCCTTTTCCCTTGGTGAACAATATGATGTTGATTCTGAGAGATTCCGACTGATCTTTGCTTTATCAATAGTGGGAGCAGTTGTCTTTAGTATTTTGTTGATACCGATGACCGTATTCTTGAAAAGAAGAATTCGCGTACTTCATGTGCTTCATTAGTCTTTCTTTAGCCTCTGTTTCATGAGTTTCATTTTGTTTTCTTTGGTCTTGTCTGAACAATACTAATATCAGATTGCGAACAAACACTTGTAGTGATGCATTTTCTGGGGTAGAAATGAGCACTACATAGCGCGGGAGTTGGCTAAGATAGGGAGAAACAAAAACTGATAAAGGCAGAAAGGAATAGGCGTAGAGGTGTGACAATGAGTTACAAGAAGAAATCTTGGCAGGAGAAGCTGTCAGACAAGAAAGGGTTGCCTAAAATACTGAAGCTCGGGAAGAGGTTTCCATGTTATAATGCGGTTCACAAAATGGGAGCTGAGGAAGGCGATGAAGTTGTTCTTGTTAATCCCAGCGAGGTTGTTGAAGTGATGCGAGAAGTGCCGAAGGGAAAGCTAATGACTATCGTTGAAATCTGCAGGAGAATCGCCAAAAAACACAAGGTCAAAGCTTGTTGTTCACTCACAACAGGGATTTTCATAATGACCGCAGCCAATGCAACCGAGGAAGCTGCTAAGCAAGGTAAAAATCTCGACATTCCTTATTGGCGAACGCTAAGAGCAAATGGGTTCCTGAACGAGAAATATCCTGGCGGAGCAGAAGCACATAAAAGGCTTCTGGAAAATGAAGGATTCAACGTCTCAAGAAGGGGCAAGAAATACCTTGTTCAAAACTATCAGGATTTCTTGACTATTTGAGAATGAACAAAATCTACCTCCGCCCTTGTGAAGGAATGAAAGCTGAAAACTGTTCGCACCCTCAACTGAACCATTCTTGTCGATCCTCTGCAGGCGTCTCACAATAACCCGAATATTGTAGTCACTATCCTTGTTGCCACAAATCGACTGAACGACGTCCATGATTGACCGAATAAGTTTCTCAGCAGGTTCAACCAAGTAATCGCTTGCATTCGCAAATCACTGGAGCAACGTTCCGTCAAAACAATAAGAACCGTGAACTGCGTTATATGAATCTCCTCACACTTACGAGTCCCGCGCCCCCACGCGATCTTAGTTCTCTATAGTCTCTCTGTTTAACAGGTCTCAATTGACAAATGCTTTAAGCAAGTGATATGATAATTCGATTGGTGAGGCTTCTTTTTGTCGGAAGTCACGCATACAGTAATGGTGAGCTTCGCCTTCCTTCCTCTAGTGATTGTTTCATTCATAGCTTTTCTTGGTGCAGCAGGTTGGCTCTGGAAAAAAGGCAAAACAATAGAAGCTCTACTTATTTGGGTCTCCATGTGGCTGTACGTAATTGCTTTGATACTGCTCTTCAAATAGCAGGCAGTGTTGCCTGCAAAAGCAGCCGACAATCTTGAAATGCGACTAGATCGACATCATTTCATCAGTGGGACTAGTCAAAGGCGACGATGAGAATGACGAATGACCGAAAATCATCAATCAACTGGAATCTCAGTGAAGTGTGAGTCTTGGTGCGCGCTAGGGCGTTGCTAAATCGCATTGTTTGCGTCAATTTCTGCTTGCCTTCCGAGAAGGTTATGCACTTGCCTAAGTCGACTGACAAGAAAACGTCAATTCTCCGAATCTGGCAACACGCCAGCGCGCGTACGACGAGACATGCGCGGAAAACGCACCATTCACAAACACATAGAAAAAAGGGAGGTTTCCTTAACCTGCACCGAGTACGCGATTTCAGCGTTTGCTTAAGAGATGGACACTGCTAGCACTGCTGGCCGACTGACCGCGTCAAAATACAATCTGAGACCGACTGCACCGCTGTGACCACCACCAAACTTGCCGTTCCCATCAGTCCCTATCCTAGTAAGAATCTTCAAGGAAAGCGTGTCACCTATGCCATCAAAGTCTACGGGTGAGAAAGAGCCGAACGACACAGTGACCTTCAATGCTTTGTCAGGATTTCTGGTCACACCCTTGATCAAGTAGGTTTCGCCTGATGCCACCAGCACCCCATCTTTGTATACCTCAGCCCGCAAGTCGAAGTTGGTCCCTTGATCATCACTATTCTTCAACCCAAGCCACACGTCAAGACCACTTAATTCTTCCAGCCTCCCATCAGTAAGCAAGGCGGGAGCAGTCCAAACGCCAATTTCTTTCCAAGGATTTCCGCCGCTAAACTTGATGCTCGGTGAGTCCTTGTACTTAGCTATTACAGCAGTGGGCGAGCTAGTATCCAAAGAAGCACCATCGTGCAGGAAGAAGTTAACCAGTCGCGCGCGCGATGTGGCGAGACCTATTCTTTGCGACCCTGCCCAATCAAGTCCAGAGTACCACATTAGCAAGTGACCATCCTTTTCTACGACGGAGGGACCATGGACAGTTGCGCAGTCCCATGCCCCTGTCGGTCCTGATTCAAGCACTGGGTTTCCTCCATACTTTGTCCATGAGAAGCCGTCAGGCGAGGTTGCAAGTCCAATACCTCCTGGGAGATCACGGGGTTGTCCATAGTACCACATTTCGTATTGACTGCCACCTGCAATTACTGGTCCTGCGAATATGTGAGCACTGTCCCACCCGCTGGGACCCCCGACTAAAACAGGATTGGCTGGATATTTCGTCCAATTGACACCGTCGACAGAAGTTGCGACACCCATCGCTACGTTGCAATCAGGTACTGCCTGTGCACCATACCACATAATGTAATGTGTGCCGTTGAAGATAATTGACATGGGACAGATATTCCAATTGTCCCATCCGCCGTTTCCACCGGGAACCAACACAGGGTTTTTCCCGAATTTTGTCCAGTTCATTCCATCTAACGACGTTGCATATCCGACACTAAGCGACCCCCAGGTCGGTCCCATTCCGAGATACCACATCTTGTACGTTGTTTCGTCATATAGGACGACAGCTGCCATTAGACATGCGCTATCCCAAGATCCCAGTTCACCCCTGTCCAGCACGACGCCGTGCCGCGTCCAATCGATGCCGTCAGGCGAATCTGCAAAGCATATGTTTTCCACATCGCCTGCCTCTGTTAGATTAGTATACCACATCTTGAACTTTTGACCATCATAAACAACCCACGGCCAGCTAACACAAGAGCCCAGATTCAATGGATTTCCAGGATATTTAATCCATGTAATGCCAACTGTTGAGCCTAGCGTAGTTCTAAAGCCCGAAGTGAAAACACTAACGACGAGAAAAGCAAAGAGAGCAATTGACATTTCCTTCATTTTCCTTTCTCCTTTTCTAAGCGAATACTGTTTATTCCTTTGAATTTAACTTAAGGTTTATGGAAAGATCCTCTATACGCGCGCTGTTGGCAAATAACGTCCTTTGTTTCGATTTATGGTTACCTTCCGAGCAGGGTTACGCATCTGGCTTTCTCCACTTCGT
>CAZDNV010000049.1:0-13504 GCA_964506875.1 uncultured Candidatus Bathyarchaeia archaeon
CGAGGACCATGTGAAAGTTGAAGCACAAGACGAGTATTCCCTTCTTTACAACTGGCTTGAAACCTTGCTCATAAAATTCGAAACACAGGGAATTGTCTACTCCAAGTTTAAGATCATGCCATTGGCCAAAACGTCGAAAGGCTATAGACTAGAAGCAAGGGTCTGGGGAGAAAAATACAGCCCCAAGAAGCACGTGCAGAAAGTCGGCGTAAAGGCGGCAACCTATCATAGAATGGAAATCATCAAAAACCCAAAGGGCGTGACAGCCAAATTCATCTTGGACATCTAGTCGATTGTCCTCTCTCAACGAATCAAAAATGCTATTTCCTTCACCAAGGTTTCAGGGACTAGAGATCTACCTTTCCTCTTTTTCAGCTTGACAAAGCCGAAGCCCGCGAGTATTCTTAGATCCTGATATGCATTCTTCGCGTTTCGCCTCACCTTCTTGGCGAGATCATTTATTGACTCTACTCTCAAAGCTGCAAGTTGGTACGTCAGCTCTATTCTTTTCGGAGTCAGCAGAGCAGCCCTGCTTGGCTCAAGATCACGGACCTCTTCAACGATGCAGTCAAGCTCTCCGTCTTCGACGTAACCTCCGTAACTGTTTACAAGTTCGGTCCATTCGGAGTAGACTCTCGATGATTTCACGTCCAGCTTTCTTTTGAGAAAGAGCTCTTCAAACCTGTCGAAGGTCATGCCATATTCACTTTCGAATTCGCCAATTCTCTCTTCGGCTTCTTCAGATGTAAGATCTCAAACAATACGAAGAAGCATATCGAATCCCGACGAGGGGTTCTCTCAAGTCTGCTTATGATGATCATGATAAAAATGCTTAAGGCAACAGCTCGCTCTTAGTCAATGCCTCAACATGGGTGTCAGAATGAGGGTAACAAGACTTGAGGCTCACATCTATTTAGTCGATGCCGAGACTGCTGGAATCAGGGATTTTATTGCCTCCTATGTTGTGAGAGGCAAGCGTGTGGCAATGATTGAGACGGGACCAACCTCCTCCGTACCTAACCTGCTTGCAGGTCTAGCACATTTGGATGTGAAGACTGAAGACGTGGCCTACGTCGCGATTTCACACATTCACCTGGATCACAGTGGGGGTGCTGGCACATTGTTGAAGCATTTACCTAAGGCCAAGATCATTGTTCATCCACGAGGCGCATATCATCTGACGCATCCTGAAAAGCTCTGGGAGCAGTCAAGAAATGTGCTTGGAAACATTACCGAATTGTATGGTAAGCCTGAACCTATCCCTGAAGATCGAATAATCGCTGCAGAGGATGGCATGGCTTTTGACGTGGGAGACGAGATCCAGTTGAGAGTCGTAGAAACACTCGGTCATGCTTCACATCACCAAAGCTACTATGAAACGTTAAGTCGAGGAGTCTTCCCAGGTGACGCTGCAGGCATATACATAAATGACATTGATACTATCGTGCCGACAACTCCATCACCGTTCCGTCTGGACATGGCCTTGGCTTCCTTGGACAAACTGATGCGATTGAAACCTGCAAGCCTATTCTACAGTCATTTTGGCAGATCGCTCAATCCAGTTGAGAAACTCCAGACCTACAAGAAGCAACTTGTGCTTTGGGCGGAAATTGCGGGGCAAGGGCTTAAGGATGGAGAAGAAACTGCAGTAATAAGTAGAAGGATAGCTGAGGGTGATCCGGCCGTTCGCAAAGCAATAGAGCGCATTAAAGTGCATCCGATTTTGGGTGAAACGGTACTAAGTAACAGTGTCCAAGGCATAGTAGACTTCGTTGCCAAATCCGGGTCGCCGCCAAAGTAGAACCATTTTGGCCTCGACGCCAAAATCGTTTATATTTTGCGCAAGCCCTCTTGTGTAATGGGTAAGAGATTGGGTGAGGAAGAAAGCCATGCCCCTTCACGGGCAGTGCCACTTGAGAAGTTGGATGATTTTACTTGGTGCATTCCAAAGTATCAGCCAGGAATGCGCGTTCCAGGCAGGGTCTTCGCAAACAGAAACCTACTCGACAAGATGCAGACGGATAGAACTCTTGAACAATGTGTAAATGTGGCGCATCTGCCAGGAATTTACAACTATGCAATAACGCTTCCAGATGGGCATGAAGGCTACGGTTTTCCAATAGGCGGCGTGGCCGCAACAGACTACGAAGAAGGCGTGATCAGCCCCGGAGGCGTGGGCTACGATATAAACTGCGGAGTCCGCCTACTAACCACTAATCTTTCTGAGGAGGACGTTAGACCGAAGATCATACAGCTGGTAAACACCATTTTCGAAAATGTGCCATGCGGATTGGGAAGTCGTAGAAATGACTTCAAGGTGTCTCTAAGGGATCTAGAAAGAGTGACAAGCGAAGGCGTTCAGTGGGCCATTGACCAAGGGCTGGGTTGGCATGAAGATGCCGAACACTGCGAAGAACGCGGGTGCATGAAAAACGCAAACCCAGACAAAGTCACAGCTACTGCCAAAAACCGGGGACTGCAACAGGTTGGCACCTTGGGCTCTGGCAACCATTTCCTAGAGATACAGAAAGTCGACAAAATATACGATGCCAACGTGGCAAAGGTTTTCGGCGTCGAACACGAAGGGCAGGTTACCGTCATGATCCACTGTGGTTCCAGAGGTTTTGGGCACCAAATATGCTCTGATTACTTGCGCGTCATGGAGAGATCAGTTCAAAAATACAAGATAACGTTGCCTGATCGGGAACTAGCCTGCGCCCCTGGGAAAAGCAGTGAAGCACAAGACTACTATCAGGCGATGGCGTGCGCTGTCAACTATGCATTCGCAAACCGCCAGGCAATAATGCACTGGGTCAGACAAAGCTTTAGGCAAGTTTTCAAAGAAGACCCTGAGAGGTTTGGCTTGAAGCTCGTCTATGACGTGGCTCACAATATCGCAAAAATCGAGGTTCACAGGATTAATGGTAGCCAGAAGAAGGTTTGGGTTCACAGAAAGGGGGCAACTCGGGCATTTCCCCCAGGAAATGCAGAAATCCCTCCTGACTACTGCTCTGCTGGTCAGCCTGTGCTCATACCCGGAAGTATGGGAACAAGCTCTTGGCTCCTAGTAGGTACAGAGAGAGCAATGCAAATCAGTTTCGGTTCGACAGCCCATGGCGCAGGTAGAATGCTAAGCAGAACCGCTGCCAAGCGCAAATACTATGGAGGAGACATAAAGAAGGCTTTGGAGCAGAGGGGAATCTACGTGAGGGCCGCTAGTTCAGTGGTTTTGGCTGAAGAGGCAGACCAAGCTTACAAGAACGTTGATGTAGTGGTTGACGTAAGTGACAAAGTCGGCATCGCAACGAAGGTGGCAAGGTTAGTTCCTTTGGCAGTAGTGAAGGGCTAAGAGCTCAGAGAATAAAAGCCCCGGTTTTTCGCAGTCTTACTTTGACTGTCGACTCTTTAGACTCTGTTCTTCCATGGAGTGCGCCTTGTGAAGCTCCTTCAAGTACCATGCTCTTTCTCTAGCGTAGTGTATGCTCAGGGCAGCTCCTAGGATCAGAAGGGTAAGGCCGACTAGAGTTAGAGACAAGCCCAAGAGGCTATATGGATGAGCGGTAAGATGGTATGGAATCACCAAAAACCATTCTGGGTTGTCCACTTTTATCATGGTCGCAAGCAGCCCACCGACGAAGAATATTGAGCCAACTATGACTACAATGTAGCCCACAGTCTCGTTGTGTCTTGATTCCTCAGCTTTCTCATGCAGATATTCGCTGAAAAGCAATCAATCTCACGATTAATGCTCGGCAAGGGTATCTATATAAATCTTTTATGGATTTCAAATACTCCATAGGCAGAGCGAAACCTATGTTAATAATTGCCATGATTGATGAGACATTGTGCTTCGAGCATTAGGGTGTGAAATGTGCCGTTCAAGGATGAATGTGGAATCTGCCTAAGAGTCCTTCCTTATGGTTATCTTAGGAGATGCCAAAGATGCGGCAGGCTCTTTTGCAGAGACTGCATGACGCCAGATGTTTCTACAGGCGATCCTACTAGATCGTTATGTCTTAACTGTGCAAGGAGAATAGTTACACCGAGAACTGTCTCTAAGTATCAAGCACTTGGCAATTATCTGAAGTTCAGAGGAGCTTTCACGCAGACCGTGAAGCTTGAATTTGCACGGATCGACGGAATAATAGGTGATAATCTGCCTATGGACGCCTACAAGAGCGAAAGCTGGTGGAGCAATTCGCCCACCAATATGCATGCTAAGGCTTGGCTAGATACTGGCTGGCTGACGCAAGAAGTCAACCTTAAGGAGGGCTACGTGATCTTCAAGAAAGCGCAGGGCGTCCGAACTGGAAGAGCGGCCAAAAGAAGTAGCGATATCAGGATAAAGAAGCCGTTTACTCCTGTTCATTTTCGCGTGCCAAAGGCTAGAACACCATCGCAGACTAAGGCGTCAAGACTCTACGCCCGAATAAAGAATCTGGAGCGACAGAGATCTATGCCAAGGTATCATGGCGGTCTCAGGCCCAAACCGAAACATGAGAAGAAACTATTCAAACCTGACGAGAAACCTCAATAGATGCCTGAAAGAAATCTTATCTAGCCCATTCCATTATTGTAGTGCTGAACGTGTGGCGGTCGTCGTCTAGCTGGTTAGGACACAAACACTCAACAGTGATGCAAGCCTTCCAAGCTTGCGATCCCGGGTTCAAATCCCGGCGACCGCACCAACACAAAACACATACTTCTACGGAATGACGACGAGTTCATATCTGAGCGAGTGCACCGAGGATATCAGGGCACGCACACTCAAATAAGAACGCGCATGTCAGCCAGCTGCGCAACTTCAGCGGAGCCAGAAGCCTTCAAGAAGCGGGGCTATTGAAGATAACACCCGTGGAAAAACATCTGGCAGCGTGCCCATCCTTCCCTCCCATTGCTCACAAGCCTCAACGTCAAAAAAGGTAGGAGCCTGAAAAAGCTAAGCCTCGACTAGATCCTGCCAATTGGAAGACACCAGCACGCGCTGCATGAAGATAAGATCCGCCGCGATAAAGACACTTGGATCTCTGCTACGTTATTGATGCTATTGCCATTATTGAGAATGGAGCAATGGCACTTAGTATAAGACCGCTTGAGAAGGAGATCACCAGCAATTCGGAGCCGCAGTAACGCACGATTATTGGGAAGGTTGTATCCATAGTGGTTGCTCCTCCGAAAGCTATAGGCGCATACTTGTCTATTTTAACCATCACTGGAATGGACACAATTGTTAGCAATTCTCGCGAGAGATTGACTGCGAAACCTAGAGCACCCCACTCGAAGCCGTAAAGCTGTCCGACTAGCGGCCCAGCCAGAGTGTACCAGCCGTATCCGGCGCTCACGGCCGCTGTAGCAGACAGATTGGTGTTGAGTATTAAGCCGCTGATAAGACCCCCTAAGACACTGCCACAGGCAGTTGCTATGGGGACCACGAAAACTCTGAGACCCATGTGCTTCATGGCAGCCATCGAGCTCTTGTCTAATCCAAATCCGACACCCATCATAAACAATAGCAGAATAAGTGCAGCATGGAAAACATAGTTTGACACTAACGTGCCAAATGTGTTGCTTCCCCAATTGCTATTCAGATAACCTGCAGTTACACCTAAGGCAAGCGAAGCTATTACATGTTTTATCGTTTCAAACCCACCAATCTTGTGGCTATTATTACTAGAAGCAGGCTAGACAGCATTGTCAAAGAAGCTATTACGACTATGTTCCACCCTATTCTGGGTAACGAGTTTAGCAGTTCGCGATTTGAGCCAATCCCGAAGCCTAATGAAAAAATGAGGACAACTATGCTGAATACTGTGATCTTACTTATGTTGAGTTGCTTTCTTCCTCGTAAACAATAGCCGACAGATATCCCCGCAACCAAGAATAATGTCAGGCTAAACATATACAACATTGATTGCATGTCCAACATTGTTTATCATCATCCATTTTTGCCGATTGGTCACTGATCTGTGCTAGAATAGCTACTATCTCTTCTTAAAAACTCAGACGCTAGGAGCCATGCTGAGACACCAAAGCTTCTTGGCTCACAGAAGCTCTCTCCTTGGGTTTCTGAGATGTTATGCTGTCTGCCAGTTCCGTGGAAGTCAATCACAATAGGAGACTGGGGGAAATGATCTGGGTTTTGGCGTTTGGGATTATGCTTCTTCGAAGAATTCCTCTGCTCTTGGCGGCACTTTGGGTAGGCCTCTGCGTTCGCGGATCTTTGCGACTATTTCTGATTGCAGTTGTTCGGGCACTGGAGCCCAGCGGCTGAACTGAGTTGCCCAGAAGGCTCTGCCCTGCGTGGACGATCTTAGCTCTTCCGCGAGTCCGAAGGATTCGGAAACGGGCATTTCAGCTTTGACGATTATCATCTCTTCTTCGTTGATCATGTCTAGGATTTTGCCGCGGCGTTTTTGCACTATAGCTATTACGCTGCTCACAAACTCGTTCGGAACCTTGCACTCAAAGCTTATTAGTGGTTCTAGAAGCTTCGGGTCACTCAGTAGGAAGGCGCACCAAATCGGTCGCCAGGTCATGGGTAGAATCTGGGCTGGTCCTCTGTGCACGGGGTCTTCGTGGACGGTAACGTCTTCCAAGTTTATTTTCAGTCCGTGGGCAGGCTCTTTTGCTAGGACCGAGGTGAAAACTGCCTCGCTGAAACCAGATTTTATGTGGTCCATGATCTCATCGACATATTGTCTTCCCTTTATTCTGTTCACTAGCAGGTTGTTGCCTTCAATGGTTACGAGGTTTCTCGCGTCCTCTGTTGACCAGCCAAATCCTTTGAGTATCTTTTGTCTATCTTCACGAGTGTGCATTTCACTGATTTTTCCTGTCCTTATTGCTTCGATAACTTCTTCTGGCAGCTTCTCAATGGTTACCCAAAGCTTGTTGTGCTTGTTTGGGCTCTTACCCATTATCGGTGGACCTTTGTAATCGCGGCTGATGGTTTCACGGTAGATCACTATGGGCTCGCTGGTCTTCACTTTCAGTCCTGCTTCCTGCATCCTATAGGCTGTGATTTCAAGGTGCAGTTCACCCATACCGCTGAGCAGGTATTCGCCGCTTTCCTTGTTGATTAAGAAGTGCAGGTTCGGATCTTCCGTTGTCAGCTTGTGCATCACTTTGTCAAAAAGTGGAAGATCCTGAACGTCGGCAGGTTCAACTGCCACGGTGACTACAGGCTCAGAAACATACTTTAGAACCTCGAATGGTTGGGTCGCTACGTCCACCTCGGCAATGGTTTCGCCTACATGTAGTGATGGCAGACCAGAAAGTGCAGCGATGTTTCCAGCTGGAACCTTGTCAATGATCACTCTGTCGGCGGCCATGCTCATGTACACTTGCTGGATGGTTCCTTTCGTGCGACCTGTAATTAACTGAACGGTTTTTCCTTTTTCAACCGTGCCGCTGAAGATTCGGCCTATGGCTATGACTCCAGTGTGGGGGTCAACCTCAATCGTGCTCACACACATCAGAACGGGCCCAGCTGGGTCCACTTTTGCCATTCCTACGCCAACAGGGCTGCTTGCATCTCCAGGCCAAATTTGACTCTGCCTATAAGGTTGAGCTTGATATGGGTTTGGGAGGTGCTCACAGAACATATCTAGGACTGGTTCATTCAATGGTGCCTTCTCACTTAGTGCGTCGACCTTTTTCCCTATGTCGGCTGGATCTCCTGTGTATGCGTCGATTATCTCCTTGAATGTCACGTTTTTGGCTTTCATGTGGGGCAGGTTTAGTCCCCACTTGTGAAGGGCAGAACCGAATGCGACCCGTCCATCTTCAACGGTTACTTGCCAGTCCTTCTTGTGTTCCGCTGGAGCATATTTTTCAATCAGGTTGTTCACTCTGAGGATTATTTTGGCGAATTTTCGCTGTATGTCCTCTGGGGTTAGCTTTATTTCTTTAATGAGTCTGTCGACCTTGTTTATGAAGAGGATCGGCTTGACTCTTTCTCTTAGGGCTTGCATCAAGACCGTTTCTGTTTGAGTCATGGGTCCTTCGACAGCATCTACGACGACGAGTGCACCGTCAACGGCCCTTAGACTTCTTGTAACTGCGCCGCTGAAGTCTATGTGGCCGGGCGTATCGATGAGGTTTATGAGAAATTCTTTGCCTCCGAAGTTGTGAGCTAGACTTATGTTCGAGGCAAAAACAGTCATCTGTCTGTCCTGTTCAAGTTTCCAAGAGTCAAGTGCGAGTTGCTGTCCCGCTCTCTGCTCGCTGATTATGCCAGCGGCGGCCAGAAGGCTGTCTGAGAGCGTGGTTTTTCCATGATCTACATGGGCTATGATACTTGTGTTTCTAATCATTTCTGGATAGTTCATCAGTTTCTGGATCTCTTCGACCTGTCTATAACGTACCATAATCAGACCTACCAAAATTCAGCGCGACATTCATGAACGAATGCGTCGATTGAAGTCTCTTGAGACATTTTGATAGTCACTACCCGAAGATGAACTACATGGAAATGAAAAATGCAGCCTATTAACTTTTTGCAGACATTCTCAAGAACATAGATTGAATGATTAGACTCCATTATCACGCGTGTTCTGGGCGTTCTACGTCATTAGTTCAATGAGTCTGTTGGCTCTGTCCTTTTCTATGTAGAATCCTCTTCTTGCCAGTCTATCCTTGCCAAGATGCATCAGGAGATCATTGCGCGGTATTGGGTGTAGGGCTTCCCGTAGATGCCGGAATCGAATCATTGAGACCTTCTGCCTGTCTCCGATGAACTCTTCGAATGCCTCCTTGTTATCTAGGACAGATTCAGCTCCGTACTCTCTCCACAGCTCTTCAGGGTTACTGACCTTGCGCTCTATGAAGTCTGCACATCCTGCAAGCTCACCAACTGGCTTGCTGACGTAGAACAAGACTAGGAATGTCTGTCTGGGTGGTGCTGGTCCCTTTTGCACGTAAGAGTGGACTTGCCTTCCTTCGTGGTTGCGCCGAAGGAATTCACGCCACCATTTGTCCTGGATCATGAGGATGTAGGCATATTTCCCGCTCATTGGATCACGCGCTCTAAGGTGCCATTATCAATCATTTAAGATTTGCCGATTCTTGCACGCCGATCGCTCCGATTGGTTTAAATCTGAGCATTTGTCATTATAAACAGCAAAATATCTAGAACCAGCAAATCTGGGCTATTCCTAGGCATGTTTTGCGTAGACGATGCATATGTCCAACTTGCGGAAAACTCTGAAGTCGACAAGTATCTCATATGTCGCGGTTCACCTAGCTGAAGGCATGAACCAGAAGTGTTTTCCTAGGGGATTCTAGTTCTCGCGTCTGGCTTCTCGCGCATAGGTAGGTAGGTTTCATTGAAGGATGCTGCTAGTCTGCATGTCAAGGAAGTCTTCAAGGCTCTTTCGTCTTCGCCTAGTGGGTTGACCAGCGAGGAAGCCGGAAGAAGGCTTGTCCAATATGGGCCCAACGTGCTGCTTGAGAAGAAGCACGTGCCTATCGCGTTCAAGTTTCTTGCACTTCTTAAGGACTTGTTCAGTATTCTGCTGCTTTTTGCGAGTTTGCTTGCTGCGCTCGGAAACATGTGGGAATTGAGTTACATCATTTTGGCCGTGGTCTTGGTTAACACAGTTTTCAGTCTTTTCCAAGAGTGGCGGGCAGAAAAAGCTATGGACACATTGAAGAGCTGGATGCCGGAGTATGCCAAAGTCATTCGAGATGGAGAACTAAGAAAAGTGTTGGTGAAGGAGCTTGTTCCCGGTGACGTTATAGCTCTGGAGGAAGGCGATCGTGTACCTGCTGATGCCCGGTTAGTTGAGGCTTATGATTTGTGGACGAATAATGTTCCCTTGACAGGTGAATCTGAGCCCCAGCCTAGGACAACTAAGGCTGCTAAGATTGTTGACACGGCATATTTGGATGCGCCGAACCTTGTTTTCATGAGCACTAGCGTTGCTCGAGGACAAGGCAGGGCTATAGTCGTCAAAACTGGTATGGAGACAAAATTCGGCAAGATTGCGGGTCTCACTCAGGAAATCGAAGACGAGCCCAGCCCTCTTCAGAAGGAGATTGCCTACACGGCAAAATATGATTTCATCTTGGCTTTAGGTGTCGGAGTTGGCTTTTTCCTGGCAAGCTATGTTTGGCTTCACATAACTTTCATTGAGAGCATACTTTTCATGATAGGCGTAATGGTAGCCTGTGTTCCTGAAGGTTTGCAGGTCACGGTCTCAAGTGCTTTGGCCATCAATGTGCTGAAAATGTTGAAGGAAAATGTGCTTGTGAAGCGTTTGTCTTCGGTTCAGACGCTTGGCAGTGTCACCGTGATTTGTACTGACAAAACGGGAACGATTACCACTGGCGAGATGACTGTTGGGAAAATATGGGTTTATGACAAAGTCATCGAGGTTTCAGGTGCGGGCTACACCCCGACAGGCAAATTCACGCGCAATGGCAAAGCCTTGCACAGGGACGAATCCTATGCGGTGGAAAAGCTGCTTGAAATCTCAGCTCTCTGCAATGGTTCCAAGATTGAACCTCCTTCGGACCGGAGCAGATCTTGGAGCGTGGTTGGTGACCCGACTGATGCGGCCTTGCTTGTCGCGGCTCTGAAATATGATTTGAACCTGGAGTTGCTTGCTCAGAAAGGGGTCATGCACGTCATGCCCTTTGACTCGAGAAGGAAAAGGATGACTACTATCCATAAGCGCGATGGAGAAATCGTCGCATACTCCAAGGGTGGCGCGAGAAGCATACTTTCTGTTTGCAATGGAATCCTCGTTGATGACAGGATTGAGGATTTGTCTGGCGTACATCTGCGTTTAGCTGAGGCGAGAGTTCAAGAGCTTGCGAATGAGGGACTGCGCGTAATCGCCGTTGCGTACAAGGAATTGTCTGAGAATGAGGGGTATAAGGGCAAGAACGTCGAGAGAGACATGGTTTTCGTGGGACTTGCCGCAATGAAGGATCCTCCGCGACCTGAGGTCAGTGAAGCGGTGAAGATAGCGAAGCAAGCGGGTATAAAGATAGTTATAATAACTGGTGACTATGGGCCAACGGCGCAGGCGATCGCAGAGGAAGTGAACATAGTAGATCGCGGCGCCTCCAGAATAGTGCGCGGCGTTGACTTGGACTTGAAGAGTGACCGAGAGATTGTTGATGAGGTCAGGAAGGGTAATGCTATATTCGCGAGAGTTTCGCCTGAGCAGAAGCTTCGGATTGTGACCGTTCTCAAACAACATGGCGAAATCGTAGCTGTCACTGGGGATGGTGCGAATGATGCTCCTTCATTGAGGGAAGCGGACATTGGTGTGGCAATGGGTGCTTCGGGAACGGATGTGGCAAGGGAGGCTGCTGACATGGTTTTGCTGGATGACAGCTTCGGATCGATCGTTAAGGCAGTTGAGTTGGGTCGTGCGATCTACGAGAATCTGAGGAAGTTTATAGTCTATGTTTTTGCGCATAACTGGGCTGAGCTAGTTCCATATGTGCTATACGCGGTGCTTGGCTTGCCCCTTCCGCTTCTTGTCGTGCAGGTTTTGGCCATCGACTTGGGTATCGACGTTATTCCTTCCTTGGCTCTCAGCCGTGAGCCTGCTGAGAAGGGGGTTATGCAGGAGCCGCCGAGGTCTATTGATGAACGTTTGTTTAGCGGAAAGGTTTTCCTGCATTCTCTTTATATCGGGTTAGTGATTTCTGCGGGCGCTATGTTTGGCTGCTTGAGCGTTTGGTCAGGTGGGGGTTGGCATCTTGGCATGAGCTCAGTTCCAGATAATGCTGCTTACGTGAAGGGTACAACTATGACTTTCGCAGGCATAGTTGTAGCTCAGGTTGGTAATGTCCTGGCCAGCCGAACTAGCAAAGTGTCCATTTTCAAAACGAGTGTCAAGAGCAATAAGTGGATTTGGCTTGGCATAGCTTCCCAGCTTTCAATCATATCTATTATCATGTATGTTCCTTTGATGCAGAGTTTCTTCGGCACGACTGCCATCGGATTGATGGATTGGGCATATCTGGCGTTGCTGGCTGGTAGCGTGGTTCTTGCTGAGGAGGTTAGGAAGTGGTTTGTGAGAAGAAAGGGGAAATGATAAGCGACGTGCATGAACATCAGCTTTTTATGAAAAGTCATTCTATCCTTTGCTGATGTCTGGCAGAGAATTCTTTCTGACACGTTATCGCGAGTTAGGCTGGAACTATGAACCTGTTACGCTGACGCAAGCGATCAGAGTAAACACTATGAATGCTAGCAGAGACGAAGCTGTCGCGAGACTGGAAAGCCGAGGAATAGGTCTGGAGAAGATTCCTTTTCTTCCGGATGGTTATTGGATTCGCAGTTCAGCGTTCTCTGTTGGCGCAACGTCGGAGTATCTGTTAGGCCTGTACTCTATTCAGGAGGCAGCTGCCCAGGTTCCAGCTGCATTGTTTACTAAACTCAAGGACAAGAAGGTTCTTGATGCATGCGCTGCTCCTGGTGGGAAAACGGTTCAGCTGGCTGATCTGATGCAGAGTACTGGTTTGATTTTTGCTCTGGATGTTGAAAAGCGTAGGCTGACCGCTCTCTGCAATCAGCTTGAAAGGTGCCGTGCCCGAAACGTGATAGTGCGCCAGATGGATGCTAGGCAGGCTTCAAGTCTTGAAGTTAAGTTTGACCGTGTACTTGTGGATGCTCCGTGCTCAGGCAATTTTGCGGCGGATAGGCAATGGTTTTGCAGAAGGACAATCAAGGATGTGGAGAGAAATGCCATGCTCCAGAGGGAAATCTTGTCAGAAGCAGTCAAAGCCTTGAGAGATGACGGAGAAATGGTTTACTCAACTTGCTCGCTTGAGCCTGAGGAGAATGAGTTGAACGTTGATTGGGCAATGAAGAACCTTGATTTGGAACCTGTGGAAACAAACTGTCTTGGAGAAGGGGCACCGACAAGCATTTTTGGGAAAGAGCTTGACAGCCTAGTGAAGAACTGCAAGAGAATTTGGCCGGGACAGACCCAAGGCTTCTTTGTCTGCAAGCTCAAGAAGAGAGTGAGTGCCCAGTGAAGCTGATGAATGATTTCGTAGGTCGATTCGACGCGTGCATCAGCCTAGATCAGCGAAGCGTAGTCGAGAAAAAAGGCAGATTCTTCCTGCTGAATGAGGATCTGCGAAGCAGTCTGCCGGATGATTTCTTCTATGCAGGGGTCTATCTTGGAAAGGCCAAGGACAACGTCTTTTTCCCAAGTTTCGGTTTGCTAGCCATTATTGCAGATGGGAAAGCGAACAAGATCATGGTCGATGAGAAAACCGAGTGGCTTTTCATCTGTGGGAGAGACATTTTCAAGCGAGGGATAGTGAGGGCGATTGGGTCAAAGAAGAAGGGCCATCTTGTATTAGTGTTGAACCAGCATGGCGAATGCTTGGGGTTTGGCAAAATCCTACGTAGCATAGATGAAGATAAGAATGATGGAAAGGTGGTTGTGAAGAACATCTTGGATGTCGGAGACTTCTTGAGAAGAGAAAGGTAAATTCGAACTCGGCATCAGTCAGACGTCTATCTTGCTGA
>CAZDNV010000050.1:0-13457 GCA_964506875.1 uncultured Candidatus Bathyarchaeia archaeon
TATCTATCTGACCCCGTATATATAGGCTTTCAAAAGTTCTGAAATTCTCCAAAGTTGGATGCAAAAGAAAATCAGTCAAAGCCAAAGCAACATTCTGCCGAATACCCTTAACACGTGGGGAGGTGGGTAAGAAGTACTTGTCGATTCTTTCTAGTGCATAAAAACCGGCTGATGATTCTACCAATTTTTCAAGGAAACTTAGGCTGTATTTGCCGCCACCTCCAGGTTTTGGTTGTTGACCGGTTTTTTGCATTACATTGAAAATGATGTCATCGTATTCAATTTCATCAGATTTTTCGCGAATAAGTTGTACAAGTTTCACAGAATAATGCATTAACGCCGTGTTCGCTGAAATTACACATAACTGCTTGTTTAATCTATTTTGAACATCACGGTGAGAGATCAAAAGAACTTTCTTAGGATTTGGGACCATACACATTAAGAAGGTTGCGTCCCTCCTCATAAGATTCTGCGGCCATACACTTGACCATGCAGCTCCAATCACTGCAGTCGCCCATGAGTATTTATCTACTTCTATTTGACTACCCTCATGGTAAACGTCTCTTTTTTCTTCCCTATACCCCTTTGCAGCGGAAACATCCATGGTTTGGTAAAGTGTTCTTCCATCTTTCACTTTTTTGCCGATTTGCGGAATAAAATCAGATTTCTTGTGAAGATCGAGTAGATGATTATACTCCTGCGTTACTATATTCTCGGCATCTCTTCTTGGGTGCGGTGCTTTCGAGTCTTTTCTTTCTTTAAATGTTCTGAAAATAGCAGACCACGCGCTATCAGTTTCTTCAAAAAGTTTTGGGTCAGGTTGCGTAGGTATCTTGCCACGTGCTTCGACAATGAAGGCATAATTACGATCAGAGACGTTTGTTTCGACGTTTTTCTCGAATCCACTAATAAGGTAAGCTAAACCATAAGCTCTAAAGACATCAAACATATCAAAAGAAGTTTTATTTATTATAAATTGATGCGTTTCCATTATGATCAGTTGTCCTTCTTTGTGCAAGTTAGTTTTAAGTATTTCCCTCTTTCACCGAAAAAGACGTTTGGTCGCAAAGACGAATAAATCGAGCTACTATACAATATGCTACATACGGTTTTGTTGATTCTAGATCTAACATCGATGTTTCCATACGTTTTGGGTTTTTTTCAGTAAATCGGATATCACGCGAGCTTACATCTAGCGAGTACTTATTGCTGACCTTTTTAACAATCTTATCGCATAGATTTTCCCATTTTAGAGCATATGGCTCTACATGCTCCGCTCTCGTATGATGGTGGTGGGCAATTGCTAGTTTAAACGCGAGTGCGTAGTAGGTACTCGATACAAGTTTTTTGAACATGGGGTAAGAAGCGTCTGCAGAGATTGTAGCGTGTGGAACCCCTATCTTTTTATCAAGAGGGATGTGCGCTAAAGGAGGTTTGGTTATACCGATGCCTATGCTTTTCTGCCACTGTTCGTTCAGTTTTCCCAAATCATGTACTGCGATACTTAATGCTACCAACCCTTCAGACTTCCGCGTGTCGCATTCAATTAAATGGGAAAGTAGTTTTAACGAATGAAACTCTGTTGGTTTTATTAGGTCAAAGGCAATCAAGCAGTTCTCAACGTGCTTATCCCATTCTTCTTTTTCGTACATTAGTGTTGATATGGGTTCTGAGGTTAGGTCAGAAGGCTCTAGGCAAGAACCTTTTTCGCCAAAAGTTAAGCCTTTTTTGGGGTCATAATTCGCAAAATCTGGGTGTATTACATAGTATTCATAAGGATGTACATCCGTCGCTGGCAGTGCGTTAATCTCAAGTTTTCCATTCTCATCATGTCCAAAATGAATTCTCCAGAATGTAGCATTGGTTAACTTTCTCCTTAAAACTCTGACATCCATGTCAAACCAAGGCATCTTTAGTATTTTATAAGAAATCTTGCCTGGGTCATCATGAATTGTCAAGTTTGCGCTTAGAGCATCACGTATATTGCTTTCTATCCCCCGTTTGTTTCCTTTGAACGCCGCATTACCAAGACTGAGAAGAATTTTGCGTCTAAGACTTTCATCATTCATTATTTTCTGAAATTCTTCTCCTAAAAGTGTGTTAACGAATTCTAATTCTTCATTCCATCCGACGCGTTTGCCGTCAAGTTTTTCGGAAATGTACTTTTTGCTTCCCTCCATTTCATCGTCATCATATGGTGCACAATGCTCAACTTCGAAAACCCAAACTTCACCTTTCCCACCTTCACGAGCACATCTACCCATGCGTTGAATAAGAGAATCCGGAGGCGCAAGTTCAGTAAGCAACAAATCGCAGCAAATATCCAATCCAACTTCACAAACTTGTGTGGTTATTAGACAAGTCTTCTTCTCAGTGTCTCTCAGACAGGCTTTCATCTTGTCTTCAATAACTTCTCTATCTCTATCCAAAAATCTCGAATGCAACAAAAACACGTCAAAACTCAGACTTTTCAAGGTCTCCTTAATAAGTGCATAAAGTCCTTGCGCTCGATCAACAGTGTTGCAAACAACCATCATGCGCCTCCATGAACCAGCACATTCGAGAACATCCTTACATTCAAGCAGTTTCCCCCTCCACTTCAAAGTCACCTGACGATCTCGACGTTTAGAAACATCATCGTCTCTTCCTTCAACTATCGCAATTCTATCCGCAAATTTCTCATTACTTTCAAACCATTCAATAAAAGAATCCGGCAGAGTAGCAGACATCACAAGAAAAGGCACCCCAAGATCAGCCGCACGTTCAACCAAAAGAAGCATACTCTGCAAGCCCAACAGATGATCGTAAACATGTGCTTCATCAAAACACAAAAATGAAGAGACAGCAGCGCCCGCAGGTATATTTCCTAAATGAACAGGCAAACTCAATGGCGTGCAACAATAGGCACCAACTGTCTGATCAATTGTGGCGACGACGATTTCACTTTTGAAGAATGGGTCTTCAGAGTTAGCGCCGTGTTGAGGCGACACAATTGGTGGTAATCCGATTTGGCTTATACCTTTCTTAATTCTGTAAGAAACATCTTCAACCAAAGCTCGGGTCGGCAAAGAATAAATCAACCTACTTGGAATGCTTGAATTTCTTCCGAGAAGAAGAGAAACGTAGCATGCCTCGGTTTTCCCAGATCCGCAAGGAGCACGCAAAACAACAGACTTACCCTCAATTAGGTTCCTTGCAGTTTCTCGTTGGTGAGGATAAGATGGTTTACCATCAAGTGCACGCATAAATATTTCGTGAACTGTAAAATTGTCCAAGATTTCGTTCAATGTTCTTCACCTCTTAGTTTTTGCTGCATTCTGACTATACTCCAAATCCTCCTGTTTTGTTTCCTCCTATGTTAGCGTATTCTGCGTATTTTGCCATTATGCATGTTATCTTGTTCCATTCGCCTTTCAAGTCCTTCAGCTCATATGTGACCCAGCCCACAGATCCCGTTGCCTTCTTTCGTCTCATAACTGCCAACCTCGCGGCATGACTCATACTCACCCACACCCATGTTCCTCCTCAACCACTCCTATACCGCACGTACTGCTCCTTCCCAAATCGTCTACAATCACTAAACAGGTTCATCAAACAGATAAGAGAGAGGACAATGCGCGGGAAAAGGCGTAAGCATGAGATTAAAAAGCCAGGAACTCATGGAAGTTAGTTTGAAATATGAACTAGTTCTGCTGACAAAGCATGCATGTGCGTGTTGGCGATATGCATATATTCTTGCTTTGGCAATCAGTGTATATGGTTGTTATGACGACTATATCTGTTACAGAGGATGTAAAGCAAAAACTGCTCAGGATAGCTTCTGAGCTTCAAATAAAACTTGGACGCCGCGTTGATCTCAACGAAGCGCTTCGTTTCATAATTGGCCAAAAGGAAAAGAAACCCCACTTGCTCGACGAGGCCTGCAAACCCCTGTCTGACGCTGAAGAGGCTTTAAAAGAGTTGTATGCGGAGAGGAAACTCGATGAAGAAAGACTTGAACGGAAGATTGGTCCTCGACACAAGCGTGCTGATTGAGCTAGTTCATTCAACCACATCAGGTCTCAAGCTCAGGGAAGCTCTAAAGGCTGAATCAGTTGAAGCATCCACGACAACACTGAATATTACTGAACTGAGATATATCCTCTGCCGAAAACTGGGCGCTCAAAAGGCAAACGACATCGTAGACAAGCTACTCGCATCAGGCTACGTAGCTGTTAAGGACATTTCGCCTCTCATGCTTGAGGCATCAATGCACAAATGCTTGAGAGCCATTTCCTTATGTGATTGCTTCACCTTGGCACTAGCCCACAAATCCTCTTCAGTCGCCACTTTCGCAAGGAAAGAAAGAGAACTAATCAGAGAAATGCAGAAGAAACCGTTTGACATCAAGATAATATTCCTAGAAGACTACCTGTAGAAAACATCCTTTTCCGATCCAAATCTGACTCACAGGTTCTCATAAGACTTCTTCAGTTGAACGCCATCCTTCTCATACGCAAGTCCCAAGAACCTGTATTCAATTCTGCTTTCAGATACTGCCCGCTTGATAGCGTCTCGTAGCGTATGCTGCGTGTCATATTCCCTCAGCATTTGATCAAGCAGGTCCCGTTTCACATCAGCAAACTTCAAAAGAGAAATGATGTCCACCCTATCCTTCAACCCTTTTTCTGCATGCCACCTCTCCTTGGCAGCTTGAGCCTTCAGCAAAAGCAAAACCTCAGAAACAGCCACCCCAAAAATGCTCGATTACCGAATACAACCCACGATAAAACACATCCAAACGCGGAACCACCAACCCGAAGCAGCAACTCACGGTCTGCGGTTTCCTCAACTTTAACAGCCCCCTCCCGAAGCGCTCGTCCAGCCCACTCCTCAACAGGCTGAGAGCTGACCCCAATCGTGTGTCGGGAAAGAGCGTACACCCTCAGGGATTTTCTTCCAAGGGGGGTTAGGCAACATATCCTTAAGAATCATTATCTGGTTCGTTTCCATCTTTATGATCTGAGTCACGTTGCCCTTTTCTAACATGTAAACCCTACACGATAAACCTACGTATTGATTTATCGAGCCACCCTCCTCTGACAAAACCTCAACCAAGAGGAAGGAAGTCCTGCCATTGAAGAAACATGTCAAGAAATGTGCGAAAACTATATACGATTCGGGTCCAAAATAATGGGCATATGCCCGAAAAATTAGACTTCATTACTCCGACTTTTCTGAAGGTTCTTTATCTGTTTCATGAAAATCCCTTGCAGGAAATGCATGAGAGAGAAGTCGTGAGAAGGGCGAAAATCAGCAAGGGTTCAGCGAATGAAATTCTCAAGCAGCTTTCTGCAGTACACATTCTGGAAAGAAAAAGGAAAGGCAGAATGATATTCCACAAACTCAACTTGAGAAACGCTGTGGCAAAACAGTTCAAAATTCTCCTCAACGTCTACTCTCTGAACAAATTCGTCCAGTTAGCGATGCCACACTGTAGAGAGATGGTGCTCTTCGGAAGCTGTTCGGAAGGAACAGACACGAGAGAGAGCGATATGGACATTTTTATGCTTACAAGTGAAAAGGACAAGGTAAGATCGGAGTTGAATGCTTGTCAAAAGAAGATAAGAAGGAAAATATCGCCTATAATAGTCAACTCAAACGAGTACGCGAAATTGAGGAAGAATGATAAGCCTTTGTATGAGAGGATTTTGAAAGGAATTACGCTTTGGGAATCTGAATGAGCGAGTTCAAGCGTTTCGTTGATGAGAGAAGGTTGATTCGGATAGGAATTGATCGAAAGCTGATTCTGAAGGAGATTGAAGGTGCTGCGAACGATCTGGAAGATGCGAAAGATTCCTTGTCAAGAAAGAAGTTCAAGTGGGCGACAATACAGGGGTACTATTCAATGTTTCATGCTACAAGAGCGCTCGTATACAGCAAGGGGTTCAGGGAAAAAAGTCACTATGCGTTGTTGGTGGCGTTGCGAGAGCTTTTCAGCGGTCAGCTTGAAGCTGATTCTATTGAGGATTTTGATGAGGCCATGGGTTTGAGAGAAGAGGCAGATTATGGGCTTGTCTTTTCAGAGGATGCTGCCAGAGAGACCGTCGACGATGCTGAAAAGCTCTTGAGCAAAACCAAAGCGATTTTGCACATTTGAAAAGTCGTTGTCATCCGTGCGTTTGTCAGGTTTCATATTGTTGTGAGGAAACGGATGCTGCACTCTTTGATTATGATGTAGTCTTCACTTGGACAACGATTCCCTACCGCACGGAATGGCGATACGGCGGGGGCTACAAGGACGTAGCAGTTGAAGACCTATAAGCCCGAAACATGAATAATCCTACTCAGCACCATTGGTAGGAAATGTTTTTATGATAGTACATGCGCTTCATTGCATGAGGCAAACGTACATGCAGAACGTTGTCAAAGTAACCAGAAGAGGACAAACCACCATCCCAGCCGAGTTCAGACAGAAACTAGGCATAAAAGAAGGAGACGAACTGCTCGTAGAAGCCACAGAGCAAGGAATACTGTTCAAACCCATCCGCAGACTAGAAGACTGCGCAGGCATCTACGCGAAATATGGCAAGGTAGAAGAGATAAAGAAAGAGATCGACAAGCTCCGCGAGGAATACTAGGCTTGAAGACAGTCCTAGACACCCGATTCCTCATAGAACACTACTACTCAGCCAACACGGAAACAAAACAGAAAACATCCAGAAAACTATGCGAACTCATCCAACACGACGAAGGCATACTCCCAACAATAGTCGTCAGCGAAACCATCCAAACAGTCTGCCAAAAAATCGGAAAAGAAGAAGCAGAAACCTGCTACACAACCATAACCCAGAGCGGACTGCAAATCCAAAACCTAACCCAAACAATCGCCAAACAAGCAGGCCTCCTCAAATGCAAATACAAGAACACGCCCATGGGCGACTGCATAATCGCCGCAACAGCCATCACAAACCAAGCAAAAATACTCTCCGACGACCCACACTACGACACCATAAAAGAAACAAAACACACGTGGATATAGAAACTCACGCCTTCAACAACGCCTTAACCACGCCAAACCCGCCCGTCCGATTCCCACCAACACTCGCAAACTCTGCAAACCGCGCCAGCATACATGTCACTTTATTCCATTCGCTTTCCTTATCCTTCATCTCGTATGTGACCCAGCCTACAAACCCCGTTGCCTTCTTTGCTCTCATGACCGCCAACCTAGTCCACAACTCATACTCACATACACCCATATTTTTTCCCAACCACTCCCTATACGCTACATACTCCTCCTTACCAAACCGCCTACAATCACTAAACAAGTTCCAACAACGCATCAAACCCGAAAAAACCTTCACAGCATCAGGAAACATCCAATGATAACCACTGCCCAAACTAGCAAAATAAGTAGGCGACCTAAACGAAAGCCTAAACGCAGCCGCTACCTTAGCTTCCTTCTCCAACTCCGTATAGCTTTTACAGTTCACACTCAAAGAAGCAATACGAAAAACCGTGTCAAAAACCATCAAACTGTTCTGTTTCTGAAAGAAACTAAGCATAAACGTCGAATACTCATCCTTCAAAAACTTGAAACCGACCCGGCAGGGAAACAACGGGTCCAAGACATGTCCATCCTCAGCGCGGCTGCGGCTCCTAAACCGCAAAGGTGTCACACTGTAAGGCTTTGAAATGTTCAACTCATGCAGTAACCCAGATGCAGATGGGTCAACCTGCCGAATGAAATGCAACAGCAAGCCCCTAGCAACATGGCCTGTAAAAAACGGCATAAGAACAGGCTTCTCAGCATACATTTCCAAACCAATCTCAACAGGCATTCTAGATTCAACTCCCACTCATGGGATTATCGCGCGCTGTGACACAAAGGAGGGAAAGTGCTAACTTAAGTTTTCCCCTCATCAGGTTTCCCAAGATAGTAACCTTGTCTAGCGCGCCCTTTGAATTGTAGCTAGCAACTAAGAAGGATCGGAGCAAGACAATCCGCAAACGTAAGCAAAGCCCGTCCCCCAAAAGTGGTCGCGGTCAGGAAGAAATCCATGAAAAGTGGCCGAAGTGAGGCGTTTGCATCGTAAGTGGAGACGTCTCCCGCACAACTCTCTTTCTTTGAGTGAAGACATTCGTTCTTCTCTGTGGACCATGCCTGCCGCGCACTGCGCGTAAGTTCGTTAAGGTCTCTTTCTTAGCAGATAGTAAACTGAGACGACGATCACGACACCTGCCCAAACAATCCATGCGTCCATAGGCAACGAAAACATCAGAACGATACAACTGATCATGCCAAGAGAAGGGACTAAAGGATACAACGGGGCCTTAAACGTTTTCAGATTGGGAACTCTCTTTCTGAGTCTAATTGCCGAAATGTGCAGGATAATATGAGTGGATAGTATTGAAAAGCTCGTTATTGCGGCGGTTTGCTTCAGATCAGCAATAGAGACCAAGATGACCATCAAAGCTCCTGTGAATAAGATTGAAATGTACGGGGTTCCAAATTTCGAGTGGATTTTTCCCAAGGATTTTGGCAGTTGTCCGTTTCTCGCCATCGCAAATGAGACTCTGGACAAACCGATGAGATTTGTCAGAAGGACACTGCCAGTGGCAACTATTGCACCAAAGGAAATAGCCGTGATCAAAGTGATGTTTCCCGTCGCCCTTGCAGCATCAGCAAGTGGTGACCCTGATCCAGCAAGAATTCTGTAGTCTTGCAGACCCGTTGAGACAAGACCCGTCACAACATATAAAATCACAGAGGCGGTCAACGCAAGCAATATCGCCAGTGGCAACGTTCTCTTCGGGTTCTTCACCTCTCCGCCGAGCGCTGCTATCCTTCCGAAACCCAAATATGCAAAAAAGATGAAACCCGCCCCTTGAAGGATTCCTGGCAGACCATTTGGAGCGAATTGCGAATAGTTAAGCGGATTTATCTGGAAAACTCCGAATCCAACAAAAAGGCAGAGGATCACGATTTTTGTCAGGACTAAAATGTTGTTGATCATCGCAGAGTATTTTGTTCCGACAAGGTTCAGAATTGTCAGAACCAATGCAGCTGAAACCGCAATTACTTTCAGCGAGAAAAACGGGAACATCGCCACAAAGTAGCTGGCCAACCCCAAGCTCACCGCTGCTCCCCCCACGGTCTGTCCAAACAGCCACAGACAACCAGAAATAAACGCCACAAAAGGGGAAATCATCTCATAAGCAAACTCGTACGTTCCTCCCTGTTTTGGAATCGCCGAACCCAGTTCAGCAAAACTGAGCGCCGTGAACAAGGCAACAGTTCCTGCGATAATCATCGAAATGATGACCGCAGGTCCAGCATAGCCTACAGCGATGCCCAGCACAACGAAGATTCCTGCGCCGACTACTGCTCCGATGCCGATTGCTGTCGCATCCACAAGATTCAAAGTTCTCTTTAATTCCATTATTCTCCCTCAATGAATCTGAAAACGGTAATGCTTATAATGGATTCTGTAACTCGGCCTTAGCGCGCAGTCAGGGTTTGAACCACGCTCTAAGTGGATTTCTCCTGCAAATCTCCCCTTTTCCGTTTTGAACGCCTGTCGCGTTAGTGCACTAAGGCTTATTAGAACTATCTCCAGTAAACTGAGGTAGGATGCTGGATTTATGACAGAAAAGGAGATCCGAAATCTCAAGATGCTTCCTTTTGAGACCACGTTGATGGGAGTGTCGAAAGGGGTTGCTGATTATTTTGACATAGCTATGAGCGATGGCTGGTTGTTTGGCGGGTCGGGACACGCTTTCCTCATCAACATTCACGAGCAGCTTTGTCCAAGCGGACCATATTGCTGGAAACGTGAAACCTTCTACAAGCTAGTGAGGAACCTTGGGATCTTGATGAAGGATCTAGGGTTCTTTTCTGCGGAGAGCACGCCCGGTGAGAAAGCGAAGGTTGAAGAGATTCTGAGGAGAAGCATTGATACGGGGAATCCTTGTTCTCTTCTGAACATGGAGAATCAGCTGATTTCAGGGTATGATGAAAAGCATTTTATTCTTCAACAGCCATGGCCGAAGGCTGACTTACCTATTACCCCTAAGACTCTGACTTTCCGGACATGGAAAGAATTGGGAAAAGAGATTCATGTGAACTTCTTTGCCTTTGCCAAAACTAGGAAGGCTGGCGACGAAACGATCATTAGAGAAAGCCTAAGTTACGCTGTGGAATTGACACGGAAACCTGACAGACATAGAGATGAACACTACCACATTGGTCTAGAGGCTTATTCTGCATGGATTAAGGCTGTGGAAAACGGGTACGGTGCAAGCCACGGAAACTGGTGGAATGGAACAGTATGGTCGGAGTGTAGAGAAATGGCTTCCAGATACTTTTTGGAGATCGCACAGAAATACAAAGAGAAGATATCGAAAAAAGCAGTAGAACTGGGCAACCAATACAAGAAGCTCGCCGGACTCCTAGACAAAGCTAGAGACAAGAAGCTTGCCGACAAAGAAAAAATCAATACTCTCCAGGAAGCACACGGCGTCGATGAATCCTGCTTAAACGGGATTGAAGAGCTGCTGAACATGCTTTAAGCCTATCAGACGCTGGAGCTTAATTGCGCCTGCTCGCCAGCTGTTTGAAACAGCATGCGTGGGCGCTTTGTCCACGATTACTTCTTCAGCTTGCATCTGCATTGTTTTTCTGCTTTCCATTCTAACTCAGGATTTGACATCTTTGACTATTCTGTTATCTTGATTGACAATGGTGCGAATGAGAGGGGGGGTGAGAAGTGATGAGAAACAGAAAGGTTTCAAAGAGCTTGGCGGCTAGAAAGAGGCAGACTGATTGTTTACGAGTATTTGAGGAAAAGCTGTTCGAGATTGTTTGCTTTTTCATGCATTCCCCTTTTCGTTAGTTCTAGACCGCTTATGGTTGACACTATGTCTTGATATAAGTCAGGCATTCGTAGAATCTTGAGACATTGCTCATTGATCCATTTAGTGTAGTCTATTGGGTATTTTCTCTCTTTTATGAATACGTGTTGAAGAAGAATCCGCTGAGCTTCAAGAAGAGCCCCCAAAGATGCAAGATACTCGCCCCTGTCTGCAAGCCACTTGGTTTTCCATATCTTGTAGTCGAATTCTTCTTTAGTGGCATTCAGCCTAGCCTTTCTCAATCTATCATTGTAGAATGGCAGATATTTCTGCTTCAATCGTTGGTGTCGCCCATCTTTTTCATAGAGAACTACAGAATAAGCGAGCAAGTTGCCTATCGTTGTTTCAAACTCATCCCTTACGACGTCAAACGAGTTCTTACTGTGAGGATCAAACTCCGCGTTTGTGAAGCCTACGTCAACTCTGATGCCCCCAAACAGCAATCCACCTTCGACTTCCCCCTCATAGAAGCAAATCCTTCCCCCAAGTTGCGAATAAGCTTCAATCCTTGACCCAAGCGAGCGCTCTGAAACCAGATCCTTGAACTGCTCATTCTCGAGGAATACGTGAAGGTCAATACATGACCCCTCTACAGCTTTGCCCCTCGCCAGAGACCCAGTCAGCACGATTGCATAGACACCGTTATATGTTCTGAAGTACTTGACCACTCTTGTTAAGACTTCCCTGTAACTCTGATTAGGATATGATAGACTGGGCAGCGACACGGTCCCTCTTGGGAAACAGTCATCAATTGCAAGATTTATAGTTCCCCTTCTGCCCGCGCTGTAGAGAAGCATCAAAAAAAGCCTAGGCTTTCTACTCAGTGCATGAATGGGCACGCGCGACGCAGCTTCGGCACCGCCCAGAACCTTGACGATGGCACCCTACAGAAAACATCAAACATGACGACAAGCATCGGCAACATCATAGCGACTGTCGGCACGCTTGAGCGTGTGGGCGATCCGGTTCTGCAACTGCGTAATAAGGGTGTTTTGAACCAAGTAGTCGACTACTGCAAAGCGATAGAAGCCACCTACTTCGCGCTAAGTTCTCCTCTTTCTGGGGGATAATAGCGGATCGGGAATTGCCAAAAACGGAGATGGAACCGAAAATAGCAGCTCATGCATGCAACCAGCTCTATGCTTTGTCTTGCTTCTTCTTGCCCCAGTTCGTTTTCTTGGCATTCTCCTGCCAGAACGCTTGCTCTTGAATGCTTCTGTACTCACAGCTCCTGTTGAACAACTACATGTTCTGCAGATTGGGCGCAGGTTGCTCATGTTCCATTTTTCGCCCTTGGCGAATGGTTTGTTGTGCCTCACCTCAAATTCCATGTATGAAATGGGGTTGCCACAGGCATAGCATTTCCCAGTCGTTTTGTTTCCAAAGAGCTTTAGCCATACGCCTTCTTTGACTGCTTTTGGGCATGAGCTTCTTTGTGGTGGTTTTGGGGTGGGCCATTTTTCCCAAGGACTGTTTGTGTCCCATAATGGACCGCGAGGATTCAGTAACGGATTACGAGTCGGCATTCTAGATCAAGAAGGCTTAGCTGTCTGATCTGCAAGTAAAGGATTGTTGTGCCCAGCTCTGTATTCTGAATACACGTGTGAGTGTAAAAGACGCTCATTAGCGGCGCGCGCTGCTTAGCAGCGCCATCTCCTAGAATCGTGTCGGGCTGAATTGCTTGTCAGAACTACCTGTTCTGATGATCCATCTATGCGTGCGCTGAACAGGAAAGGAAGTACTAGGAATTCTATCGAATTGGTTATAAGTGTCCCGTGTTTTATTGGTCTGCCCCTAGAACGAAGCGATGAGGGAGATAGATGAGATATACATTTGAAGAGGAAGAACCGGAAGAATCAGAAGAAACTGAGGATGAGGAATTGGAAGAAGAATGGTGACATTCTTTCATAGATTCTTCTTCCCCTTTTTGTCTGTTAAGATCATTCGTCTACAAGGTGGATGCTTTGGCCCGATAGGATGAATTGCATTTCTACATGTAAAACTGTCAAATCCTTTACATATTGTCATTTCAGCATAAAATAGGGGCAAAACACGTTCATGAGCAATTGAATAATCAAGGTGTAGCCACAAGCTTCCTCGAAGCTCTCCTAACCTCGTTTTCAACCAGTGTCTCACAGAGCAAGCACACTAAGCAATCCCCTTGTGCTGGAAGGCTTTGTCAAGCCGGGTACGCGCGCCAGTTCGATTCCCATTTTGACTGTACGTTGATTCCTCGTATCCGAAAAATTCCAAACAACATTTCTCTTCAAGAAAATCGTTAATCTGTTGGTGATAACCTATTTGGGCAGATCTGGGATAATGTGTTAATGTAATGAGTGCATATAAAATTATATATAGAGAAGTCGCTGATAACTGCAGATTTGAGGTCGCAATTGTGTCTAAAAGTCCGACCGGAAAGAAGAAAGGAAGTAAAAAGAAAACTAAATAGAGAGTTAACGACAATAGATTACTCTCTCCCTTTTTTCTCGCATTTTCGGGACGCCTTCACATTAAAGCAGCTGATATTCTGGTGAAGCCGCCGATGGTCTCCGTGTTGCATA
>CAZDNV010000051.1:0-12987 GCA_964506875.1 uncultured Candidatus Bathyarchaeia archaeon
AGGCGCTTTTTTCGGCTATTTCTATGAAGCCGCCGTCTCCTTCTCCGCCGTCTGGAACGATTATCAAGTCTTGCGGTTTGAAGAGATTCTGTTTTATTAGATGTTGAATTCCGTACTTGCTTCCCTGCTCTTCATCTGCAACAAAAGCCAACGCTATTGTTCTCTTCGGTTTAACGCCCAACTCTTTCAAGGCCTTAACCGCGAAAATGGACGCTATCATCGACTGTGTATTATCCTCGCTGCCGCGGCCATAGATTCGACCTTCCTTGATCATTGGTTCAAAGGGCTTAGTCACAGTCCATAGAGTCTCTTCTCCGGGTGGCACTACATCCAGATGGGTTATTATCCAGAGGCGTTCTGCAGCATTCTCTCCTTCACAGTAGGCTACTATGTTCGGTCTTTTTCCAGATGGGACTCTGGCATCTTCTGCATCGTAGCGTTCTATCTTGTCAAAGCCTAGACTTGCTAGTACGTGCATCAGTTTCTCAGCTTTCTTTGTTTCTCCTTCTCCACCGTTTTCCGGACCGATAGCTGGAATGCGAATCAGATCCATCAGCATCTGTGTTGATTGGTCCTTTTTTCTCTCGATTTCAGAGAATATCTTCTGGTAGGGCATATGGTTCACGCTAGCCACCTTGAATGAATAATCTGCATGTTGTCTTTAACGTTTTTGCCGTCGGCTAGGCCGAAAAGGAAAGGATATTCGTCAATTCCAATCAATCCAACTGCTGAAGGGCTTTGAGGCGTTTGACGATATTGGGATGCGTAGAGAAAACCTCGATGATTCTGTCTAACGTTGTGATCTTTCTGGACAGAATTTCCTGAACGAGCTTCTGGTTAGCTGGTTTTGTCATTGCTGACAATGCCATGGAATCTGCTTCAACTTGATCTGGGTCGGTAATGAAAAGAGCCTTGAAAGCGTTCAGATTTCGCTTCTGCCCTCTGGTTCTTCGCACATTCTTGGTTGCCTTAACGATTTTGGCAAGCCCCGAGGCAAGTTTCTGGGAACCGTTTTCTACAGTCATAGCGCTATGTCGATCGGCATAATATTCACGCAGGCGACTCAGGTATAATATGAACATGTTTAGGGTCCATGAAAAAGCCATGAAGGCAATTCCAATCAATGCGCTACCGCTACCCTCATTTCTTCTGCTTCCGTACCACGTGGAGATCATGAGTGAATACCCGATGTAGTAGAAAACTGCAGGCAATAGTGAGACGAACATCATTGTTTGGACGTCTTTATGTCTCAAATGGCCGAGCTCATGCCCAATGACTGCCTCAACTTCAGATGGATCAAGCGTTTTCAGCATTCCGTCCGTAACGGCTACACGGGTCCCGGCGATAGGTGACCCATAAGCGAATGCGTTCGGAAGCGGAATTTGTGCCAGCATCAACCTTGGCTTTTTCAAACCGCTCTTTCTACTTAGATCCGCTACCACCTCATGAAGTCTTGGATTTTCGTTCTCGCTCAACTCACGAGTGTGATAAAGTGCATCGACTATGTACGGTGAGATTAACCATTGGAGTATGTTAAAAGCGACGACCAGAATACCTAAAGTGACGAAGCTCAGTGCACTGAAAAGGCTCAGGATTACCGTGAACACTAACGTCGATAGGCCGATTATGATGGCTAATGTTCCAGCCATCGATAAGCGAAGCTTCCAAACACTCATTCCATGCACCAATCAATGCTCACGGACCACAATGCAACTTATATTTTTATCGATCAAGCCTTCATTATTGCTATAGGACTACTGCTCGGGTGCCGAAGAAGGGAGAGGAAGTTGAAGCATACGTTAGCAAGAAAGAGTCAGGTCAAAACGCTCGTCGACGACATCGGTAGTTTTCCGCTACCTGCTGGCGTCAACAAGGAATCGTTCGAGAGGGCATACATCAAGGCGAGACGAGCCATAATCTCAGGAAAAGGCATCAAGAAAGGTGATTTCCTGTATGACAATTTCCATCGGGTTATTGTTGATTCGTTCAGAAAGAAATGTGCCACAGGCCTGGACATCGTCAACTACCCGCAGCACTATGACATGTACAAGCAAATCACGGATCTGATTCACGATTCAATGGATAGAGGCACTTTCCTGGTCGACGAGAACAGTGCTGTCATACCGGAAGTGAGCGTACTCAAACAGGAAGCAAAGGAACTCCATGAAGAGCTAGGAAGAGAAGTCCAGCTTCGGGTATGCATAACAGGACCTCTAGAGCTGTATCTAAGAATCGTTGGCACAATTCCTTATGAAGACGTTCTCATTGCTTTCGCTGAGACTGTGAAGAGATTCGCTAGGAACTCGATTCTAAACGCTAAGCACATTAAAACCATGGTTGTGTCGCTTGATGAACCCAGCCTTGGCTTTCAAGAGATATCCATGGACAGAAACGCCCTGTTGAACGTGCTAGGGAAAGCCTTTGCTTTTGCTGGAGTCACGAAGCAGATTCATCTTCACTCATCTTCAAGATCTGCTGAAATCCTGGATGTCGAGGCCCTTGATGTCTTATCCTTTGAATATGGTGCAACGCCAAGCAACATCGAAAGTCTATCAAAGAAAATGCTGGAGTTGTCTGATAAGCAGCTAAGAGTAGGCATAACCAGAACCGACATAGACGCAATAAGGGCGGAGCTTCATGATAGAGGCGTAGTTGAGCCGAGATGGGAGCAGATGGTTGACAGTGAGGAGACGATACGGAAGAGGTTTGCTGTAATCAAGCGGAAGTTCGAGGAAAGGCTAGCATTCGTCGGACCAGACTGCGGCTTGGGTGGTTGGCCAACTCAGGAAGCAGCCCAGTTTCTATTGAAAAGAACTGTAGATGCTGTGAGAGGAGCCAATGATTCACCCAACGTGACGACTTAATGATGCATTCAGCGCGTGCTATGCGTGGAAGATTGGTATTCTGGAAGATGGTGAGCCTCTAACTCACGTCAATGTCCGTTGAGCTTTTCCTTCCGGAGGATTCTCTTCATGATGCTTAACTTGGGAATGGCATTTCTTTGCATCTATGACTTCAGGCTCCCCCAAGTTGCTACCGAGATTGCCCCGTAAAACGAAATAGCGAACGGCAGGATTGGCCCATCGAGAGAACAGCCAACTGGCTACTTCTAGCTTGGTCGGCCAGCCAAGCACGAGGAGCCTGCCACAGATAGACAGCTTCCAAAGAAGGTTCTGGCGGGCCCGACGGGAGTTGAACCCGCGACCTACGGATTAAGAGTCCGCCGCTCTAGCCTGACTGAGCCACGGGCCCGTTCTAACGTTCTTAGATAAGCTCTGACTCCACTTTAATAAGCTTGCTTGGCAGATGCCGGCCATTCTTTAGTTGACCGTAACTACGTTAATGAATGGGGTCAGGCACGCTTTTCATCACGCAATGATCATTGACTAGTCCATGCAAAACAGTAGCTATGCTGAGTAGATCTCGAAGAAAGGGATATGGAACATTGTTCTACAAAAATTTAAATGGCTCGAAGCTGCATGTATATATTGCTTCCTGAGCAGAGACAGCCCCCGTTGATGGGAGTCATTCTGTTTCTCTCAAGAAAACAGAAAGGAGAAAAGGAAATTGAGGATAGAGAAATCGCTAAAGCTAGCTAGTATATTGATAATTGCAGTTCTAATGACTTCAAGCTTCACGATGCCTACGAGGGCTGCACAGCCCGGATGGGATCTTAAACCTGCTTACCCTGATTACGCACCTTCAGGAATGCCCGACTTTGATGAGAGACAAGACTCGTGGTATCGACACACAGATGCTGTGGCAGTTTGGCAACACTTCAACCAGACCTTCAATGATTGGGACATATGGTACTCGATCTATTCAGAGCCTAGCCTATGGTGGACCATAGGCTGCAACACCGCTCGTCCCTTAGTGGCTGATAGCCCTAGCCCAGGTCCTGGATTCCTGTTTGGAAACGACACAGAACCTGCGATTTCATGGAACGGAAGCAACTACGCAATCGCCGTTTGGTCGCACTACAATCCCTCCTACGCGGACTGGGATATCTGGTTCTCACTCTTCAGACCCAACGTTGGATGGACCGTGCCAGCAGTTGTTACCCAAGTGCTGGGCGCGGACTATGACCCCGCAATAGCGTTTGACTCAAGCGGCTATGCGGTATGTGTGTGGCGCCACTATGTCGGTCCTGGATGGGCAATAGCCTACGATGTATGGAACCCTAATACAATGTCGTGGACGGGACAAATCTGGTTTGTTCCTCAACCTGTAGTGTCAACCAAAGCCGTTATGCCTGAGATCTGCGTGGACTCGCAGCATAATGCCGTTGCCATCTGGACAGACACCATGGGTGCACCTGGCACGGAGCAGGTTTGGTATTCATGGGTCAAGATCATGCCACCACTTCCGTGGCCAGGAAAACCGCTTTTCTGGGCACCGCCAGCATCTGTACCAGGGTGCCCACCGGGAATCAACTGGCAAAAGGGCATTTCACCAGACACTCTTGGGAACAGCATCATTGACTTTGGTTACCCAGCCCCGATCGCGGGCCCAAGTGAACCACTGTATTACGCGAAGTTCACGACACCACTCTGGCCAATCGGTGCCACCCAGTTCACCAATCCAAGCACAAACGGAGAACACCCGGATGTCGCCTTCGACTTCAACAACAGCGCGATTGGAGTTTACACGTATTGGCCGGGACTACCTTGGCCTAGACCGGGTCCAATATACTTCTCGTTCTGGAACGGCGTCAACTGGCAGCCAGTCGGAGGAGCCTACGCAGCATCAGCCGCCACTGGCACACATGACCAATGGCCTGCCCTAGCTTGCATAGACAACAACAAGATGGTCATGGTTTGGCAAAGCTCAGTCAATACAACTAACCCAAGCCAACCAGGTCCACAAACATATGACTCAGACATGTTCTACTCAGTCTACACGCCACCCTACCCGCCTGGATCATGGACTCCCACGGCCTTCCTTGCGGTCGGCGGAGCGAACCACCCCAGCGGTGGAAGCCAACCCAGCATCGTGGGAGAAGATTGGTATGTAGACATAGCAGCACCAACCGGGAGCCCGACAACACCCATGTCCACAAGCGAGCCTGGACTAATGGCAGAACCAGATTGGAGCTTCTGCGGTCCCGTAGCAGTTGCAGACTCAATATGGTGGTTTGATTCAAAGTTTGAGCCAAAAGCAATTCCACCTCCAACGATGAATGATGGATATCCACTTGTGACATCGTACAAACCAGGGATATGGGACGATCACGACCCGAGAAACGCGCCAACTTTCATTGAGCACTTGGCCTGGATGATGGACTGCGATGGACGCAGAACCAAGTTGTGTCACTCTGGAACAACAGTATGGGACATGCAGGCCGGCATAACGCAGTACCTATCTTGGAGCGGCGTTAACCCACTCGGTGACGTAGACGGAGATGGCATCGTAACGCAAGCCGACCTTAACATTGTCGTGCTGGCAATGGGATCCAAGCCAGGAAATCTAGGGTGTAACCTGGCAGCAGACATCTGGCCAGAAACGGTAACAGGCCCAGGAACCGCTGACAATGTCATTGACGCAGGCGACTTGAACCTGGTCGTGATGAACATGGGCACCCCACAAGGCAAGTACTACGAGCATACGACTAGCCTTTACCCAGACTTCTACTACTTGGAAGAGGAAATAGAGAGATGCCAAGACTTCGTGATGTGTCTAGGATTCTATCAGTATGACATTCGATTCGGCGGGCATTTTGTAACAGCAGCAGGAGTAAACTCGACAAGCCACCAGTTCCTCATAAGCAACCCCATTAGGGATGACTACGAAGCAGGAGCAACATCAGGTCGCTCACCCATCTGGCACCCGTACCCGCACGACGGCACAGTTCACAACAACGCTAGCCTTGTATCACAAGATGCATACCTGGTAACCTTTGTCCAACCGCCACAAGGACTACCTTACTGGCGCTTGGAAGGCTACTTCACTGATCCAACCAAAGAGGCAAGAATCGAATTCGGAGTCATAACCTCACCCTACCCCGTGCATGACATAGCAGTCATTGAAGTAAAACCATACAAGAGACTGGTGGGCCAGACGTATAATTGCCGAATAAACGTAACCGTACTCAACGAAGGCACCGAGACCGAAACATTCAACCTGACCGTAGCAGCTGGAACGATGCCACCACCAACCACCATATCAACGACAACTGTAACCAACCTGCTAGCTGGCGAAAGCCGAACAATAACCTTCACATGGGACACAACAAGCTGGGCGAAAAGCAACTACACCATAAGCGCATATGCAGACCAAGTCCCCGGAGAAACTCACACAGCAGATAACTCGCTCACCGACGGAGACGTCCACGTGGGCATTCCCGGCGAAGTCACTGGAGACCGCTACGTAGGCATCGACGACATATTCGACATAGCTTCGCACTTCGGCGAAGACCCGGGATCTCCAAACTGGGACTATAAATACGACATAACCGACGACGACTACATAGGCGTGGACGACATATTCATCGCAGCCTCACACTTCGGACAAGAAGAAACCTAAATCTCCCCTTTTTTCTATTACATCTCAATAGCCAAGTGGCACAGATTCTGGAACGTCACGAGACCAAAGCCAATAAATCGGCTTCTCAACAAACGCGCGCTTGATAAGCATGGACTTAACTAGTTCTATGTCACTAGTCGGCAACTCAAGATACGAGGTGTCACCAATTGAGGGAAATAGTCTTTGTTGGATTAGGGCTACATGACGAGCTTGGGGTGAGCTTAAGGGGCTTAGAGGAAGCTAGAACTGCGAAGCACGTTTTCATGGAGCTCTACACGAGTTTGATGCCAAGCCTTTCAATAGAGCATCTCGAAGAGCTTTCTGGAAGGAAAATCGCGATTGTCACGAGGAATGACCTTGAAGAGAAGAACGGCGAAAAACTGCTGAAGGCTACTGAAACTGGGAAAAGCGTTCTACTGGTTCCAGGAGACCCCCTTGTGGCCACAACTCACGTAGCCTTGCGTGTACAAGCGGAAAGAATGGGAATAAAGACGCGCATCGTTCATGGAGCTTCAATAGTGTCAGCAGTGATGGGCTTGTCTGGACTGCACAACTACAAGTTCGGGAAAACTGTGACAATACCGTTCCCTGAAGAAAACCCTTCTGAAACCCCTTATGAAACTATCACTCAAAACAAGACTTCAGGCCTCCATACGCTATGTCTACTTGATATGAAAGCCGAGGAGAAACGCTACATGACCATTCATGAAGGCTTGACCTCGCTACTCGAAATGGAGAATAGAAAACATACAGGAACAGTCGAAGGCGGAACAATCGCGATCGGCATAGCGAGAGCCGGGAGCCCCTCTCCAATTGTAAAGGCAGCCTATATAAGAGACCTGCTAGATCACGATTTTGGTGGATGCCCACATAGCCTCATCTTCCCAGGCGAGCTTCACTTCATGGAAGCAGAAGCTCTGATTGCCTTTGCAGGCGGACCTGAGAGACTAAGGGGAGTTGCCAGATGAGCCTTGGAAAGCTCGTGTCGAAATACATAGCCTCTGCAGAGCTTGCTTTCAAAGAATTGGAAATCGCCCCAGAACCAAAAAACTTGGACGGCGATTGTGTAAGGAAGGTAGTGGAACACGCGAGGAATTATCTGACTGATGCAAAGCATTATAGGGACAAGATGGAACTTGAGGTTAGCTTAACATCCGTAGCCTATTGTGAAGGCTTGCTCGATGCATTAAGACTGCTTGGAGCTCTAAGATTCGAATGGCAAACGAAGAAGAAAGGCCTGAGAACAAAACGGTACTAGCTTCAGGCGTATTCGATTTGCTTCACCTTGGACATGTTAGATTCCTCGAGGCAGCAAAGAAAGCAGGCGGCTCGAATGCTGAACTCCTGGTAATAGTCGCAAGAGACAGCACCGCTGAGAAACGCAAAGGCAAGAAACCAGTCATGTCTGAGAACCAACGCCGCGCTCTCGTCGAATCGTTGAAGATCGTTGACTGCGCCATTCTTGGCTTCGAAGGACTAGATATCGGCGCAGTAATCGAAAAGACTAATCCTTCAGTGATCGCGGTTGGCTATGATCAAGAAGGAATGGAGAAAGCTGTGAGGAAATACGTCAAGGAAAGAAGCTTGGGAATCAAGATCGTGAGAATAGGCAGGCTCGGTGAGAATGAGCTCAATAGCTCCTCAAAGATCAAACAGAAAATCGTTGAGGGCTTCAGAAGATGAATATCAGAATTGGAGCCTATAGCAGATTCATGTTAACGTTTGTGCTTATTGCAGTAAATGTGATAGCGTACATTTATACCTCTATAGTAGGCGGCGACTTCATAACAACAGGGTGGCTTCCAATTTCCCTTTATGGCCAAGTCAACTATTCAGTCATTTATGAAGGATGGTATTGGCAGCTTTTCACAGCCATGTTCGTTCATGCCAACATCATTCATTTGCTTGGCAATATGCTTATCCTCTTCGTGTTCGGCCTCAGAGCAGAGGAATTGTTCAGCACAAGGGAATATCTTCTTATCTACTTCCTAAGCGGACTAACCGGAAATCTGCTGACCCTTACCTTTGGACCAAGCATGGTGTCTGCAGGCGCCTCCGGGGCGATTTTTGGCTTATTCGGCGCTGTCACCATTTATGTCAGACGCGCTCTCGGCCAATCAATATTAGGCGCCCTAGTGTTTTCCTTTTTCCTACTGATAATAAGCTCGGGCTTCGGAGTAAACGTTCTGGCACATCTTGGTGGCTTGATCGTTGGTCTGCTGATCGGTTATCGACTTGCAATGACACGTGTGCTAAGGCCCATTCATCAATATACCTACAGATTCTCAGGCAACGCTTGAAGCAAAGCTGGAAAATCGAGGTCTCGAGCTTCTATGGTTATCTCTGAGTTGCCATGCAGCTTAGATTAGAGTGCCTTAAAGATCTAGGGAAGTGACAAGACCTCTACTTTCACTTTGAGTCCATCTTTGAGTTTAAGATGCTTCCGTAACGGTACAGGAGCGATTATCTCGAGTACTGAAGAATCATAGTGGCTTCTCAGGGCCGAAAGCAAAGCGCCTTTTTCCTTGTTTTCAATCGTAAGAGGATAGCATTTCACTGAGCCAAAGGTGCGATCTTCGTCTGTGAAGCCCTCGATCTCGATAGCCGGATAGGCTTCGAGTTCATTGCGGGTCTTAATGTCATATTCGGTTGTGAGCCTAAGGTTTAGCGTTCCGGGGTACGGATCGAATCCCAGTTTCTCTATAAACTGCCTCCGGTATCGTTCTCTGGAAATGTAGTAGGCACCTTCTCCCAATCCACTGAAAACTGTACCTTCAAGCGTGATTGATGGGGGATAAACGGCTTCCATCAAGAGCCGCATGCTTGAGTATAGCCTACCAAGCTCCTTCTGGCCCAGTTCTGCAATTGCTATGAGGCAGCCTTCAGCTGTTATGGTTCGGTTGATCCATCTTTTCTGTTCCAGCTCGATCAAGTATCGTGAAGCTGTTTGCTGAGAAGTTCCCAGTTTGCGGGCTAGATATTCCGTTGAAACCCTCGTTGTTCTCCGATGCGCTCCCATTTCCGCCAATTTGAGAAGAGTGAAAATGTGACGGAAATCATGTCTCTCTGTCATCTTAGGCTCAGGTTCCCATTTCCTAGGGATAGTAGAATGCCTATTTAAGTGGTTTGAAGATCGAGTTCTCGAGCGTTGGGCTCTCTTATGGCTTTTGGAATTGTGATCTCTGCGACCTGCCCTTCCATATTGGAGCGAATTGCGCCTTCTGGGAGAACGAAAGGTGGCGTTCAGATCTGTCCAAAGAATTCATACGGAATTCTTATCAAGCTTCTTCATGACGTTAGACCCTAGGCGCAAGATCATGAGAGAAGTGAGGGCCTTCTCGCCATGTCACATCACAGGCTTCTTCCAGATATTTGATCAACCCCCGTGCATCTTGGACGTAGGCTCTAGAGGAGCAGGAGTGTCATTAAGTCTAGGCGTAATGACAGCTGTGAAGACTGAAAGAGCTCAGAAGACTAAAATGGCAATCACTATTAACGGTGCTATATCAGACTCCGCTGATGTCTCTGCTCACGTGATTAATACGTTTCTTTCCAAGTCTAAGCGATCTGAAGCCTTCAGGATCTCGGTTGAGCACCACGTTGGAATGCCTATAGGAGCAGGCTTCGGCACAAGCGGTGCAGCTGCCTTAAGCCTTGCCCTAGCCCTGAATGAAGCGCTAGACTTGGGCCTGTCCAAAATCGAAGCCGCTCAAGTAGCACACTCTGCGGATGCTGAATGCATGACAGGCCTAGGCACTGTGATTGCTGAAACCTTTGGGGGCATGGAGATCAGGGTCAAACCGGGCGCCCCAGGTGTTGGCCAGGTAGAACAGATAGCTGTCCCGAAAGACACGAAGATATGCTGTCTGTCGTTTGGTCCACTATCAACCAAGAGGCTACTAGCAGATCCTGAAACGCGAAGACGTATAAACGAGTTTGGGGGAAAGCTTGTCAACGAGCTGATGGAAGCTCCTGGGTTGTCGAATTTTCTTAGGCTATCTCGGCAGTTCACTGAGCATGTTAACTTAGCAAGCGACAAAGTCAAACGGGTCTTCGCCAAGGCTGATGACGAGGGCATAATGTGCAGCATGCCAATGTTTGGCGAATCCGTTTTTACAATCGTAGATCCTGAACGCCTCGAAGACGTCATGGGGGCTTATCATGCATCCGACACAGATGGAAACATCATCACAAGCAACGTAGACTTTGAAGGAGCTCGAATACTCACATGACAAGAATCGAAACCCCTCCAGGACACCCCAGGGCTGAATCACTTCGATTACGCGAGAAGCTAATCGAACGTTACGTCGAAGGAATCGTGGCGCCTGCTGGTCTAATAGCGCATGGGCGAGGGGAAGCCTTTGACTATTTGCTCGGTGAAAAGACAATAAGACCTGCATTAAGAGCCATGAACGCGGCTGTCGCTGCCTTGCTAACTGCCGAGAGGCCTGTCATTTCTGTTAATGGAAATGTAGCCGCATTGGTGGCTCGTGAAGTTGTGACGCTGTCCAAAGTCGTTGAAGCTAGCATCGAGATCAATCTGTTCTATCGATCAAGTGAGAGAGAGAAAGCAATCGAGAAGGCACTGCGAGAGGCAGGTGCACCTGAGGTTCTTGGGGTTGGTGAAGATGCTTCCGCAACAATTGCGGAGTTGAACAGTGAGAGAAGGCGCGTTTCTCCTAGCGGCATATTCGCCGCTGATGTTGTCCTAGTGCCTTTGGAAGATGGCGATAGAACTGAGGCTCTAGTTAGAATGGGAAAGAAAGTGATAACAATAGACTTGAATCCCTTGTCTAGAACTGCACAAAAAGCCTCGATCACCATCGTTGATAACATAATAAGAGCAGTTCCCAAACTTGTGCAAATTGCCGAAAGACTTGAGAAACAAAACAGGGGCAAGTGCACTGAGATACTGCAAGACTTCAACAACAGAGAGAACCTCAACGAAACCCTACTATTGATCGCCAAAAGGCTAGCCAAACTTGCGAAGACGGACAAGAGTGATTTCCAGGAGGCCTGATGGAGTTCAAGTTCAAGAAAATAGTCGTTTTGGGAGCGGGAGCAATCGGAAGCGTTTGTGGGGCATTCCTTTCAAAGACCAGTGATGTGATTCTAGTTGGACGCCAAGCCCACGTAGACGCCATACACTCCAAAGGCTTGTCAATTCTAGGGAACCTGAATGGTCCTTTTCACCTAGAGGCAGACACCAAGATCAGAAGCATTCCAGAAGGAGCTCTTGTTCTAGTGGCAACAAAGGCCAATGCCCTTGTAGATGCAGTTAAGAAAACAGTGGGGGCTCTAAGGAAAGATACTGTTCTCTTGATCTTGCAGAACGGCCTTGGAAACGAAAAGATCGCCAGGTCTCTCGTTGACGATGACGTGGAAGTACTCCGCGGTGTTACGACGATGGCAGCTGAATTACTTAGGCCGGGTGAAGTGAGATACTGGAGTGGAGAGACCATCATTGGACAGGGGAAGCACGCAAAAGAGATTACGGAGATCTTTAACAAGTGCGGGCTGAATGCAAGAGTCTCAGAACATATCGATCGAGACGTGTGGGTCAAGCTCGTTGTCAATTGTGTTGTAAACCCCATAACTGCAGTTCTACGCGTAAGGAACCATGCCATCGCTGTGGATTCCCTAAAGGTGATCAGGCACAAAATCATCGAAGAATGCCTTTGCGTGGCAAGAGCCGAAGGGGTTGCCCTGCCTGCTAATCTTGCGATGAGCATTGATGAGCAGATCAAAGGCTATTCCAATTTCTCCTCTATGTATCAAGACATATCAAGAGGCAGGAAAACTGAAATTGATTTCCTAAATGGAAAGATCGTTGAACTCGGTCGGGAACACCACGTTCCAACACCAGTCAATCAAACACTCGTGAGCCTCGTGAAATTTTTGGAGGGTCAAAATGGGATTTCAAGAGAGGATTAGGCAGAAGAAGGGAAAAGAAAAAGTCATTATGTTGACAGCGTACGATTGTCAAATTGCGAAGATCCTTGATGAGATTGGAATTGACCTCATTCTTGTCGGTGACAGTCTTGGAATGGTCGTGCAAGGGCATGCTGACACCAAAACTGTGACAATGGCTGACATGGTATACCATACTCGGGCGGTCGCCGCAGGGGCCACCCAGACGCCGATTATTGGAGACATGCCCATAAACAGCTGCAATACAGTGAAAGAAGGGCTGAGAAATGCTGCAGAGTTCCTTAAAGCAGGAGCTAGTGGAGTGAAAATTGAAGGGAACAGACCTGAAATCGTGAGAGCCCTAATCAACGCCGACATTCCAGTGATGGGTCACGTTGGAATGCTCCCTCAATCAGCTGAATCTTACCGAGTAAAGGGAAAAACTCGCGACGAGGCTGAGAGAATTTTGTGTGACGCGTTAGAGCTTAGCACTTGTGGCGCGTTTTCCATAGTCCTGGAATGCATTCCTGAAAGCTTGGCGGAGAGCATAACCGA
>CAZDNV010000052.1:0-12762 GCA_964506875.1 uncultured Candidatus Bathyarchaeia archaeon
GGTATAAGTCACGTTCAGGTGTTCAGAGCTTTAAGGATACCCCACTTGGCAAAGATGTAGGTGTAAAATCAGCATATGGAAAAATGGAGAAAAGGGGAGAAGGATTAAAATCAATATATGGTAAATACAAGGAAGGACGAAGGAGTTTAGGAAAGGATACATCTACAAGCCAGCCTATATACCCAGGAAGGAGAGGAGAATAAAAAATGAAGAAGACATTGATTTGTTTCCTGATGCTAGTTCTTTTATCATCCAGTTTCAGCTTTGCAGATGCCTTACCTATCTCAGATGTTAAACTATCAGGAATAAATATACCTCCTAATTTCTATGCTGAAATATATACTACAAGCATAATCGTAAGCCGTGCTACATATGAGAAAAACCCTGTTATTACATTCAACATAAACTGGGAGGAGATACAGAATAATATAGATATGTATAGCTATTCTGGAGGATATCTTGATATCCTTGACCCTAACCTACGTTTCCTTGCCTTTATCGAAGTCGGTAGCCTTGATTTAAGGAATATAAAAAATGTTGATGTCGGTGTTGAAACAGGTTCATTTAAGACCGTTATGGCTGATAAATATGTCTATTATCCACCTTTCTATGAACCCTATAATAGCACTACCTTGAAAAAGGGTGATTATTATCTTGATTATATGACTGTGACACCTTCACAGAAAAGCTATTCCTATACAATCCAGAACCCTGAAATCCTTTCTTTTGATGCCCATACTTATAGTATAGATATAGAAGTGATAGCTTGCGATAAGGCTTATGAGACTTATCTTTACAAAGATGATTTCTTGGAATGGTATGATGCAACAGGCGATAATTCTGATGATGCAGGCAGTGGTATCTGGGGTACTATTTATGAGATTAGGCAGGAAATCAATGTCAACCAGGATTACAGGATGAACAGCCTTACTCTTAGACTGCGCAGGCATGGCATCCTACCAGCTAACTACAGGCTCATAATATCAATCACTGAGGAAGATGGCAAAGAACTATGGTCATCTGAAAACCTTATACCATATGGATATGAGCTTAATGGGACAGTCCTAAACGCATATATGCCTATTCAAGATTTCTCATATGATGTAGGTTTTCCTTCTCTTACACCTTATTCATATCCCTCTGTCCCTATAACACAGACAGGGGTACCACTTAAAAAAGACAGGAGTTATTATATATGGGTGAGAGCAAACGATTTAGGTGACATAGACCATAAAATCATATGGAGGAAAGATACAAGTTTCGCAGTACCTCATTATTCAATAGGGTTTCTTACATACTGCTGGTCAAGAGCAAAAAACAGTGGTGGAGCATGGGTTCGGATGCCTGATACATATATGTTTGATACAGGAGGATATTTTTCTACAAAAGAAGTAGTAAAAGGCAATGAGCAACTTAGTTTTGATAGCGGTTATTGGCATTCATTTGTTTTAAACACCTATGGCAACAGCATAGATAAAATAAGCTATGATGCTACAACTGGGTGGTGGCAGACATTACAATATGTCTATAACAGAAGGAATAGTGATAATGGAGTAACATGCCTGTTTTTTGGCAAAGCTACACCTGCTCATATGGATGTTCAGGCTGGAGACTGCATAGGTATAGGAGCTACTTTTGATACAGCATCTATGCATAATACAAGAGCTACTATAGACGGCTCCTATCTATTGGATGTAGGATATGTTGATACAAAGACATCTATATATTATGTATTATGCGACAGAGACCGCAAGGTATTGAACTATGGCAACATGAACAGCTATATGCCCATTGTTTCAACACTTGATGTAGATATAGTAGATAAAAATTATAAATATAACCAGTTCAAACTGCTTTTCTATACAATAGGGAAGGATGTGATTGAAAACAATCAAGCCTATTACCTATATATTGGTGTTAAACCCCCATATAACTGTAGCAACACATATATCACTGTTGATGATACATTGAAGGCTGTAAACTGGTCTCTTGATAAAATGGAGAAAGGGTATCTTGTATCACCTGATGATACATATGATGTTGATTTTATGGGGGCGTATGCTTATTTTGAGACAAATCCTGCTTATGTTGATACTTACAGTCCTGGTAATTTCCGCAGTACGCCAGCAGTCATAACTAATTTCATAATATGGTGTAATCTTCCTCCTCCAAACGGGGCTGGTCTGCCATGGTTGCCAGTCCTGTTCGGTTTCCTCCCTGCTATCATCATAGTGGGTCTACTGTATTCTTTTGCCCGTAAATTTGAGATAAGCATCCCACAGTTCATATATGTGTTAGCGATGTCAGGAGGCTTGTTCATAACTTGGTCGATAGGTCTTCTATCACTCTGGATATTTGTCTTCATGGTATCTGGTCTTGTCCTGGTAAGCATTTATAGTTTCAGGGAGCCTATAAATAAGGCTCTGAAGATATTAACTCCCTCTAAAAGGAGTATATCAACAGTTAAAGCTACAACAGAAAAAACTTATAAATATCCTTTAAAACAGGCTAGACTTCCCGCAAAGGTAGACCAGGGCGTAGCTCCGCAACATATATCAAGGAAACCCAGGATAGCTACTACGCAGACCAGCCTTAGACGCCCTCCTCTTGAAAGCGAGCTACCTGCATATGGAGGGTTGATGTATACTCCTAAAAAAGCTGGTTCATATTATAAGAAAAAAATTGATAAAGGTGGATGAAAAATATGGCTGAAACATATCTAGGCATAGGCAGGTTCAACATAATCTTGTTTCTAGTGATATATTTCATGGTTGTAGGAGTAGTCGGAAGTCTTTTCGACCCTACTTTCTATGCTGATAAATCGCTTACTGAGAATGATGTAAACAACGGTATTGATGTATGGGGCATGGACAGCAAGGTTCAAGGACAAACAAAAACAGCTCTCCTGCAACAGGTTAATCCTACTTTATGGAATGCTTGGGATAATATCGTAAAGATTTTCACTACTTTTTTATCTTTGATTTTCATAGGGATGACTTTCAGCATCCCAAATGTACCAACAGCAGTCCAGTTGTTTATGAGCGTACCAGTGATAATATTATTCGCTTTCATAATATTGGATTTAGTGATAGATATATTGAAGGCTGTGTTCAAAGTACCGCTCTCAGGCTAAGATTAACTTATATACCATAATATGGATATATTCATATGAAATCATTATTTTGTAAACGAAATAGTTTTGTTTTAATCCTATTCATGTTGACGATACTTATCCTCTCATGTTTTTCTGCTGGAGCAGTATTTTTTAAAGTAGATGAAAGCGCTAGCTATGGTGGAACTATAAACGCTATTATCACTGATGGCGACTATATCTATGCTGGAGGAGCTACTACCCAGAAAATCTATCAATATTGGATTACAAATATGACTAAGAAAGCTGAAACACTAGATTATGGGGGGACAATCAATGCTCTATGTGAAGATACCGATTATGTTTATGCTGGAGGAGCTACTACCCGTACAATCAATCAATATTGGAAATCAAATATGACCTTGAAAGCAAGTTCAGCCAGCTATGGAAATACAATATTATGCATGGATGATGACGATGACTATGTATATATAGGAGGAATAGGTAGCGGTTCACCTTCAACCTCCTATATTAAGAAATATTGGAAAAGCAACATGACACTGGCTTTAACATCAGTAAATGGTTTTGGAAACTATATACGGGCATTGGTAGTGGATGACACAAATGTTTTTTTAGTTGAAGTAGCTACTTATACTCTACAAAAATTTCTAAAATCTGATTTATCATATGTCAGTAAAACTACTGGTTTAGGTGGAACCCTATACCATATGAAACAGGATAGCTCATATCTCTATATAGCAGAATATGGAAATACTGCAAATGATAAGGCTTTAAAATATTCAAAAGGTTTATCAAAACAATATGAGATTTTATACCCTGGAAATTGTTATGCTGTAGGTATAAATACAGATTATCTTTACATTGGTGGGGATACAACAAACACAGTTAGGGAATATCAAATAGCTGACAAGGTTTTTTTAAATGAAACTGAAAGCTATGGTGGCACAATATATGATATATTAGCTACTGATGACTGGGTTGCTTTTGGAGGAGGGACAACAAATAAAATATATTTATATAGTTTCAGCAACAAAATAGGGGAAACATATCCTACTGAGGCTACAGGTATAGGATTATACAATGCAACCCTTAACGGCTATCTGAATAGAACATATGATGTCACTTACATCGGAGGTTTCTGGTGGGATATAGGCATAGAGCCTACAGGAACCCATAGTGTAACATCTGGTAATATAACCAATACTTCTTTTTCATATAATCTTGGCTCCCTTGGAGCAAATGCTACATATTTTTTTAAAACATGGATAAGCATTGATGGAACTACATTGAATGTTTCTTCTGATACCTTGAATTTCACTACTGATGCCTGCGGAGATGGAGAAGGAGAAGAATGCAATAGCACCAATCTTACCATGTATGAGAACATAGTCAATGCTACTGGTTCACATGAAAACAGTTATGACCCTATCAACGGATGGACTGTATGGGCTAACTATACAGGTAATAACAGTGGATGCCCAGAATGCGACAGCACCAATCTTACCATGTATGAGAACATAATCAATGCAACAGGAACCCATAACAGCACATATAATTCAACAACAGGATGGGAGGTATATGCTAACTATAGTGGGAATGAAAGCTCATGCCCTGCTATAGAAACAGTTATATTAACCTATTTTGTTACATATGATATGTATATAATCCCCCTGATACTGTTCATAATCTTTTTTGTAATAGGATATACAAGCAAAAAACGGAGTGGAGGGTTCTTTCTTATATTCGCAGGTTTTGCCCTGCTTGGACTGCTTATTGAGGCTAGGGCAGATATACAGCTTTTAGTGGCGATACTGATGTCGCCGTTCGCTATATTCATAATGCTACTGGGCGTCAAAAAAGCCTTTTATAATGATGAACAGGATGATAAAGATAAACAGAAGAATATACAGAAACGCTAATATATATCTTTTTAGTTACATAAACTAGGTTTAAAAATCAGTGAAAGACCATGCAATTAAGAAAAAAAGAGCAATATACTGCGGACGATGCAGTAGACCAGACATTTACAGCTTATATAATCAAAGGGAACCGACAGATAGCAAAACGTGAAGTTATAGCAAGCAAGCGTTTTAGGTTAGATGAAGAAACATATATAATAAGACCAGAGGCTATATTTTTAAAGAATGTTGATGGGTTACTAAGGTCAGTCTCATATTATCGTGAAGGGAACCCTAATCCGTATAATTTTGAAGAAGAGAACATAGGTATAAAAGCTGAAGAGCTTGACCGCATATTCGCAGAGGACTTCTATCATATCGTGACCAATATACAGCCTAAAAACAAGATGGTATACCTTTTCATACTTGCAATAGTAAACCTTGCATTATTGATTGTTTTTGATATAGGAGTGGGGATGAACGCTGTCTTTTAAAATACATCGTAGAACCAAAGAAGAGCGCCTTAAAACCAAATTAAAGGAAATCAAGCATAAAGAGCGCTTAAAAGAAAAAGCTCAGTCTAGACCGTCTATAAAACCTTTAAAAGAAAAACCTGCTGTGATTGATGTACCTGATGTAGCAAAAGAACAGACCTATGAAGAAGAATATACTACAACCCTATGTCCTGAAAGCATAAAAGATATATCCATGATAAAGAAAAACCCTCAGGATTACCTGGAAATAAATATAATAAAGAAAAGCAGGGTAGTAGATACTTTCGCCATACATATAGAAAACAAGAAATTCCATTATAAAAAGAAGGAATACCTTATAGTAGAAGAGGGAATATATCTACTCCCGACAAAACGGGATATACTCATGCCAAGCAGTTTCTACAGGGAAGGAAAACCTACTCCTACAAATTTCAAGAATACAAACAAAGGCATCACTGGAAAAGCGCTCAGTCTATTATATATGGAGCAGTTATATACAAGCCTTTTATATGCAGAAGACCAGAAATATAACCTCTTTATAGTTATATTGCTGATAGCTAACCTGATTGCTTTTGCGATAGGAGCCTATTTCGCCTTCATGCATAACGGAGGAATAGTGTGAAAGAAGAGACAGATTTGATATCAAAGATATTCAATACGAATGACCAGAAAAACGTATCAGAAAATGAGAATGTATCACTTATAATAAAAGAATGGCTTGACCCTAAACATGTCAAGGCAAAGACACGTTATACAAAGAAACAGGTGATAGCTGTAAGCATATTGCAATCATTGGCTGATACATATAACATAAAGACGCTTAAAAGGTTCCTACAGGAATTCAAAACAGCTAAACTATCAGAAGATGGACAAAGTTCATCAGAACTAGAGAACATATTGAAGAACAGGATGCCAGATGAAGATGTAGAATTGAAAAAAATATCTAAATTCCTTGAATAAAAGGAGGTAAAAAATATGAATTGGAGCAAAGCATATATGTGCTGGAAAAAAGATATAGATGTTGATGAGATATCAACAACTAAAAAGCTGTTTTTTAAAACAAACCCGACAGAAGAGCAGATAATGATTTTAAATATGCAGTCAGCAAATGAGGAAGTAGGACTGTTAGCAATCTACACCCTTGGCATTATCTCTGGTATGGTTGCAACCTATGTAATATGGCTAATTCATACATCGATGGCTCAGATATGATAAATAAAATAAAAACATGCAGATGCGGAAACAGGGCTTTTATATGCATAAGAGGCAAATGGTACTGCCCTGACTGCTGTCCTGTAAAATTCCAGGAGGAAAAATAAAAAATGCTTGATGCAGATTTTTGGGAGAAATGGATAAAGGCTGATGAACTTGACAGAATAAAACTTGTCGGCACATTAACACCTTTCACAAGAGGGAAAATATGCCGATATATGAATGCTACGCTTATGAACAGTTACCTTGTAGACCTATATAATAAAATTAAAAACAGGAAAGATTTTCCGCCAGAGAAAGATGAAAAATGAATGAAAGAGAATATGATTTATTGGAATACGGGACTATCATAGCGGGTTTCTGCCTGATAGTTCAATGGCTGATATTCTCATATATGTTCAACATCCCTATAAACACCCCGAACCTGTTATTATACATAATAATAGGAATAGTGACAATGTTCATCGCTATAATATCACATTTCAAAAAGATAATATATGTGCAAGAAATGAAAAGCTACATTGATAGACCAAAAGAACAGGAAAAATAAATATGGCGAAATGGAGCGTAATCCAGCATCGAGCATACTCTGATTTCATATATGGTTCTTGGGACATATATGTTACAGAATATGATATAGTTATAAGAGGAAGACTTAAAAAAGGTAATAATTCCTTGTATATGACGATGAGGAGAACTGATGGTTAAGAATGATGATGGGATACTCCATAAAAAACAGAGATATACTATAAAAATAAAGAGAAGATACATTATATTATTGATAATAATCGTCATAATAATACTCTTTTTCTTGTTTTTCCCGAATGCAATGGATATATTCAACCCTCCACTGACAGATGGAGGTTAAAAATGGTAGATTATTTTGGTGTATTCTTGACAGGTATAAGTACAGGCATGGGAGTAATAAGCGCAAATGAGATATGGCAGTTCATCAAAAAAAATAGACTGCATAAACTACCATATGATATGGCAAATGATATAATGGATGATTTAAAAGACAAAGGTGTAAAAAGGCGTTAAAAATGACTAAGGCTGAGAATGTTGTAGTAGGAATATACGGATGGAAAGGAGCAGGCAAGACAACCATACTTACATTATTCCTATGGCTTGAGCATCTACAAGGAACCCGCAAAAACCTTTTCAGCAACTATAAACTAACCTTTGGAGGAGAATGGCTCCAGGGGCATGATATGATAGAACTCACAGATAAACTTAATGACAGTGCTATAGGCATCGATGAACTCCATGAATATGCAGACAGCAGAAATTCAGGTACTTTGCAGAATAAAAGGGTTGCCGATTTCTTTTTGCAGAGCAGGCATACAGGTAGCAACGTCTACTATACAACACAGTTCAAAGACCAGATAGATAAACGCATACGAAGGATAACAGATATAGACATTGTATGCGAAAATGTGTTCATAGACAGCGACCATGATGGCGATGATGATATATTCAAAATCAATATGGTTGACAGGCGAAGACCAGATACAGGTAGCATAACTAAAATAATCTATGCAAAACCGATATTCAACCTTTTTGACAGCACAGAACGCATAAATCCTTTTACTTTCAGCAAAAAAGATGAAAAAAGCTGGAAAGACAAAGTATCTAAACTATCTCTTACAAATGCGCAAGGTATTTTAAAGAATGCTCAGGAGAAATGTGATAAAATAATATGAGCAGACCGACTACAACTACTTTTTTCAATGATATAAAAAGATTTATCTCTTGGAGCTGGAAAAAAAGGAAAACAAGGACTAAGAACAGCCGATTATCAAAAGGACTGCAATGGCTTGGGAGGGAGATAAGACGGGAATAGTATTAAAATTGTTTATAATAGGGATAATACTGATAATAACCTATCTTTTGATAATGCCACTTTTCATATTATCAATGTTCATTATATTCATCTATTTTTTCTATAAGATAGGGTATCCTATAATCAGGAAACATTCAACTCCCTCAGGAAGAAGGATAAAGCATAAAGAACTGAAAGGCTACATCGAGCAGAAATATGGTAAAGAAGGGGGAAAAGACGTCTACAAGGAAGTAGTCGATGTATTAAGAAGAAAAGGATATTATTGATTAATCTTTTTTATCTTCTAGTTTAACCAGTAGCATCAAAAAATCTATTAGTCTAAGGAAACCAAAAAAGCCTCCTAAGACTATCAATACATTCTCAAGGGCTGATATAGTCCCATCCCCGCTCTTATAAGACCAGTCAGGAGGTTCATAAGGATTAATATATTCTATTTTGCTCTCTGTCTTTATAGGTACATGAGGGTATTCACTGCATCCTACATAAGCGCTTATGCCAAAGCAAAGCATCATGGTGAACATAGTGAATAATAATCTGCGTTGAGTAGGCTTAGGAGAATTAAAATCAAGAAACCTGTTCTTATTAAGACGTTTGTACAACCTATCTCTTTTCTGTATCAATCGCTTTCCATCTATCTGAAAGTTCCGCATTTAAAGCCCCTTTTATTCTGATATTTTGATAATGGCATCTTTTGCATGTGATTATATATTCTTTGCCACGGGTCTTAAACAACGCTGAACGAACACAATGCAAGATGCCTAAAAACTCTTTGCATTTATCACATTGCATATAACTGCTTGCATAACGTATATATTGCAAATCAGCTTTTGCACGGTTATTATAATCCACGCCTGATTTTTTAGTAAGTTCCCTCTCCTGGTTATAGAATTTCTTCATATATATCCTCTCTGAGCATCCCAAAAAATAATCAGCCACCTATGAGTTTCATAATCAGCATCCCTAGCAGTAAACCTATGAAAAAACGCCATTGCTCAGCTATGAACTTCCCTATTTTTTTATATACGGTCTCATATATTTTTTGTTTCATAATTCATCTGTCTCCTGTCATAAGCTCAGGGGGTTTCTCCTTAGCCCTGAAAAAAATAAAGAAAAATGATACAGAGAAAGCTATAAGGAATACTCCTATGTAGGAAAAAGGGTTATAGCGCAAAACTGGAAGGAGTATGATAATCAATAATCCGATGAAATAGATTATAAAGAATTTTTTGCCTAAATCCTTCCACAGCATTTTTACAGCTTTCCTTCGTTCAAAACGTGACTGTTTCATTTCTCAGACCATAAGCGGACATGCTCAAGGACTTCTTTCTTTGATACTTTGCCTGTATTATGCAGGTTAAGCATCTTATCAAGGTTTCTCCAATATTGACCAGAAGGGTCTTTCCTATATTCCTCAGCCATCCTTTTCAAATCCCTTGTTAAACCCATAAACTATCAATCCTCCATATCTAACATAGCTTTGACTGTCTCAGTGGAGACATCCTCAAAGCTAGGGTTCCTGAATTCCATAGTCTTGTCTTTTGCAGGATAGAATATCCTGAAAACATATTCATCAGCGTCTTTTGATACATTTATCTCTGCTATTTTCATTTTTTCCTCCTTAAATTATTTTATAAAATCTTTTATTGGCTACAAGTTCATGGGTTATCATGCCTTTCATTTCAAGTTTCCTGAGCCTTCTAAGAGCATGAGTGTTGCTTATATGGTATTTCATCTGAAGGTGTTTAGTGTTGATAAACCCTTTTTGTTTTATATAAGCCATGATTTCCCTATCGCTCATCTTCAATCCAGGAGCAGGATATTTTGATTTGATGCCAGCTTTCTTACACCAGAAACACAATGTAGTCAAATGTACATCATATTTCTTAGATGTGGATTTAAGGCTACACCCATTCTTTACATCATCTAAACAAAGGAACTTGATATTTTTCTTCATATCCCTATAACTAACATTGGTAGAAATCATTTTATATCATCCTTCTTTATGAAACTGGGGCATGATACAACATAATCAGACCTGATTTTGCATATAGGTCTTTTCCAGCATCGCCAGCACATATTAGTCTTTATTTTTCCTTCATTTTCCTGAATATGACCACATCCTTCTCTACATCCACATTAAGCTCCATGCCTTCATGGTATCCGAAAGCCTCAGCTATCTGCATAGGGATGGTCACTACAAGGCTACAGCCTATCTTCCTAATCTTTCGTTTCAACATTTTTATTTCACTCCAATATTTTAGGTTTCCAGAAACCTTTCGTCAAATCATCTTTAAAAACCACAACTATTTTTTCTTTATATTTTCCAATTAAAAAATATTCTTTAAAATAAATTTTTTCAAATAATGCTATTAGATAATTATCAATCATCTTTTTCTTACCTCTATAATCGATGAACGATGAAGTTTAATATTAGTCTTTGGGAAAACCCTCTGCATTTCAGAGAGCATTTCCTCATCGGTAAAAAGGTCAAGGCTTGTGATTTCCAAAAAATATCGTCTTGTATATACCATAGGTTTTTCCTCCTTATCATAATCTTTGAATAATTTATTTTTAATCATATCAAGTTCATGTTCTGAATATTGCTGTTTTGATGTCACAATGACCATTTTATTTCTCCTTTTCTATCTGCTTTATCTTAATATTCATATCTGATGAAAGGTCATAGAGCTGTAATGTATACCTGATAATCTTTACAACCTTGTCAAGCTCATCCTCAGATAACTCATTCACATTGATTATCTTATTCTTGATGGTCATAACCAGTTCACGCTTGATTACAATATTCTGCTTATCTGTAAAAAACTCTGCTATCTTGCCTAATTCTTTTCTATCCATCTTAATTCTTTCCTCCTAAAACCTTCTTATCAATCTTAAATAACAATACACCATTGGTGAACTGAGGGATTACAATACCCCTGCGTAACAAGACCTCAATGGTTTGGTACACCCTGACGATGTTCTTAGCATACAGGTTCTTATAGATGATATTTGTAAGACCCTCAATAGTCCTAGCCTCAGATAACAACAGAGAGAAAACCTCAGCTATCAGTAAATCATCAGTAAGTTCTTTCATATCTTTTAAAGAAAAAAAGAAAGGGGAGTTCCCCCTATGCTTTCTTTCTCCCCACTTTAAACGAACTTAATCGTTTTATTGACAATCCTTGCATAGACATCATCTGTATATGTCTGATAAGAGATTGACCTGTCTATCAAAGTATCTCTTATATCAGATAGGCTTGATACCTTCCCTGGCTTTATTGCCATTCCTGCCGATTGTAGGAATTTGCCGAGGCTACTATTTTCACTGATAGTAGCGGGGAACCCTGTCTTTATTGTTATATCTGGGAACCCGTCAACTGAGACACGGACGTCAATATATTCAAATTCGTTCCTCTTCTCATAGGTAACAGATTTTATCTGCCCCTTGTGTGAACCATCAGGAATTTTTACGCTTTCCTTATGTTCAAATGTCTGGTTTTCACCTGCGTCTAAATTGCTTTGCTTTACTTCTTTTTTTGCCATATTTTTCTTTACTCCGCACATCATAGTGCAAAAAAGATATTCTTTTAGGACTATAAATAGATTTCTGAATATTTTTTAGATATCGAATTCTTTATCAAAGAAAGAAATCAAGAAATGTTTCTTGCAGTGTTCACAGCGACCAAAATATTCGGTACTATTGTACCCTCCTGTCTTATCTAATATAATCTTACGCTTTCTATAATTTATCTCAGTTATTTTGTCACATGCGGGGCATCTAATCTTTTTTCTTTTTGTCATAATGGTCACATTCTATATTATGATAAAGGAACCGAACAGCAATTAGAAAAGATGAGCCATGCTACAAAAGCTACCAATATAGCTCCTATTACCCATCTGAGCGTAATGAAATACTCTTTCCAATAGCTGTCTGTCTTCTCCATCTTTGTTTTTATTCCAAGTTTAACAGGTTCTTTATCCATCTGTGTTACCTCATATTCAGGATAACCTTCAGCCTTGGCTCTAGCAGATTTTTCAGTTTCTCCACTGGCAAGAGCGCTTTCATATACATCTTTCTTAGTTTTTGTCATATATAAAGATATATAAAAAGAACTATTTAAATGTTTCTTAGTATGATTGATATTGTTTAGCATAGTTAAATTAACACATGTTAACCAGAAACCAGGCGCTAAAAGCACACAC
>CAZDNV010000053.1:0-12511 GCA_964506875.1 uncultured Candidatus Bathyarchaeia archaeon
CCATTCCTTCCACATCAGCTCCTTGAAGATCCATTTCTTCCCCAAATGAGCTGCAAGAACGGCGTGCCTCTGTCCATATTCGACCTGAGGTGGAACCAACTCATTGAGGAACCTGAAGAGCTTCTCAATCTGCTGCGGTGGAAAATATGCATAATAGCTCGCATTCTTCACCTCGAATGCATAGATGCCGGGTCCTTTCCTAGCCATAACGTCTGGCAATGGGTTAAGGCTTGGGTTACTCACGGGAACCCGCACGGCATTGTATCCATGCTTCTGAAGAAGCTTTACAAGAACACTCTCACTGTAGAAACCCCTTTTTCGCCACCTGCGTATCTCAGCTTTGTCCACTTCTCTAACCATTAGAGACTTCCTAGCTCAGAGAAGCCACTCTGAAAATAGTAACAATCTCCTGAAGCCAAGAAATGCCTAGAGTTTCCTAGACTTATAAGTCTGAACCGGTATCTCCAGTAATGGCCTATTGACTAGACATTCTTTCAGATATTCATCAAGCGTGGCTGCAGGTACAACGTCAATCTTGTAGTCTTTGACATCGATTGAATATTCGAAATTCTTCTGAGGAATAATTACCTTCCTGAAACCCCAAGCCTCTGCGGCCTTGATTTTCTCGTACACACCGCCCACTGCGGTTATCTGAATTGAATCGCCAACGCCTAGGTTTATTTCGCCGGTCACAGCCACGTCTTGCCTTACAGGTTTGCCCTCAATGAGTGAACAAAGGAGAAGAGTCATAGTGACGCCTGCAGAAGGCCCATCAACGCCGTAGGACTGGGCGAAGTCTATGTGCGTCAAGTAGTCTTGGGCTATGTCAACACCGTATTTCTGCAGGATCACACTTCTAACCTTAGCAATGCTGTCAGAAATGAAGCTTTGACCTTTAGCTACGCCAGTTACCCTGTAATAGCCTTTCAAAGGATATGTCCTCGTTAGATCGCTTCTCTTGACCATATGCGCCTTAACGTTCAGCACACTTCCCGTCATCTCTCCGCTGAACGGGTCTTTGACTACGGCCAAGCCATGGATTTGCCCCAACGTGGTTCCCTTGGCCTTTATTTCCAGAAGCTTGCCTCTTTCGTTCATGTCGTGCTCCAGTATTTGTCGCTGTATAGTCTTGCAGTGCTGCTCTATCGCTTCACTAACATGGCGCCCTTCAACGGTCTTGCATCCCTCATTCATTGCGAGCGTAGCAGCGGTCTTTATGATTGAAATCAGAGGCCTAAACCTAGTTGTCAAAGCATCCTTCTTGTTGCTTCTGCGTCTCCCCTCTTCCGCGATTTCCTGGCACGCCTCGCGACTGAAAGGTGGAAAGTTGAAGCGTCTAATCTCTTGGGCTATAAACTGCACGTACTTGCGACGATTTTCCATGGTGTTGGGCATGTCGTTGTTCATCCTTACGACTTTTCCGTACCCGTAGATGCGATCCATCAAGGCAGGATGGATTTGGCCTATGCTATCAAAGTTTCCAGCCCCAACAAGGAAGGTTATAGTAGGCACTGGCTCTGTCGAAACAGTCATTGCCGCAGTGTCGCCGCCATGGATTCTTCCTCTCAGTGTTACAGGCAGCTTCCCATCCTCAAGCACGGTCAAAAGCGTCACAGCTTCCTCCGGATCCAAGTTCTTTACCTCATCTATGTACAGTATTCCAAGCGACGCGACGTGAACGTCGCCTGCGGTTACCCTCTGATGCTCGGGAGTACCTAGACCACCTGTTTGAAATGGATCCCACGCGATTGATCCGAAAAGCTGTGCGCTTCTGTGGCCGGTGGCATCAATGAATGGTGCCCTTTCGGCGCTATTATCTACTATTATCTTCGGAACGTCTGTCTGCTGCGCCCCGCCAATACCCTTTAATCCCCCTGAGCCCATGAGCCTTGAGAACCACCAGATGAAAACTCCGAAGAAGATCAGGCTTCCACCAGGTATGAAGGTTAGTGGGACTAGACCGACAAACTTCTCAATGACATAGTCTGCAAAGCTGTAATGATACTGTTCCTGCAGGCTGCCCCCGAGATAGTTTGGGTTGGATCCCCAAGTTTGCCACGACTGAACCATGAAGTAGAACCCGAGAGAAATGAGGACTAGCCCAATCACAACCAGAAAAGATTGCAGCGCCTTCAGCCCAATCTTTGTGGCGAATTTCCTCTTAAACTCTTTGAGTTGTTCCGTCTGAAGGATCTTTTTCCCTTCGCCTGCCTTATGCATCGAAATTTTGGGTTCACTAGGCAAAGCAGGATTCTTCCAGCAGAGGACGTCGAAGAGCTTTATGCCGTTCTCTTTGTAGATTTGCGTGAGCTTTTCGGCAAGAGCCCTTCCGATAAGGGATTTTCCGGTTCCAGGGTCTCCTAGAAGAAGCAGGTATGGACCAGGGCTGATTACAGTCTTGGCTATATGCTTGTTCCTGTCAGTCTTGCTCCAGCTCTCATACCATTTCGTTTCTCCCAGCCACTTAAGCTTATGCACCCACTCATCTAGACATAGAAAGCACTCCTTCAAAGCTTGCTCTTGACCAATCGCCCAGTTAATGAGATTGTCGTCAACAGGGTATCCGTCAGTATTCTCGAAGGCGCCCCAATCCCACTTCACTTTCACCTTTCTCCCGTCGACGCTTCGCTCAAGCGTCTCGCTGGTGTCCCCAAAGTAGTTAAGAGTCAAGCCTAGCACCCTTTCGTCTATCTGAAGTATGACGGCAAACGATTAAAGCGGTTATTTCAAAACTGATAATATGAAAAATCCAATAACATACACGGCAACGAGCGTTGCAACCACCCTTCTGGAAGGAAAGGCAAACGGAGACTCGAAAAGCCCCTTTTGGAATCTGAGCCGTTCCCCACTTGTCTTTTCCCATGAACGACATCTCAGTGCCCCGTCTCTTCTCGAACTCACCTGAATTTGGAATCTGCTAGCCTTTGTTTCCAAATGCAAGAATTTGAAGGCTCAGAATGAGCCTGTAATCTCAAAATAGCCATGATTTGGCCTTATTGTTCTAGTCTATCAGGTCTTGGCATGGAGATGGCTGGGGCCTCATATAAAAACCCCCGAAAATCTCCATGCGAAGCAGCTAGGCCCTTACTTCGAGGTCACTTCGACCTTCCAGATCACATTTTACGAGAAGACTGCTTATTCTTTCATCCTTCGTTACAAGCATCGCACCCGTGATTGACCAGTCCAGCATTAAGATAGATTGTTTTCCACTTGTCACAGGCCAATCTCTAAATTCATATGAAGATTCGAAAACCAGCTTGAGATATTGTGCTTGCATGAATGGCAAACACAATCATGAAATTCAAATTGGGGTCTTGGCCTAAGCGCACACAGGTGAGTTTTGTTGATGCTTGCGTATACCGCGCTGTCAGTCAAACACAATAAGGTCGTATCACAGCGTCTAGTTGAGCCAATTCTAACCCAGAAGAGGCCTGCTTTCCTGGCTCCGTTTCTGTGAGTGCGTGAAGTTGTAGTGTCTACTGTAGGCTAAAAGGTCAATATTTTTCATCTTTTCAGATGGGTTTTCTACTCTTCAGTGACATTGGTTAAGCTGGTATTACCTGAAGACTGGACGTTCACCAGACATCACCAGCACTCAACCAATCGGATCACTGTATACGAAAGCATCAACAGGGTACCTGTTTCTGACTGTATCTTGCCTCAGGCAGGGGCAATCTAAGATTATTAGAGAGTAGTGCGATAGTATCGTTTATGAGATCCGGCAGAGTGCTGCGAACCTTCTCAGCTCGAGACGGGAATGAGGTGGTTCTGAGGACTCCTAGATGGGAGGACTTGGAAGACTTACTCGAGTTAATCAATTCGCTTGTTGAAGAGGAGGCGGACATTTCGAGGGATCAAAGGCTTACGAGGGAACAGGAGGCTGACTGGTTGGCTAAGGCATTGAGTCGCTTTGAACGGGATGAGATCTTCTACGTCGTTGCTGAAGTCAAGGGCAAGGTGATTGCGAACTCGGAAATCGGCAAGCGGTTAGAAGGCTACGATAAGCATGTCGGAGTGATAGGCATTGCGATAATGAAAGGTTATAGAGATGTCGGGATTGGAACTATTATGATGAAGACTCTATTAGAACAAGCTAAGGCAATGGGACTCAAAGTCTTGACGTTGAACGTGTTCGAAAGCAACGCGAGAGCGATTCACGTCTACAAGAGAATTGGGTTTGCGGAAACGGGACGAGTCCCCCGCAGGTTCTTGAAGGACGATAAGTATGTCGATGAAGTAATAATGACCCTGGTTTTGGAGTAGAGGTTCTTTTGACTGGCTTCAAGGTTTGCAATCTGAGCTATGATTTTTCCACTAGAGGTGAAATAGAGTTTGTCGACCTTACCGCCAAGATTCAGGAGGCAGCTACAAAGTCCGGAGTGAGGAACGGTTTGGTTCATGTCTTTGCACCTCACGCAACTGGTATGCTTGTCTTGACGGAAAATGAACAAGGTCTGTTGAAAGACACGAAGAGATTTCTGGAAAGAATCGTGCCGAAAGATGAGGGTTATGAACACTCGTCAAATGCGCACTCGCACTTGAGGTCAATTCTTTTTCCTCCAGACAAGACGCTTCCTCTCATTGATGGACGCGTGGAATTCGGAACCTGGCAGTCACTAGTGTTTGTGGAAACAGATGTCCATCCTAGGCAAAGAACCGTCATTATTCAAGTAATAGGCGAGACATAGACTGCTTTAATACGACAATTCGTCTCCGCGTGGTTGAGACTCGAGGCTGAGTGCCCTCGCGCCAAGATCCTGCCTCTTTTTAGCATAGGCTGATGTTGAATGCGCACTTCAGCTCCGTTGACCAAAACGGAGATCGCTCATTTGAGCTAGGTCGAAGAGACTTCGGGGTCCGTTTGGCTTGAGCCACGGCGATACGTGGTTGGATTTACAGCATTGCAGCATTTTGTCCCCTCGAATGCTTTGCCTTTTGCGTTTTCGTTTCAAAACTTACATGATCGCCTGCTTTTCGGTGTGCTTAGACTTGAGGCGCTGCACACTTGCGTTGAGCGTTGTAAGGCTTTCCAACGTTCGCCCGACCTCTAAGGCAATTCATGGATGGTCTAATGCACGAACAGAATCTAGGGAATGGCACGGATTGCGCTGCGGCCGTTGGTATTAGCTTGCTTATAAGGTTCGGTTGAGTTCGAACTGGCTGCTGGAATTCTCACGCGTCTTCTGCATCTAGACCTTGTCAAGCGCTGCCAAGCTGGCTAGCTATCCGCGGGATCTTTGGAATTTTCCGCTGAATCCCTAGTCGCTTTCTCTCTTTTCAGGCAGTTTGAATGATAATAGCAGGGCGACTAAGGCGAAGGCTGTGAACATGTAGAAGGCAGAATCAAGGCCGTATGGTTTGATCATGTATCCTGCTATGATCTGTGAGATGGCGCCTATTCCGAAGGACGTGAAGAAGAAGACTCCATAGACGGCTCCTCTTTGGTTTTGTGGGGACAGGAAGCCTGTTAGCGAGTTTAATGCGGGCTGGTGTGCGTAGAAGGATAAGCCATATAGTATAATGAAAATGCCTATTCCAACCATGTAGATTGGCATGAACAAGAGGGAGAGCAGACTTAAGGATACGCCTGTCGAAGTGGCGATGAGCACTCTTCTTGAGCCTATTTTGTCTGCGGTTTTTCCTCCTATCCACTGGCCTAGGACTCCTGCTGCTAAGACAAGGGTGTAGGCTAGCCAGGCCCACCAGGGATCAATAAGCCATTTTTTCATAAGATATGTCTGGAAGTACAGTTCAACTCCTTTCATGAAGAGCCCTATCGTCACATTGAAAAGCAGGAGCACTCTGAGTTCGGGGATCCTCAAGGCGTCGATGAGTGTTCCATGCTTCTCTCTTTTTCTTTCGGTCTTGCCAAATTTTCTCATAAATGCCAGTGCTAGGATGATGCATATTGAGCCAAATGCGGCGAAGGCCCATTGCCATCCTAGGAGCCTGCCGAGGATTCCGGCAGCTAGTGGAGTTATGACGACGCCCAGTGTTCCTCCGACGCCGTGCAGTCCCATGGCTTCGGAGACTCGGCCTTTGAAGGTTTTTGAGATTAGCGAGTTTGCGGTAGGGTGATAGAGACTTGCCCATGCTGCCATTAGAATCATTGCTAATGCATAAATGTAGATTGTGTGGGCGAATCCAGTAGCAAGCATGATGAATGCTGAGAGGCCTGACATGGTCAAACACATTATGATCGTTTTTGCTTCTCCGATCCTTTCGCCAAGTGGCCCTCCGACTAGTGCGCCAGCACCATAGATGAAGGATGCAATCCCTGTTACCAAGCCGGTTTCAGCAGGCGAAGTCCCAAGATCCTTTTCGATGAATACGGAGAGTAGGGCTGGCGCGATTAGAAAAAGTGAATGATTGAATGAGTGAGCTGCACCCAAAAGTGCGAGACGGCTGTTTCCCTTTGATTGATTCTCCATGGCGCTTCGTCCTCACTAGGTCCCTGGAGGTAAGATCGTCTCATATTGCTACAGGAATAATAAAGGCTTACTATGATAAATATCAGTTCTTACCGCAGAAGGAAGTAACGGAGTAGCTGCATACAGGAGCAAACTGATCTTCATTCTCTCAAGGTCGGCTATATTTTTCCTTCGGCTTGCAAAGGGTTAGGGAACGTTTGGCGTTTTAGGCAGTCTGAGCATTAGCCGATGAGCTCCGCTTTTATTATCTTGACTTCACTGATTGGTAGGTAGTTGGGGGACCCGCTCGTCTCAACTTTTCCGATCGCTTCGACGACATCTGTCCCTTCTATGACCCTACCGAACACGGGATGTATGTCGTCCAAACCATTGTTGTTGACAAGATTGATGAAGAATTGGCTGCTTCCAGTGTTAGGTTCACCAGTGTTTGCCATGGCGACAGTGTATTTGTCATTTCTATTATGGTCAGTGAATTCATCAGGTATACTTGGTATGCTCGAGTTTCCATAGCCTGTTCCGGTCGGGTCTCCGCCTTGAACCACGAATCCGTCAATCACCCTGTGGAAGATCGTGTTGTTATACGTTCCTCGGCTAACCAGTTTTCTGAAGTTCCCCACTGTGATCGGCATGTCATTATACAGCTCGATCGTTATGTTTCCCATTGTTGTTTGGAGAAGAACCTTGTTCTTGCCTGCGTATGGATCATTATTGCTCGTCACGCTGTATACGACTACTATGGAGACTAGGACAACTGCAATGATAGCAAGTGCCGCTATCTTGTTTTTCCTGCTCTTGTCGCGCCTTCGTTTCATCATAGCTCAACCCAAATCCGAGAGCACATAAATATGTTGCGACTAAGTGCAGTGGCTGGGATTTTAAAGCTCTCAATTCCCATTAATTGGGATTTCTCCATGAATCCCTAGTGGTGTGAATGTGACTTTGCCTTGTGTTTTAGGCTTTCAATTCCCATTAATTGGGATTTCTCCATGAATCTCCGAGAGCCTAATCTCCACAAGAAACCGAGGGGGGTACTTTCAATTCCCATTAATTGGGATTTCTCCATGAATCTCTCTCTTTCATGGAAGCAATAAGACCCCCTACTTACGCTTTCAATTCCCATTAATTGGGATTTCTCCATGAATCTCATTCCAACTGGGCAATCTGAAGCTTTGAACGTGTTACTTTCAATTCCCATTAATTGGGATTTCTCCATGAATCATCTTTAGGGGCTCCCAACCTCCCATCTGTCGATTACTTGCTTTCAATTCCCATTAATTGGGATTTCTCCATGAATCTTTTGCTAATCTTTCAGATACCGCTATAGTTGTGGAATACTTTCAATTCCCATTAATTGGGATTTCTCCATGAATCTTCTGAAGTTGAACTGGATGAGTTATCAATGGTGCTGCTTTCAATTCCCATTAATTGGGATTTCTCCATGAATCCGACCCCATTCTTTGCCCTGTTCGCAGATTAGGGGGTCTTTCAATCATGATCTGGGGTATGTATTCTCGATTATTATTGGAATGTAATTCAGTTTATAAAGATAATCGGATGAGACTCGCTTTGATGGTCGGCTAGATTGTATTTTCTGTCAGACATCGAACACAAGCATCTACTTTACCAACTGTTGCCCACAGCCAGGGAAGTGGGAGTCAGCAAAGAACTTAGAGGATGGAATTGGCATCAGCCGCCGTTGAAGCCTTACTTTGACAGTGTTAAGTTGCCGATGTATGAGGTCAGTTCAAAGTATTGCCCGACGAATCAAGACGTGTATCTGCGACACATCGAGAAGATGTATCCAGCTCCTACTGCGAGAATGGCTCTGGGTAAGCTTTTTCATGGTGTGGTGAGTGACAGTTTGCAGGCTTTTCTTCAGCGTCAAGAGGTAAGTTTCGAGTCTTGGTGGCAGAAGATAAGGTGGCAGGAGATTCCTGAGAAGCCTGAGAATGTCATGGAGCCGTGCAGAAGAGTCTGGGAGTTCATGCGAAAAATGTGCGAGGCAAGGTTGGCCGAAGCTTCGAGCAGGCAGGTTCATGCTTCTGATTTGGATCTAATGGCTTCGGCAGTTCCCTTTTTGATTGAGCACAGGATATCTGGGGAGCTGCTTGGCCTGAGCGACGTGCTAAGCGTTGATTGCTATGATTATCTCAGGGCCATCATGTTTGATTTGAAGGTTGCTAGCGCTAAAGAGGAATGGTACAGGCTTTACGCTGTGGGTTACGCTCTTGTGTTTGAAAGTGTCCATGAAGTGCCAGTTGACATCTGCTGCACGGTGTATTTGCAGGTTGATAAGGGCAAGATAAGTGTTCAGAAGGATCTGTTTTTTGCGAATGACGAGTTGAGGCAGTGGTGGATTGAAGAGAGAGACAAGAAGCTGGAAATTGTGGCGGAGAGGAAAGATCCGGGCAAGCCTGAGCGTTCGCAGTGTAAAGAGTATTGCCAGTACTACAACGCCTGCTATGGATAAGTGCCTTTGACACGGGTGTTTCTATGAAGATTTTTCTTGATGACTTCGGCATTTTCCTTGGAAGAAAGAGGAACCGATTCATCGTAAAGAAGACTGGTGGCGAAGTTAAGGAGATCGTGGCAGATGATGTTGATTTGATAATCTGCTGCTCTTCTGGCGTTGCGTTCTCAGCAAGCGCCCTGGATTTGGCAGTAGAGAATAATATTCAAGTTGTCTTTGCTCGCTACAGGGGTTGGCCCTATGCTGTTTTGATGCCCGCTTCTATGACTGGCTCAGTTAGAGCTCGCAGGGAGCAGTTCATAGCTTACAACGATCAACGAAGCCTGATCCTAGCTAAGAAGTTCATAGCGGGAAAGCTCGTGAATCAAGCCAATCTTCTGAAGCTGATGGCTAAAAATAGACGGCAAACTGATCCGAGTTTGGCCGAGAGGTTGTATGAGTCGGGCAAGTTGATTGATGAGGTGAATGAGAGAATCAACAGAGAGCAGGGTTCTAACATTGATGAGAAGCGTCAGCAAGTGATGATTCTGGAAGCTGAAGGCGCTCGGTATTATTGGGATTCGATTCGGCAGATCTTGCCTCTGGAATTGGGGTTTACGGGAAGAGAGACTCGCGGTGCGCGTGACTCTTTTAATGCGATGCTGAACTTTGGTTATCAGACGATTCTGTTTCCTGAAGTTTGGAAGGCTGTTAGCTATGCTGGATTGGATTTCTATGCTGGATATTTGCATGCCGACAGATCAGGAAAGCCTTCTCTTGTCTTGGACTTGATGGAGGAGTTTCGTCAACAGCTTGTAGACCGGACTTTGTTGGGTCTGATCACGAAGGGGGTCATAAAACCGAACGAGATTCTGGCGACTGAAGCTGTGGAGGAAGGTCGGGTTCTGAGTAAGGATGTGATCAAAGTTTTGCTGGCTAGTTTTCAGGAGCGTTTGGACAGTGAGGTGATGTTTAACGGTCAGAAGGGTTCTTTGAAAAGTTTCATCTATTTGCAGGCTCGTTGTGTGGTTCGCTTTCTGCTGAAAGAGGCGGAGTATGTGCCTTTCTGTTTGGGATGGTGAACTGTTGTGCGGTACGTTGTGATTTATGATATTACGGATGATAATCTGCGGGCTTTGGTTGCTGAAACCTTGAAAGATTATGGGTTGCAGCGGATCCAGTACAGCGCGTTTTTTGGCAGCCTGCGGCGGGATGAGTTGAATAGTCTGCTTGTGGATTTGAAGAATTTAATTAGGGATTTGATTGAGAATGTGCAGTTGTTTCCTGTTTGTGACAGTTGCTTCAAGGGGAGAAAAGAGGTCGGCAAACCGAAAAAGTATGAGCTGAAGGAAGAGAAAGACAAGATCGCGTATTTCTAGCCAGCCTGTTTTTGGAGGAACGACATGAAGAAGACCAAAGAGTCAAGAGAGGATAAGTGGTTGAGAAGCAAGCAGAAGCTGCCAATATTCGATATTGCCGAACCTTCCGTTTCTGTTACTGACATTAAGCATTACATTTACTGTCCAAGGCTAATCTATTTTGACAAGGTCTTACATGCAACTCCCATTTTTGGCTCGCAGCAAGAGGAGAGTAAAGAGTTGCATGAAGATTACGTTAAGAAGGAGCTTCGGAGAAAAGACGCCATCTACTATTCATCTGAGTTCGTAAGTGCTGAGAAGTTGTTGTTTACTCCGCTCGGCTCTGGTGTGCTTGGATTGCAGGGGAATGTGGATTGCATTATCAAAACGGCCAAAGAGGAATACATTCCAGTAGAATACAAGAATATGAGTTCTGATAAGGGCAAGGTCTGCATGGATCACAGGTATCAATTGGTTGGGTATGCGTTGCTTATTGAAGGGAACCTTGATACTGTTGTTAAGCGGGGTTTCGTGAATTACATTCCTGAAACACTGATCTTGCAGATTGAAATCACACCGACTATGAAGAGTTATGTGAAGAGGGTTCTGGGGCACATTAAGCGGATCATTAAAGATGAGGAATTGCCGCCCATACGAGTGGCCAGACAGAAATGTGGTGGTGGCTGCGGACACAAACAAGTGTGTTGGCAACCCTAGTGGTTTTAGGTTCGGGTCTGGAGTTTTTCGAGGTCTTCGAGGTCAAATGCGAGGTATCCTTGGTTTTGCAGGTTTTGTTTTTCTGTTATTTTCTTTGCTATGATTCCGAAGTTCTCCGTTTTACGGTTCCAGCGGAATAGTCGTGCTTTGGTTTTTAGGTTGCTTAGGATTCTCTCGGTGTCTTGTCTGTTAAGAGTGCTCCACTTCACTTCAAGGAACGTTGCGGTGGGTTTTTCCTCGTTGATGGCGATGAGGTCTATTTCGTTGTCCTTGAACCACCATTTTCCGAGTTGGGTTAAAGTGAAGGGCAGGTGTTTCTCTTTTTGTGCTTCTATTAGGAACTCTAGTGCTGTTTGCTCGAATATGTGACCCATGTAGTTGTTGTAATCTTCTTTGATTCTGCGTAGGACGGTTTTTGCGTTGCCTATTTCCAGTTCGGTTTTGTTTGGGAAGACGTATTTGAACCAGAACAGCAGATAGCTGTCGGCTATTGTGTAGTTGCTTTTTCTTGGCTTGGGTTTGATGCCTATGGGGTAGGTTCTTCTGATGAAGCCTAGGTCTTCCAGTACGCTTGTATACTTTGAGAGCATGCTTTTGTCCATGTTTGTTTGGTCTAGTATTTCGCCGTAGTTTTTGGCTCCATGGGCTATCGCTTTCAGGATTGAGGAGTAGTTGCGGGGTTCTCTAAGTTCCTCTCTGAGCAGGTATTCGGCTTCTTCGTACAGGAATTCGCCTTTTGCCAGGATTTTTTCTTCGATGTTCTGCCAGATGTCCTTGCTTGGGTCGAATCTAAGCAGGTATGCGGGTACTCCGCCTAGGCATCCGTAGACTTTGATGAGGGTTTCGAGGTCATATTTTGGGAGGAATTGGTTGAGGTGGAAGAGCTTCAGGGGTTCGAGTTTCCATTGAGCTGTTCTTCTGCCGTAGAGTGGGCTTTTGTAGTTTAGGACTTCGGTTTCCATCATGCTTATTGATGAGCCAAGCAGGATGAGCATGGTTTTGGTGTTTTTGAGGTTTTGGTCCCAGATTTTTTGGAAGATTGAGGGGGTTGCGTGGTTTGTTTCTATGAGCGTGGGGAATTCGTCTATGATTATTATGGTTTTTGGGGTTTTGTTCCATTTTGTGAATTCTTGGAAGAGTTCGATCCAGTTTTTGACGTCTAGTTTTGCGAAGCTTTCGTTTTTGAGGTATAGGCTCATTCTTTGTTTGAGTTCCTGTATTAGTTCGGTTTCCGGTCGGCGGTCGGCTAGGAAGTATACGTGGGGTTTGTTTCTTGAGAATTTGATTGTGAGTTCGGTTTTGCCGATTCTTCTTCTGCCGTAGATTACTACGAATTCAGCGGAGTTTGATTTGTAGTGTTTTTCTAGGAAAGAGAGTTCTTCTTCTCTGTTGGCGAATAGTTGAAACATAAGTATCATACTCGTGCTTCAACTATTTTAAGCTTACAGCGAAAGAACCCGCTGCACAAGAACGCGAACTTGGGAAATAGCAGTTGCCTACGATACGAGTGGCTAAACAGAAATGCACAGGCGGATGCGGACACAAACAAACATGCC
>CAZDNV010000054.1:0-12357 GCA_964506875.1 uncultured Candidatus Bathyarchaeia archaeon
ATTAGCGCGCGATCACGCAGGTTATAGGTGTTGTCCCAAAGTTTGCGCAGACCCTCTCTTGAGAGTTTGTTATAATCTTTCTTTTTCTCTAATTGTATCGCGCCCGCAGTCCTTGCTATGTTGATGTAGTTATGCTTAAACAACGACTTAACGGCGTTGACGCGCCAAAACTTGAGAGCGTTAGTCATGCCTAGCGTTTTCTCGTCAGCGGCAACGAAAGTGTCTAACAGCTTTTCAATTTCTAAGCTTGAAGGATCTTTCTTCATCGCTAGCAGTTCAATGGGCGTTTTACCTGCCCATTGACAGAAGCGATAAAGCGCCAGCGCGTTCAACTCCTTGATTTGGATTTTAGACAACCACTGCATGACTTCGGGAATCTTTGAAGCCCACAACTCAATGACGTTGCTTTCCGTCATTCCGTTACCGTTGTTCACTTTGCGTTCCTCACGAAACATAATGCACAGCGACGTATATAGGACTACCTATAATGTTTTGGTTTAGTTACGCATTAACGTATTACAGCGAATCTTGCGTTGCGCACTGCAATTTAGTGCTCTATTCCTTTTCTTGCAGGAAAACCCCTGCTAAATGGATGCTTGATTTCCTTCATTTCTGTGACCAAATCTGCCCGGTCAACTATTTCTCTTCGTGCGTTTCTGCCAGTCAACACTAGTTCAACGTGTTCAGGTTTGCTGTCAATGAGAGCCAGAGTCTCTGAAAGACTGATCAGTTTCAAGTCCAAGGCGACGTTGATTTCATCTAATATTACGATATCATATTTGCCACTTTCAACAATCTCTTTAGCGTGGCGCAGGGCTTGTTCCGCGAGTCTGATGTCCTCTTTTTCTGGAGGGGTTGCTATCACAAACTTTCCTCTACCGTAAGCCTTCAATGTAAGGTCTGGAAGCTTATCTAGAACGTGCAGTTCCCCGTAGTCGAATCCTCCTTTTATGAACTGGATGATGTAAACTCTCAACCCATTACCTATAGCCCTTAAAGCGAGTCCGAATGCTGCTGATGTCTTGCCTTTTCCATTTCCAGTATAGACCTGAATGAATCCTTTCTCAAGCTTGGGCATCGACTCTAGCGCCTTCTTATTATTTCATTTAGGAGTCTTTCTGCCGCAGATTCAGGATCAGTCTTCTTTTCAAGGATTTTATCCAGCAATTGATCGAGCTTGTTTTCCTTTCTCAACTCCTCTATGACCGAAGCAGCCACCTTTTCTTTTATAGCTTCGATGAGTTCAGCTTCCACCTTAACTCTCAATCGATCCATTTGGCATACATCGCTTCCTTTCAGGAAGCACCTGTGCTCTTCCAGTTTCTCCACGAGCTCCGGGACACCTTCGCCCGTCAAGGCGACTGTCTTCAAGACTGGTGGTTTCCACTTGCCTTCTTCGTTGTTTAGTTGAAGCATGGCCTGGATGTCAATCATGGTCTTGTTTGCGTTTTCTCGGTCAGCCTTGTTGACAACAAAAATGTCAGCTATCTCCATTATTCCAGCCTTTATTGCCTGGATTTCGTCTCCCAAACCTGGTGCATGGACTACTACTATGGTGTGGGCTACTTTGATTATCTCTACTTCAGACTGTCCGGCGCCTACGGTTTCGACAAGAACTATATCCTTGCCCGCTGCATCTAATACTCTGGCTGCATCTTTGGTTGCCTTGGCTATTCCTCCTGAATAGTTGCGAGAAGCCATGCTGCGTATGAACACATCATGGTCCGTACTCAGTTCTTGCATGCGTATTCTATCGCCCAGAAAGGCTCCTCCTGTGAAAGGGCTCGTGGGATCAACAGCGACCACTCCGACTGACTTGCTCTTGCGTCGGTACTCCCTTATGATCTTCTCTATGAGTGTGCTTTTTCCAGCTCCTCCTGAACCTGTCAACCCTATGATGTGCGCCTTCCCAGTGTGGGGATAGACAGCGGAGACAATGCTGTGGGCACCTGAAGTTTCGTTTTCAATGATTGTTATTGCTCTTGCTATGCTTTTGTGGTCTCCAGCGAGTACGCCTTGAACTATGTCTTCGATCTTTGTCAATGTCTTGGCACGTCTCAAGTTTCAGGTTCTTTTGGCAGCATAAAAAGATGGCGATTTCCCATGCACTCATCTATTCCAAGAAAAGCTTTGATTTAGCGTGCGCATACGCTTTGCCGTCTTCTATTCAACTTCTGGCGTAGAGTGCAAATCGCCATGCTTCTTCGTGAGAGAGCACATCTTTAAGCATTTCCGTTGCTTTTTCTCTATCCATTACTAGAAGCAGTTTTGCAACATGCTTGCAGAGTTTCTTAGTTGACAGGATTTTCTCCCAGTCAGCGCAGTCATGCAAGATCTCTTTTGCGCCAATGTTTATTGCTATGTTGTACTCTCCTATAGTCGCTTCAACGCGCTTTCTCGTTTGCTCTGTTACTGCTATTTCGTCGTCTCGGATCTGTTCCGCTCTTCTTAGTCTTTCCGGAGAAACGAAATAGCGGACTAGGTTTTCGAAGCTTGTTACGTTCGGTTGAATGAATGTTTCAAGTGTGGTCTTCGGAATCTGTGAGCTTCGGAAGTAGCTTTCTATTTTTTGTTTCGCTTCTACCTGTAGAGGCTTGATGGCATTCATCATTTCGAGAACTTGAAGGCAGTTTTCGACTGCGTATCCATGATAGTGGTTGTTGAAATATCCATATACTTTTTCGACTTTCTTAGCGGCTTCTGCCATCTTTGGACACCAGGGTTGAAGCTCCTGGATGGAATAGTGATAGTCGTACCAAGGAGTAGTTCCGTGTCCGTGCCACCGGAAATAAGCGATATTTGATGTCAGGTGCATTTCCGGAGGGAGCAAGGGTTCATCGACTATCGTGTACGCAATCTTGTATTTCTCAAGGAGTAGCCATGTTTCATTTCTAATCCATGATAGATCTCGGAATTCAACGGCGAATCTTACGTGTGTAGGGAGCACTTTGAAGAAGTCTTCCAGTTCTCTTGGCTTGTAATCGAAACTTGGGGGAAGCTGGATAAGTATACAGCCGAGCTTGCCATTTAGTGAAAGCGGTTCCATAAGCTCCATGAATTTCTCAAGGTCTTGTTCCACGCCTTCGCCTAGGTCAAGCTTCTTTTTATGAGTGATCAGTTGGGGCAACTTTGCTGTGAAGACAAATCCCTCTGGTGAATACCTGGTCCAGCCCATCACCATACCCTTGGATGGGTATCTGTAGAACGTGGAATCTATCTCGACCGTGCTGAAGACCTTCGTGTAGACTCGAAGCATGCTTTTGTCCGTCTTGTCGTAAAAGGGTCCTATCCACTCCCTGTAACTCCAACCAGACGTCCCTAGAAAGACGTTGTTAGTTATTGCAGACAACACATCCACTCCGACTATGTTATGGCTCCTCTTTGATTCTTTATTCTATCGCCCTCGAGTGATTTGACCAGCTGCAATTGATCCTGGATTTTCCATAGAGCCTTGCTCGGTTCTTAGAACGTATCGCGTGCACATCATGAATTCGCCTCCTCCTGTAATGTGACAGCGATTTCGTGTGTGCTGCTATATGTTTTGTCGGGAAGTCTTTGTAGGTACATTCTTGATGGGACCCTTCTGTTCTTGCTCAGGTCGAAGAGCTTCCATCCTTGTTGATACAATAGTTCTTGTTTTGTGGCTGGAAAGGTTGCGTCCTGACGAAGGACCTCTTCCAATGAGGAAAGGCCTGTTGACCGTGTGACAGCTGGGAATTTGCCTGTCTGTTTGTAGATCTTCAGCCTTGTCGCGTCTGTGTACATTTTGACAAAGTGGAAGCTCATGATCGCTTTTTCTGATTTGCTGTTTGATACTTTGTGATCTATTTCTGCGAGCTCTCCGTCCATGGGTTGGTAGATGTTGTGTCTTCCCTTTCCGAAAAGCCTCGTGTAGAGCATGTCTGATTCGTAAGCGGGGATTTCACCCTTTGAGAGGTCTACGCAGTGGATGACGTTGTGATCTTGCATGATTTTCAACATTTCAGAGAGTGCGGCAGAAGGAGGCTTTGTTCTTATTTCAATGGCTAGGCGCAGTTTTCTAGGTTCTGTCGCTGACAGAAAGTCACGAAGATTGTTAATCGCGACTCGGTCCTTTGCAAATTGTGGAGGAGCCTGAAGATGCATGATGCTGGCCCTCAGCATACTGCATACTCTTTTCATTTTTTCGAATGTCTCTAATGCTTCTTCTGTTGGCTTAAACCGGTGCTTGTGTGTTATTGTTCGGTTTGCTCTTACGGAGAATTGGAAGTCCGAGGGAACCGTTTTCCTCCATCTTTCTACTTCTTCTAGAGGCGGTATCTGATAGAAGATTGAATTCACCTCAACGAAGTTGAAGACTTCGGAGTATGCTGCTAGTGACTTGAGACCTGGGACTTGGAAGTATGCCCAGCCGCCTGTGCCGATCAAGTATTCTTTCACAATTTACCATCTCGTGGTTTGAAAATACGAGCTATTTAAACTCATCTCCATCTCAGTGCCAAGTGGTACTTTTCGAGCAAATGCTTTTGTGCAGCTTTTTAGCTTCTTCTTGTTAGCGCGCTTCATGTAGTTTTGTCAACGACACCCCTCAGACGCATTAGTCTCGGTTTTGCAACGCTAGGAAAAGGGTTACTTTTTGGGAATGGCGATTTTGTTGTTCTGCGCGATACTGCTGCATCTTTCCTGACTTTTTCTTTCTGGATCTCAATTTGCGCGCATTCAAGCTGAAGCATTATGCGGTGAAAACGAGTAATTCTTGAATGAAGGTGGATTTGCCCTAGTGCGGCGTGTATTGCTTTTGCCCTAGCTTGGTCCAATAGGCGCTAAGAGCCGCGAACTGTGATCTTACACATCGGGGAAGGTAGATGTTATCATAACTGCGTTCTCTTAGGTATGTTATCAAGAACGTACTGTATGATCGTGTCAGTTGTGGTGCCAGGTCCAAAGAATTCCTTGATTCCAAGCTTCTTCATCTCAGGCTTGTCTTCTTCTGGGATTATCCCTCCAGCGAAGACCATTACGTCAGTTAGGCCTTTCTGTCTGAGGAGATCCATTATTCTTGGGAAAAGGGTCTTGTGGGCGCCTGAGAGAATGCTCAGTCCTATAACATCAACGTCTTCTTGTAGGGCAGTTTCTGCTATCTGTTCCGGCGTCTGTCTTAGTCCCGTATAGATCACTTCCATACCTGCGTCTCTTAGTGCTCTGGCAACTATCTTCGCTCCTCTGTCATGGCTGTCTAGGCCTGGTTTCGCGATTAGAACTCTTATTTTCCTTGAGTTTTTCATTTTGCTTCTCCCCTATCAGACTATTATTAACTCCTTGTATTCGCCATAGACTTGGCGTAACACTTCGGTTATTTCTCCCAGTGTTGCATAAGCTTTCACTGCGTCAATTATCGTGGGCATGAGGTTTTCATCTTTTTCTGCTGAGTAGTGGATCTTGTCAAGTGATTCTTTCACTTTTCTGTTGTCTCTGTTCCTTTTTAGTCTTTGCAGACTGGCAAGCTGGTTTTGCTCCACTTTTGGGTCAATGCGCAAAAGCTTTATTGGGCATTCCTTCTCCTCTGTAATGTAATCGTTTGCGCCAACTATCACGCGATTTTTCTCGTCTATTTCTTTTTGATATTTGTAGGCGCTGTCTGCGATTTCTCTTTGGAAAAATCCTTTCTCTATGGCTGCGATGGCTCCGCCCATGTCGTCCACTTTCTGGATGTACTCCATTGCCTTCTTTTCCATCTCGTTTGTTAGGGTCTCCACGTAGTAGGAGCCTGCCATCGGATCCACGGTGCTGGTGACGCCGCTTTCCTGCGCTATTATTTGTTGCGTTCTTAGCGCAACTCTTACTGCATCTTCTGTGGGCAGGCACAAGGCTTCATCGTATGAGTTTGTATGTAATGACTGGGTCCCTCCTAGAACAGCGGCTAGAGCCTGTATCGTTGTTCGCGCTATATTGTTCAAGGGTTGCTGTGGCGTCAGAGTGCATCCTGATGTCTGTATGTGCATTCGCATCCACATGGACCTTGGGCTTTTAGCATGAAATCTCTCTTTCATCACTCTTGCCCATATTCTTCTGGCAGCTCTGAGCTTGGCTACCTCTTCAAAGAAGTCATTATGGGATGCGAAGAAGAATGACAAGCGATGTGCAAAATCATCAGCTTTCAATCCTCTTTCAAGAGTGGATTCTACATAGCTTATTCCGTCATAGAGTGTGAAGGCCAATTCCTGCACTGCGGTTGCGCCTGCTTCTCTTATGTGGTATCCGCTTATGCTGACTGGGTTCCACTTGGGCAGGTGCTTAGTACAGTATTCTATCACATCTGTCGTGAGCTTGACTGAGGGTTTTGGGGGAAAAATACATAATTTCTGAGCGAAGAACTCCTTCAAATTGTCGTTTTGTGTTGTCCCACCCAAATCCTCTCTGTGCACTTTCTGTTTGTCCCCGACTGCGACGTACATGGCAAGGAGCATTGGTGCTGGTCCGTTTATCGTCATAGAAGTTGTTACTTGATTTAGAGGTATGCCGTCGAAGAGAATTTCCATGTCTTTCAATGAGGATATGGCTACTCCGCAAATTCCCACTTCTCCCTGTGCCATTGGGTGGTCTGAATCGTATCCCATTATTGTGGGATAGTCAAAGGCTGTGCTTAATCCTGATTCTCCTTCTTTCAACAGATACTTGAAGCGGCGGTTCGTGTCTGAGGCTGTTCCAAATCCTGCGAACATTCGCATTGTCCACAGGCGCCCGCGGTACATTGTGGCATGCACTCCTCGTGTGAATGGGTATTCCCCTGGGAACCCTAGGTCCCGCATGTAATCCAAGTTCTTGACGTCTTCTGGCGTATATAGGCGGTTAATCAGCAGGGCGGAGTGGTTCGTGAACTCGCTCTTCCTTTCCTTGCTTTGTCTTAGCCAGTTTGGGAGCGTTGTCTGTTCCCAGCGTTGGCGTTCTTTCTGTATCTTCTTGATTGTTTCTTCATCAGACATTGCCTTGCTTTTCCTCCCACAAGCTCGTTGACGTTTCATTAGCATATCCTCGTTGAGCCTAAAAAGTTATTTCTCAATGATTCTGATTATCAATGATGTCCAGAGGGAGAGAGGAATCATGCTGCTTCCAGAAGCGTTCTTGCGTTGGAACTACTTTCCGCGTGGGAAAGCATTGAAAGAAATGGTGCAGGGCTCTAATATAGAGGACATGAACCAGTTTCTGTTGGAAAGTGTGCGCCATAATCCAGCCATGTGTGCAGCGTTCAAAAAGGACGATGGGTCAATTTCTGTAAATGCGAAGATCGTTGGGTTAGGCTATGTGCTACGAAATGAGTTACTCAACCTTGGCGTGAAAGCCTTCAAAGAGCATGCGAAGTATGGGGATAGGCTGTTCGAGAAAGCCACGACTCGAGATGAAAAGGACAAGGCTGTGAGCGATTATCAGACCAGAGGAGCGAAGCTCCTTACCGAACACGTCTACTTTGACCGATTTGAGGAAGCGGAGAAGCATGTTGATTTTGGCAAGATGGCAACAATCGAGCTATCGCTATCAAAGCCTGACTCTTCCAAACATACATGGCAAATTGTGCAGCACAGCCCAAGTGTTTGCCTTCTATTCTATCAGCCACCAACCACTAGCTTCGAAATCCGAGGAAGCGTCGAGATCCATGAAAACGACGACTATCACGAGTTCGTGAACTTGGTCCATGACTCCTTTCATTATGCGCTGCCCGCGAAGGGAGGATCAGACAGAAGACCTGTCTACGTCATAAATGTGGAGGAAGTCTACGATAATAGTGCGACTCAAACGGGGTTTGGGACGCGAATAGTCTAAAGCTGCAGCACTCAGTAGGCTTCCAATATGATGTGTTCTTTCGGGACCCTTTGGTAAATCCTCTATTGCTTCTTGTACACTTTGTCTGTTTCTCTTACACGTTGTGCTACCCTAAGTCCTATGCTCTGTCCTTTCCCAGCCTGCTGAACACTCTCGTGCTCGATCTGCATGGAATCAACGATCTGCTCGAAATCCGTATTTGGCCCCTTCACTACTATTGTGTCGCCCACTTTCAATGGTGCCTTCAACTCAATGACGGCCACGCTTATTTTTGAGAAGAAATGTGTTATATGGCCTATTTCAACGATTTCCTCTTCGCTCAAGCATTCCAGCTCCTGACAGCAGAATAATGTCGAATGTGCATAAATAACTTATTCAACTATTTTGCCTTCCAAATAGGTTGGAAAAGCCTTGATGACCTTTATGCGCAGGCTTTTGCCAAGTAGCGATTCAGAACTTGCTAGCGCGACTGGTTTGTATGCAAAATTGCGTCCGATCCAAGTGTTGGCAATCTTGCCGGTTTCATCAATGATTACCTCACCGCTCCAGCCGACCCAACGTTGGTTTCTCTCAGTGCTGATTTTTCTGGCCACTTTTGCCAGTCTGCAGCTCCTATGCCTTATGTCAGAGTTGGACACCCAATCTTTCTTCATGCTGAGTGTCGGTGTTCCTGGTCTTGGGAAGAACTTCGAAATGTTGACTATGTCCGGCTTGACTTCTTCGATAGTCTTCAGAGTCTCGCCGAATGCTTTCTCGCTTTCTCCTGGGAAACCGCAGATAATGTCCGTAGAAAGAGTCATACTAGGAAAAAGGTCTCTAAGGCTTTCTACCGCCTTTCTGAAATCGCTTACGCTGTAAGACCGCATCATCCGTTCTAGAATGTGATCATCACCACTTTGGACGGGCAAATGGATGAACTTGAATATGCGTCTATCTTGGAAGGGCTTCATAAGCTCCCTTAGATTATCCATGAGTGCATTTGGCGTCATCATACCGACTCGTACCCAGAAATCGCCTTCGATACCAGAGAGAGATCTGAGCAGTTCTGGCAGGCTTGTGTCGATGTCCCTACCATAACAAGCGGTGTCCTGTGAGGTGATCCAAATCTCGCGCGCACCTTGTGCTATGTCTCTTTTGACTCTTTCGGTGATTCCCTGGATGCTGTAGCTTCTAAGATGTCCTCGGGCAGATCTGACACAACAGTAGGTACAAGAGCCCAAGCAACCGTAACTTATGGGAACGATGCTGATCACTGGGTTCAGTGGTATGCGAGGAAGATTCAGCTCAGGCATGGATTTTTGGGCATCTTCCAGAGCCACAACCTTGCCATTATTTGAAACGCGAGCCACGAGATCCACTATTCGGCTACCAGTTGCTGGTCCAGAGACTCCATCAAAAGCCACTTCTCTGCACAGTCTTCTGAAGTTGATTAGAGGCAGGCATCCTGTTACAATCAGCTTTTTGCTATTTGGTGTTCGTCTCAGAATTTCTATCATGCGGTTCTCAGTTGGTCCCTTGACAGCACAAGTATTGTATACAATAACGTCTGCTTTCATGGCAGAATCTGTAAGCTTGTGTCCTGCTTCTGCTAGGCAGCCAGCTAAGACCTCACCGTCAGCAAGGTTTGTTGAGCATCCGAAGCTTCTTACGAAGATCCTCATAGCCTTCCATCAATTCACGCTAAATGATTTAACAGGGGATAAAAACGTAAGGGTTATTCTTATTGGGATTTGACAGGAATCTGAAACTAGGATTGCATAAACTTTAAAAGGAAAGATACAGACATGTTTGGATCATATTTGCCACATATTATAAGGCGATATAACCAGATTCTTGCACTCTGAGCTTACTAAGAGGGAGAGAAATAATGAAGCTGATTACGTTGTACCTTCCCGAGACTTACATAAAACTGTTAGATCAACTCGTGACTGAAAGGTTCTATCCGAATAGGGCGGAGGCGATTCGAGTGGCCATTCGCGACCTGATAAATGAGGAAGTCTGGCGGAGGAAGAACGTTGACTAGACTGGAGACTGGAGAGCGTACACTTAGGTACACTTGGCATAACACGCTAGGTGAGGGCGTTGGACCGTCAGGCAATTGTCGGACCATAGTGGTCGGGGTCGGCGGAGCGGGAAACAATACCATAACCCGACTTGTAGAGATGGAAGCGACCGGGCCAGAGTGTGTAGCAATAAACACAGATGCTCTTCATTTGGCTGTTTCCAAGGCTCATCGAAAGATCCTGATAGGCGAGAGGCTGACGAAGGGCCTTGGGGTTGGTGGTGATCCGAAAGTCGGCAGGGCCGCCATCGAAGAATCGCGGAAACTCGTTGAGGATCTACTTTCCGGGGCCGACGTTGTATTCGTGGCAGCTGGATTGGGCGGTGGGACAGGAACTGGGGCTGCACCTGTAGTTGCAGAGATTGCGAGACGAAAAGGCGCAATAACAGTTGGAGTGGTTACCATGCCTTTCCGAATAGAGAAGGGTCGAATGCGTCTTGCATCAGATGCTTTGACTGACATGCGAAGACAGTGCGACACTGTCGTGGTCATTGACAATAATAAGCTTATGCAGCTTGTTCCGCAGTTGCCTATCGGTGAGGCCTTCAAGGTTGCAGATCAAGTCTTGGCCAAAATGATTAAGGGCATCGTTGAAACTGTTTCAGCTCCAAGCCTGATCAATCTTGATTTTGCAGACTTCAAGACCATTGTCAGGCGAGGCGGAGTCGCTGTTGTAGGTGTGGGCGAGTCGGATGCGCCCAACCGAGCAGAAGAGGCGGTCAGAAATGCCCTGAGGAGTCCGTTACTGGATGTGGACTATGCGGGTGCAACAGGTGCGCTAATCCATGTTACGGGTGATAACCAGATGACGATTGAGGAGGCTAACCGCGTCGGTGAGATTGTTACTGAAATGATGGACGACAACGCCCTAGTCATCTGGGGAGCAAGAGTAAACCCTGAGCAGGATGGCAAGCTGAGAGTTATGTTAGTCATGACAGGGGTTAACTCACCTCAAATTCTAGGAGGGTTCGGGGCCATTGCACCACGGCTCTTCAATATGGAGCCACGTTCTGAACCAGAAAGACACTTGAACATAGACCTAGACCTGTATCAAATGGAAAACTTCTGATAATCCTTCTAATTCATTTCTTCAAAGCATACGTTTTCTCCTAAGCGATAGCAGCTGCTTTCTTATTTTCAACGCTAAAGGGATTGCTCTGCCAAAGGGTTGGCACAGTCCGCTGCGTATGGCCTTGATTACTTCGTCTGTTTCTGGTTCGGCGTCAAGAAGGGTATATGCGTAGCCGATTTCTGGTCCATAGTGTGCATCTGTGCCTGCGACTTGTGAGATCCTAAGGCTTGCCGCCAATCGCTTGGCGCGCTTCACAGAGTAGCCAAAAGGTATTGCTGAGGAGTTTATTACCTCTATTGCATCGAATTTTGAAGTCGCGTGTCTTCCTAGGCTTCCTTTGAAAAAGGCTTTTGGGTGACAAGCCACGGCTATTCCTCCTGCTCTGTGGATTTTGTCCACCGTTTCATCTGCCTGTAGGCTCTTAGAGATTGGTTCCTGGACATTGAGGGCAACGATGTGCCCGTTCAAGCTAGAGACTTCCATGCCAGGGATGATGAGGAAGTCTGTTTCTCTCGCTATTTTCAAGGCTCCATCAAGTCGATCATGATCAGTTATAGCTACGCCGTGTAATCCGCGCTTCTTAGCGTAGAAGATCAATTCTTTTGGAGTGATGATGGAGTCATAGGAGTAATAGCTGTGTACGTGAAGATCGATTCTTAACTGCAATATTTCAACGCCACAGTGTTAGTTAGGCGGTAATAGTTGGGTTCTTTCTGATTTTCTCAAGTTTTTCGTCAAGCTCTTGTCCTGTGTTCTCTATTTTCTTGAACAGTGGTTTGGTCTTAGCTATCTTATGACCAGCCTGTAGTTGCTTGAGTGCTTCCTTCCATTCTTGTTTGTGAACGGTTCCGCGCAGGTTGAGGGTTTTCCACAGTTCCTCCGCAGTGAATGGAATGAAGGGGGCTGAGACTATTGCCAGCGCCTTAACGATTTGCGCTGCCACATAAAGGATACTTGCTGCCTTGTTTCTGTCTTTCTTGACCAAATTCCATGGTTCCTTTTCGTTCAAGTATTGGTTTCCAGCGCGACTGATGGCGATGACAGTGTTCACTGCTGCTTGTAGCTTGCATTCTTCCAGGTTCTTGGCGACTTCTTGAATTTTTTCCTTTAGAGTTTCTAGCGTCTTCTTTGCGTCATCATCTAAGGCTTCAGGTTTTGGGATTTCCCCATTGAACTGTGCGCTTATGAACGTCAATGTTCTATGTATGAAGTTGCCATAGGTGTCGTTTAGGTCTGCGTTGATTTTTTCTGTGAATAGCTCCCATGAGAAGTTTGCGTCTTTTGTTTCAGGTCTTGATGCAATGAGGAAGAAGCGCCAATAGTCTGGCGGGAATAGCTCTAGAGCCTCATCTATGAATATGCCGATCTTGCGACTTTTGGAGGCTTTTTGGCCTTTGAACTGCAGGAATTCTGTGGCTGCGACGTT
>CAZDNV010000055.1:0-12207 GCA_964506875.1 uncultured Candidatus Bathyarchaeia archaeon
AATACGAGTTGATGGAGAAGTCAGGGCAAAAGATGGATACCCTGTCGGTCTGGCAGACGTTATTTCCATGCCCGACATTGAAAGAAGCTTCCGAGTACTACCATCCTCAAAGGGTCTGATTCTTCATCCAGTTGAAAAGGAAGAGGCTAACTTTAAGCTCTGCCGAATAGAAGACAAAAGAGTCACCAAGAACGGTAACGTACAACTCAACCTTCATGATGGCACGAACGTTCTCGTCAAGATTGCTGACCCCAAGAATCCGCAAGAGGACACTTATGAAACCCTTGATACAGTGAAAATCAGCATTCCTGAAAGACAAATCATCGAATCTGTGAAGATGAAAGAGAAGGATTGTGCGATTATAACCGGCGGGAAGAACGTCGGAAAGAGTGGCAAGATAGTTGAACTTGAAAAGGCAGAGGGAAAGAAGCGTAGAGACGCTCTAGTGACAATCGAAGATGAAAAAGGCAACCGTTACCAGACCATTTTGGATTTCGTCTTTGCCGTTGGCGACACACGACCGCTTATAACATTGCCGGAGGAATCCCAGGTTGTCTGAGAGTGAGGTGCGCCAAACTTGGGAAAAATCGCCTATGTTGAAACCGAAGGTTGGGAAGGTTGTCGTCAACCTCAGCGTTGGGAAGCCCGGCGAGCCTTTGGAAAAGGCAGTACATGTATTGAAGGAGTTGACAGGCCAAAACCCTTGCAAGAGAAAAGCCAGACAGACCATAAGGGATTTCGGCATTAGGAAAGGTGAGCCAATAGCTTGTATTGTGACTTTGAGAAAGCAAGGGGCAATTGATTTTCTCAATAAGGTTCTACCCGTAGTCGATAAGAAGATCCCTAAACGAAGCTTTGACAAGAATGGCAGCTTCTCGTTAGGCATAAAAGAGCATATCGAGATCCAAGGAGTAAGATATGACCCAGATGTGGGCATATTCGGCATGGACATCTGCGTTTCCATGGTCCGCCCAGGGTATCGAGTGAAGAATAGACGTAGAAGAACAGCGAAGATCGGTTCAAAACACGTTTTGACGCCAGAAGAATCCATCGTGTTTGTCAAAGACGCATTCGGGGTCGAAGTAGTATAGAACGGAAGGAAGGCATATGGGAAAGCAAAAACCGAGAAAGGAAAGAAAATATGGCAAAGGGACGAGACCGTGCAGTCGGTGCGGCTCCTATGGACCAATCATTCGACGTTACAATTTATATCTATGCCGGCAATGTTTTAGAGAGGTGGCCAAGAAACTCGGTTTCAAAAAGTATGAGTAATGAGGATGGATCTGATGGACACCTTGGCGAATGGTTTGACATCAATCGTAAACAATGAAATGCGCAACAAGCGCGAATGCATAATCAGTCCAGCCTCTAAACTCTTGGGCAGAGTCCTGAGAATTATGCAGTTGAATGGTTACATTGGCGAATTCGAATTTGTGGATGATGGTCGATCTGGGAAGTTTAAAGTTCAGCTCTTAGGGAGAATTAATAAGTGTGGAGCAGTCAGGCCGCGTTCTTCTGTGAGAGTAGATGAATTCGAAGAATGGGAGAAGAAGATACTTCCGTCAAGAGAAGTAGGCACGATAGTCATCTCAACGCCAAAAGGAGTTCTATCGCACAAGGAAGCAAGAGACAAGCACCTCGGAGGAAAACTACTAGCTTTCGTGTACTAAAGGAGAAATCATCGAATGCGGGCCATAGAAATCTCAAAAACCATCCAGCTCCCAGATGACGTCGAAGCTTCAATTGAAGGAAGAAAAGTCATAGTGAAGGGTCCCAAAGGAACACTGACACGTGATTTCTATCATGCTCCCATATCAATTGAGCTTAATGGGAAGATTATCCGCGTCTGGGCTGAATGGCCGAGGAAGAAAGAAGCATCGCTCGTGGGAACTATCTACTCACATATCCAGAACATGATCAAAGGGGTCACGACAGGTTTCACCTGCAAGACCAAGATAGTATTCTCTCACTTCCCAATTTCTGTTAAAGTCAAGGACGGAATAATCCTGATCGAGAATTTCACAGGAGAACGAAACCCAAGGAAAGCCAAGATAGCCGGCAATGCCAAAGTCAAGGTTGAAGGCGAAGACGTAATCGTCCAAGGCATTGACTTGGGAGACGTAAGCCAGACCGCCGCAAACATCGAACAGGCGACTAGGGTGAAAAGGAAAGATCCGCGAATCTTCCTTGATGGATTGTACGTGTACGAGCGAACCGAAGGAATGAAACCATGACTGAGCAAAACACTAAGGCAACAGGAAGGGCTTTGAGGCTAAAACAGCATATGAAACAGAAGAAGCCGAGATTCGTTAGATCCGAAAGCTGGCGATACGTACGGATCAAGGAAAGCTGGCGCAGGCCACGAGGTCTGGACCACAAGATGCGAATCCAATATGACGGCTGGCCTCCAGCCGTAAATATAGGATACAGAAGACCAAAAGTCACCAGAGGGCTTCATCCGTCAGGATACAGAGAGGTTCTGGTGCACAATGCCCAAGATCTCAAAGAAATCGACCCTCAAACTCAAGCTATACGCATCGCACACACAGTTGGCAGGAAAAAAAGAGCGACCATTCTTGCTGAAGCAAAGAAGAAGAGAATAACCATCTTGAATGCGAAAGAAGCTAGGAAGGCGATGGCAGAGGAAAAGAAATCACCCGAAAAAGAGCTTGAAAAAGCAGAGGAGAAAGTAATAGAAGAAGAGGAAAAGCCATTGAAGAAACAGGATAAGGCGAAGAAGCGCAAAGGAGAGACAAAACGGCAATGACTGATCTTAAGACACAGAGACGCTTAGCAGCGCAAGTACTGAAGATTGGACAAAACAGAGTCTGGATCAATCCGCAGAAGGTAGACGATGCTGAGACGGCTATAACCAGACAAGAGATTAGACGACTCATACACGAAGGTATTGTCAAACGTTTGCCAGAACAGGGAATAAGTCGCGCTAGGGCACGGGTTCTGCATCGCAAGAAGAAGAAGGGACTGCGAAGAGGGCCTGGCAGCAAGACAGGATCCCCTCACGCAACGATATCCAGGAAAGAAGCATGGATGAGTAAGATCAGAGCGCTAAGGAATAGGCTTAGAGAACTGAAAACTAAGAAAATCATCACTGAGAATTCGTATAGAGCTCTCTACAGAATGGCTAGTAGCGGAAGATTCAGTTCTGTGGCCGACTTGGAGCGATACATGAAGACACATGAACTATGGAGGAAACGCTAAGTGGCGAGGAACTCCAGCTACTGTGCTCCATATAGACGAAGAAGAGAAGGTAAAACAGATTACAGGGCAAGGAAAGCGCTTATTCTTTCTGGAAAACCCAGACTGGTAGTACGCGGAACCCTCAAGAACATCATTGCCCAGATAGTAGCGGCAAGACCTGAAGGAGATGAAACCCTGGTTTCGGCTCACAGTCGAGAGCTGACCAGAAAGTATGGTTGGCAGGCTTCTAGAGGAAATCTGCCAACAGCCTATTTAACAGGGCTTCTATGTGGTCTGAAAGCAAGGGCCAAAGGTGTCGAGGAAGCCATTCTTGACCTAGGATTACAGCTGCCTTCAAAAGGCAGCAGAGTCTTTGCCGTTCTCAAAGGAGTTCTGGATGCTGGAGTGCAGATACCGCATAGCGAAGAAAAACTACCTGATGAAAAGAGAATAAAAGGCGAACATATCGCGAGTTACGCAAAAACCTTGGAAGCCAAACAAGAAGAACACCAAATCCAATTCTCAGAGTATCATGCAAGAAAAGCCTCGCCGGAAAATATGGCCAAAGGCTTTGCAGAAGCCAAGAAGACAATCGTGGCTGCATTCAAGAACGGAGGCAAGAAGGCTTGAGGCGCCAAGGTCGCCGAAGAGACAGCAGAAGAAATCCATCTGAAAGCCTAGCTCAATGGATTCCAAGAACCCGTATCGGAAAAATGATTCAGGAAGGCAGAATTACATCCATTGAGGAAGTATTCACAGGCGGACTGCAACTGCGAGAGCCACAAGTGGTGGACACATTGCTTCCTGACTTGCAGGAGGAAGTCATAAACGTTAACCTCGTTCAGAAGCAAACCGACGCTGGAGAAAAATCGAGATTCAGGGCGATAGTCGCCGTTGGAAACAGAGACGGCTATATTGGATTGGGCTCCGGAAAAGCAAAGCAAGTGAGAAACGCAATTGAAAAGGCCGCAGCAGACGCTCGACTGAAGATTGTGCCTGTACGGCGAGGCTGCGGAAGCTGGGAATGTGGGTGCGGGAAGCCTCATTCGATACCTTTTATAGTTGAAGGAAAATGTGGTAGCGTGAGAATCGACGTAATTCCCGGCCCTCGAGGCTTAGGTCTGGTCGCCAGCGAAGTTGCGAAGGTAATACTCAACCTTGCAGGCATAAAAGACTGCTGGACCAGAAGCTTCGGTTCGACAAGAACAGTTCCGTCCTTTGCATATGCTGTCTTCGACGCGCTAAGGAAGAGCTACAGCCTTATAACACCAACAGATTGGGTGGCGTAAGTGACAGAAAAGACCCAAGAAAAGAAGTGCATTGCTGCAGTAAGAATACGTGGGGTAGTGAGCGCCCAGCGCGAAGCTAGAGAAACGCTAAACATGCTAAGCTTGACGAGGAACAACTATGCAGTGCTTATCGATGATCGCCCCTCATTTCTTGGAATGCTGAAGGCTGTTCAGAGCTACATCACGTGGGGGGAAGTCTCAAAAGAGACCGCCTATCTGCTGATAGAAAGGAGAGCAAGACTTGCGGGCAACCGGAAGCTGACAGAGGAATATTTGCGGAAAATCGGGTACAAGTCGGCACAGGAGTTCGCCGAAGGGATTTTCAAAGGTGATGCCGAGTATTGGCGGTTACCGAACATTCAACGAGTTTTCAAGTTACGCCCCCCATCCAAAGGCTATAAGGGAAAAATCAAGAAGAGCTATAGGGCGGGCGGGGAACTGGGTTATCGCGGCGAAAAGATCAACGATCTGATAAAACGAATGGCTTGAACACCAGTTCTTTGATTTTTTTTGGCGATACGTTTTATAGCCACTTTAAGGATGCCATTGTATTCGGAGAAGGAGACATTGAGTGCGAAGTGGCGGAGAAGCAGAAGAAACTCAAAACGATTTGACATTCTGAAAGCTTTCAGGCGAATCAAAGACAAAAGATTTCCCCAGAAATCCCTAGTCAAGAATCTGAAACCAAGGAAACGAGTATATTCATACAAGTACAGAGTCCCTGGAGCCCATGCAGAAAGACGAATGAGAGAACCAGAGCCACTTATTGACGTGCTCGAAGCTAAGGATGACGTTATCGTTGTGGCAGAATTCGTTGGCTTCAGTAGGGAGAATTTAAGAATTCATGTAAAAAACCAACGTCTAACCTTGTCCGCTGAAAGCTCTAATCGCAAGTATTACAAAAGTTTAAATCTCCCTAAGAGAGTGATTCCAAACACTATGCGGGCAACATGCAAGAATGGTGTGCTTGAAGTCCTATTCAAAAAGATGGCTGAAGAGAAAACCATAGGCAAAGTAGCTGAGTGAAAGATGCCTCACAAATTAAGGAAATGCAGAAGAAACCGAGGTTCAAGAACTTGTGGATACGGGAAAGTAGGTCAACACAGAGACCAGGGCTCCAAACCAAATCGAAAGTGTGGTCGCCACAAGCACAAGTGGTCATACGTGATAAGATATGAGCCTGACTACTTCAGCAAGAGAGGATTCACTTCCCCTCGTAGTCTCAGACAAAAAGGAATGACGATAAACGTCGGAAGACTTGAAGAGATAGCTGGAAAACTCACGATAGGAAAAGGAGAGAGTGAATCCCAAATCGATTTGGGTAGCCTCGGGTACTCCAAGCTTTTGGGAGCGGGCAAAATCACAAGGCCGATAAACGTTAGAGTTGCATCCTGCTCGGAGGCTGCGTCGGAAAAAGTGAAAGGAGCAGGCGGGGCAGTCTTGGCCGAAATAGAGAAAGAGGGAGAGTAATTATTAACCCATGGCTGGCAGATTCTTAAGCATTTTCAGGCCAGTTGCAAGGATACTTCCTGAGATCAAGACTCCAGAACGAAGAGTGAGGTTTAACGAGAAACTCTTCTGGACAGCTCTTGTGCTCATCATATACTTAGTCATGGCTGAAGTGCCGCTCTATGGTATCGAAAAGACGGCCCTAGGAGAGCTTGCTGCTCTTCGCATCATTTTCGCTTCAAGTCGAGGCAGCCTCATGGAACTGGGGATAGGCCCAATAGTCACAGCTGGACTAATACTGCAGCTTCTAGTTGGCTCAGCCATGATACAAGCTGACATGTCGAATTCAGAAGACAGGGGCCTATTCACAACAGCTAGCAAAGTGTTCTCGATCGTTTTAACAGGAGTTCAAGCGTCGGCCTACATAATCGGAGGAATGTATGGCGCGCTGCCTAGTATAGTTTCAGTAGTCGTGTTCCTGCAGCTGATAACAGCGGGGGTTATCGTAATGTTGCTAGATGAGCTTGTTCAAAAAGGATGGGGGTTCGGCAGCGGCATAAGCTTGTTCATCATGGCAGGCGTAGCCCAACATATTTTCTGGCAGAGTTTCTCGCCAGCCCCTGCCATAAGCGAACTCCGAGGATATGGTTTCTTCGTTGCCCTAGCCCAAGTCTTGTCCGAGAATCAGCCGGTGTCCTTGATGTGGCTGAGGGAGAACCCGCAGAACCCATCATTGCTTGGCCTGATAGCCACAATTGTAGCTTTTCTAGTAATAATGTACATGGAGGGCGTGCGAGTGGAATTACCCTTATCGTATGCAGGTTACAAGGGATTCCGTAGCAGATATCCAATAAAGCTTCTCTACGTTTCCAATCTGCCAGTTATCTTCGCTTCGGCTCTATTCGCAAACGTATACTTCTTCTCTCAGCTCTTCTGGAGCTACTACAACCGAGAAAACGCAAACTTCTGGCTAAACCTCTTAGGGCAATTCAAACCTATAATGAATTCAGCTGGGACGGTTACGAACTATGAACCTTCAGGAGGTCTCGTATACTATGTGACTGCTCCTCGCAGTTTCCTAAACGTTACGGCGGCTCCGGACCGAGCCTTTGCATACTTGGGAATACTTGTTGTTTTCTGCGTTATCTTCTCTTTGACTTGGCTTGAGGTAGGTGGACTAGGTCCATCAACCGTAGCTAAGCAGCTCGTTGATGCAGGCATGCAGATCCCTGGTTACAGACGATCAGGAAAAGCAATCGAATCCATCTTGAAGCGCTATATTCCGGCGGTGACAATTTTGGGTGGAATAGCCGTAGGCATGGTTGCTGGTGTTTCAGACTTCTTTGGAGTATTCGGTTCGGGAATGGGTATATTGCTTTCGGTAGGAATAATCTATCAATACTATGAGATCCTGATAAAGGAAAGAGCAGCCGAGACGATCCCGGCCTTCAGGCGTGTCTTCGGAGAATAGGCCATGAACAAGACCATGGTTGTGGCTGGTATACCTGGTATCGGAAAGACTACTGTGTGCGATCTTGTCCGAAAACTTGCTAAGGACTCCGGATTGGAGGTCACCGTGCTGAACTATGGGACTGTCACTGTGGAAACTCTTCAGAACTCTGGAGAGGCCTTAGGGAGAGACCTGTTGCGAATGGCTGATATGGATTTCCAACGCAAATTGCAGAGAGACGTAGCCGAGATTATCTCTGATAGAATGCGGCAATTGAGGGGCTTGACGATTATAGATACGCATATGGCGATCAGGACTCCTAGCGGCTATCTTCCAGGTATGCCGAGTCACGTCGTGCAGCTTCTGAAGCCAGATATGCTCGTGCTCATTGAAGCTGAGCCCGGCGAGGTCTCTTCAAGAAGAATGAGGGATGCTAGCAGAAAAAGGGATGATTCGAAGGAAGAGATTGTGAAAGAGGAGTTGCTGGTTTCGAGACTTATGGCCGGGGCAGATGCAGTGTTGACAGGTGCTCCCTTGAAAATAATCGTTAACGCTGAGGGACGACCTGAAGAGGCTGCGGAAGAGATACTGAAAATTCAAGGAGCCACGTAGAAGTGTTTTAATTCCTGCAGAGCATCCCCATTTCTACGATCTTTATCTTCTCTCTGGCTGCCTTAATCTCCCTTCTTACTTCCATGACAAACAGGCTTCTGACGAACCCACAAAAATCTAAGGCTTGGAGACAAGAAATCTCCGAATGGAACACTGAGTTACGCCAAGCTCAGCGTGCAGGAGACAAGAAACAGCTTGAGAAAGTCATGAAGAAACAAAAACAGATTCTTCAACTTCAATCCAAAATGACGTGGCAATCAATGAAAGTGACCTTGATTTTTATAGTCCCCTTGCTTCTTATTTGGCAATTCTTGGGAGGATTCTACACTCAATATGTGGATGGAAAACCGTCTTCGATAAATATTGCATACTTTCCAGGATTAGGCTCAGTTCTCCCATTGCCGATCTTCAACATATCGTTAATATGGTGGTACCTGCTATGTTCAATGCTCTTCGGAACGGTTTTCTCACACATGTACGGCATAATAGAAGTGAGTGAGTAAAATGCCAAAACCAAGCGAACGTACGCGAAGTAGAAAACGCGTTAACAGCTGTCTTCCTGGAGGCAACCGAAGAACCCGCTACAAGCAAGAAATAGGCGCACCACGACGATGCAGCATTTGCAACCGACCACTTGCTGGCTTCAAACATACATCTGCAATATTGGCGAGCAAACTTAATCGAAGCGAGAAGAGGATCTGGCGCCCACATGGCGGACAGGTCTGCCACATATGTCTTAAGAGCAACTTGAAGCAAGTCGCGAGAAACCTCTGATCGCTCGACCTTGAGGCAAACCGATGGACAGAGGCAAGGCAGAAGACAAAGCCAGAAAACGTATGGTAATCTGCGTGTGTGGTTTGGCTGGAAGCGGCAAAAGCACATTGGCAAGAAGAATTGCAGAAAAATACGAACTGAAATACTACTCGGGCGGCGACGCACTAAAGGCTTTAGCAATGGAGGAGGGTTACAGGAACGTTGAGCGCGGATGGTGGGAGAGTAGGGAAGGACTGCACTTTCTGAAAAAAAGAGGTAAAGACCCACGATTTGACAAGGCCATAGACAAGAAACTTGTGGATCTGGCGCGACACGGAAATGTTGTGCTGGATAGCTGGACGATGCCGTGGCTTATCAAGAAAGGCTTCAAGATCTGGTTAGAGGCGTCCCCAGAAACTAGGACCAAAAGGATAGCCAAGCGAGATGGAATCAGCATTGAAGAGGCCTTCAATGCGCTGGAAAGCAAAGAGAAGAGAACAAGGAATATCTATAGAGAGCTATATGGCTTCAGCCTGGGAGAGGACTATGGACCTTACCACTTGATCTTGGCCACAGACAATTTAAGAGCTGGGGAAGTTTTCCAGACTCTCTGTAGCGTGATAGACAATTGTGTGCTTCACCAGCAAGACAGTTGGCTTTGCTAATAACGTCTTCACCTTCATGTTTCTCGCAGCCAAATCACTGATTTTGACGAAAAGAAATCGTCCACGATGTGGAATCAGGGTTGTGCCAAAGGCCTGCACATTCTGCAAAGAGGGCTGAGTGCTTGGTTATTTCTCTCGTGTTTTGAGAGGAAACAGTCGCTAACTATTCAACTGTCGAGATTGTCATGGAAACAGTTATATTATGAGCCAAGTTAGATTACTGAAAAGATGTGCATGGTTTCGAGTGTCGACTCGTCGACATTTGCATGGTTTGCTCTTGGGTTTTCAGCTCTCGTCCTCATCGTGCTTTTGCCCTTGCTCGTTGAATCTAAGAGACAGAAGGTTGCCACCACGGCAATTGCAGTCGACAATGCCTCTGTTGTAGGATCTGAACTGACGATAGCTTCGCTCGAAGGAAAGGTAGAAAAATTCGAGTTAGATCAGGCTATAGTACGAAGAATGTCCGAGATTATCGCTGTTCTGCCAGATCTAGAGGCATGAAATTCTTTTTCCTCAGCAGAAACTTGGCGTTCTTCCATCTATCTTGAGCGATCTGGAAGTTGCCAAGAACGCCGCCATGCAAGGAATAGAAAACGTAACACAGGTAGGTGCATTGAGTGCACTTGCTGTAGGTCTCTCGCAAGACGTCGAGTTTTGGGCTGTGCCATGCTCTAGGTAGATCAAAGATCGATGCTACTGGATTGTGAAGGTGGCAACCGGCAACTCTACCGAGATGGTCAATCATGAAGAAGCTCTGGAGAGCTCTGCATTTCCATGACCGCTCACCGGTCAAATAGAGGTTTTTTAATGCTTTCAGTAGCTTGGTGGTCATGAGAAGGTTGCTGTCTTTCTTTTTCGTGACCATCAAGAAATCGCATAGGTTGACGAATGCCTCTTTATCGGTTATCGTATAACCGTCGTTTTTCTTGCCTATCTTGAAAAGGCTGTTTTGATCGTCTAGAGTGTCATAGGAGTATAGGCTGAACCATACTGGAATTCCTTTGCTCAGGAAGCGTTGCGTAAGGCTTGAGATCTCGTGCAAGTTGAATTGTGATATAGTCGGTGCGGCACCGACTTGAATGCCTTTTTCATGCAGTCTTTCAATTGCTTCCATTGCATTGCGCCATGCGCCTTTGACTCCTTTTGCGTAATCATTCTTCTTCTCGTCCAGGCTATCAATTGAGACGGCAACGAAGTCCGCATGCCTCAAGGCGTCAACGCTCTTGAGGGCCATACTACCATTATCATACACAGTTGTGATCAAGTATCGAGAAGCATACTCGACTATTTCGCCTATGTCCTTTCTCAACAGAGGATTGCCACCAGATAGGACGATCTCAACCACGCCAAGGTCCCGCAGGATATCGATTCCTTTCTTTACCTTCTCGGTTGACAGTTCTCTATCATCCTGCTCTTGCCAGACACTACACCCTTTACAGCGAAAATTGCATCTTCTGGTGATCATCCATTGAACGTGATACGGCTTGTCTGGTGTAAGAGAACGCGCCGCAATGCTTGCAGCCTTTCCTAAGGATACAACCAATCGCCTACACCATTCTGTCTGCTAGACCTAATCTCAGGAGTTTTGATGCTATTATGGGTCGTGGCAAATAAGGACTTTGTCCTTCTCCAAGAAGAGAATGCTCTTCGAGAACGATACTACGTTATGGTGAAGACTTTAAATGCTATGCTAGCTTAGGGTTATGAGTGTCCATTATTGATTGCTGAAAAACATAGAGAATACGGCGAAGAATACTTCTTGCACTTGCGATATTCCGAAAAGGGTCAGTTGATAAGCAAACACGTTCTATCAGCACTAAGATGGGGATCGGGGGTCGCTCACTTGGATCTATTGAAAGGGATGGGGAAAAGTGCCCTGGATGTTGGTTGTGCCTTTGGTTATGGAGTCTCGCTCTTGGATTCACTGGGATATGATGGCTTCGGGACCGACGTATCAGTATATGGGATAAGTGAGGCAAAGAAAACCACTGGGAAAACCAATTTCGCTGTCTGCGACGTTCAGAAGCATTTGCCTTTCAGAGAGAAGTTCAACCTAATCACATGTTTTGAGGTGCTGGAGCACCTTAGAGATCCATTGAAGGCACTTCAAAACATGTATGATGCCTGTGATGGAGTGATCCTTTGCACAACTCCGAATAAGGCAATTGAGAGAGTAGTTAAGAGGGTATTGCCCAATTTTGACACGACGCACTTGAATGTGAAGGCTCCTCAGGAATGGGAAAGGCTGATCTGCAGCACTCTGGACTGCAATTACGTTAAGATAGACTGCTTCTTGGACATGAGCTTTCGAATGGCCAACAAATGGTGGTTTAGATCTTTCAAGTTGCCTTTTGGCATGGACACGCGAATACTAATCAAGAGATAGGCGTCCGTCGAATGACTGAGGCCCGTGTGGATGTTGTTGTTCTAACGAAGGACAGTGAAAGGATTCTAGAGCGATGCTTTGACTCAATTTTCAGGAATGTGCCCGTAAACCGACTGATAATAGTGGATGGATACTCCACTGATTCAACCTTGAAGATAGTCAAGAAGTATCAAGAGAAGCATGGTAACGTTGTTTTGATAATGGATAAAGGTACCCGTGGCAGCGCGCGATTAAAAGGAATACGTGAAGTAGGTACGGAGTGGTTTGCTTTCGTCGATAGTGATGTTGTCCTGTGTGATAACTGGTTTGACAAGGCATCTCTTCACGTGAAGGGTGACGTTGGGGGAGTCTGGGGCACAGAGGTATGGGAGGGCATCCAAAACCCGAAGGTCCTGAAGCTCTTCT
>CAZDNV010000056.1:0-11800 GCA_964506875.1 uncultured Candidatus Bathyarchaeia archaeon
GCGCCAACCCTGGCGCAGTCAACCAACATTCGGATCAGAGTTAGGGCCTATGATGACACACATACAGACGGCTCAGACTGCAAATACCTGCAGGTCATGCCGTCGCTCTCAGTGCAGATAGCAACTGATCCGAGCACGATAAGGTCTGGAGACCCTGTATACGTCAAGGTTCGCGTCACGTTCGAAGGGCTCCACATTGAAGGAGCCTATGTCAATGCATCTCTCAGTGCTAACTGGAGTCTAGCTTCAAGAACCGGAATAACTGGCGAAAATGGGGACGCCATTCTAGCTTTCACTGCGCCTCTTACGCTAAACAGGCTCGACGCGACGGTCAAAGCTACTGCAGAAAAGAACGGTTACGCCAGTGGAGCAGCTCAGATACAGACAGCCGTCGAACCGAAGGTACTGGATGTTTATGCGAAGGCAGAGCCGGATTTCGTCGGGTTCGGAGAAACAAGTCAAATAAAAGTCAATGTGACTTATCAAGGAGAGCCTGTTTCAAATGCGAGAGTCACCCTGTCCTTGAACGGCGGCGGAGACTACGATCCCAAAACAGGTGTAACTGACCAAAACGGCAATGCCACATTTACGTTCGTTGCAAACGGCGTGCTAACGCAGAAAGAATTGACTATCACGGCCATCGCTACAAAAGAGTGGTATAATCCTGGAAGCACTCAAGTTCTGATGACTGTGGAACCAAGAACCAGTGATATCTACATAGTTCAGGACACTGTTTGGACACAAGTCGACAGCCCACTGGTCATCGTTAGAAACGTGTTTGTCGAACCAAACGCTACGCTAGTCATCGAACCCGGTGTTGAAGTAAGGTTTGGCGGCAACTTCTCACTAACCATCAGAGGAAAACTCTACGCGCAAGGAACAGAAGAAAAACCAATCAAATTCACGTCAAACAAACTGCAACCAGCCTCAGGAGACTGGAACACGATACTTCTGACAGGCGCAGAAACATCACTACTTGAACATTGCTTCATAGAGTATGCTTTGAACGGTTTGTCAAGCGACAACGCCAAAGCGATAATCGCAAACTGTACCATAGTCAATAATCTTCAAAGCGGCATCGACATCACCTCTCAAAACAATATCCAGCTCAAAGAGAATACTATTGCGTTCAATCTGGACGGCATATCCATCCATCAAGGAACCTCAGGGGTGACAATAGAACGGAATCGCATCTTCTATAATTCGCAGTGCGGGATACTTCTTGAGGCAAATGCGACGTCGCAGATTCTCAATATCCTTGTCTTTAACAACACGTTATCCACAAACAACGTTGGAATCCAAGTTAAAGGCCCTGTCAAAGCAAACATCACTGGAAACTCGATAGCATACAACTACGTTGGAATAGAATGTGAGAATGCCACCAACATTGAGTCACCTCGTCACAACGACATCTATAACAACGCTAAAGGCATGGACGTCTCAGCAAGTGACCCAATCAATGTGGAAAACAATTACTGGGGCGATGAAAGCGGACCATATCACCCATCATTGAACCCCTTGGGAAAAGGAAATGCTATAGGTGGAAACGGCGTCGACCTAGTCTTCATTCCGTTCTCAACAAGCAACAGCAGCCGCATTAACCAGCCGCCGATAGCAGACCTAGTAGCTGACAAAACCTCGATTTCCACAAATCAAGTTGTCATTTTCATAGCTACTAAATCAGCTGACGATGGACGGGTCAACTGGTATTATCTTGATTTCGGCGACGGAAAAAGCAGCGGTTGGACTACGTTGTCGGTGTTTCAACACAAGTATGATGCTGAAGGCAACTATAGCGCGACATTGGTTGTTATCGATGACTTTGGCGTAGCAAGCAATAACACGATGATGATCCCATTGAACGTTCGAATTGACTTAGCTCCCCTAGTCGTTCATCTGGTAGCAAGCAAGTCAGCTGTAGCCCGAGGAGAACAGATACCTCTGACAATTCAAGTTACGTCAGAAGAAGGACCTATTGGAAATGCAGTGGTAACTCTGACGGCTGTGAGCAAAGGGTCTATATTGCCTTTGTCTGGAGTAACGGATGGAGCCGGGTATTTCCGGGCGGTCTATGTAGCTCCAGACGTCACCCAAATAGTCAACGTCAAAATAGTCGCTACAGCTTCAAAGGGAGGCTATATCGATGGATCCGACTATCAAGACTTGCAGGTTCTGCCTCCTCTCACTGTCGGGCTAACCTCGGAGCCTAGCACAGTCAAGTCCGGAGAACATGCGACCATTACAGTCACAGTCGTCTACGCAGAGGAGCCAGTACCCGACGCTGACGTTGCCGTAGACTTCAACGTTGGCGGAACCCATTCGACATGGTCAGCAATAACAGGGGAAAACGGAAGTGTATCGCTTCGCTTCAATGCGCTAGAAATCCCAGCTCCTCTTAATGCGGTTGTAAAAGCGACTGTAAGCAAGAGTGGATACATTGACGGAGAAGCACAGCTGCAGTTACCTGTTCAATTGAAAGCATTTGATGCCAATGTTACTGCAGAACCCGATATAGTCGTGTCGGAAGAGAACGCGAACGTCACTATTCGCTCTTCGTACGATGACGCGCCGTTGGAAAACGTGAATGTTGCGATATCATCCTCAGGCGGTGGCGGTTTCTCCTCGAGTACTAACCTCACGGATGCAGGTGGAAAAGTGATTTTCGACTTCAAGGCCCCATTGGGAAGTGAGCAGACGAATCTGACCATCTCGGCCATGCTCACAAAACTGGGGTATGAGCCACGCAACTGCACTGTCATTGTGACTATAAAGCCTGGTGTGGTTGCAGTTACAGTCACGGCTAATCCATCATCTGTCGAAGCAGGAAGCAGTGCAAACGTTTCTGTCTATGTGACCTATAACGGAAAGCCCGTCTCTGGCGCGATTGTCTCTGTGGGGAGTGCCAATGGATCCTTCTATGAGACGCTCGGGTTGACTAGGACGGATGGTATTTCGACGTTCATTTTCATGGCTCCAGAATCTACTGCAGAATTCTCTACCATTATCAGCGCGAATGTGACTAAGGGATTGTTCATCAAAGGGGAGAACAGCACAGTGATGACCGTGTCTCCTAAGGCAGTGGAGAACCACGAGGGAGGCTTCCCAATGATGACGGTACTCCTGATTGTGATCCCGATAGTGGTTGTGGCAATAGTAGTCGTTTTGATCAAGAAGGGTATCATTGTGGTTTCGTCTGAGGAAAAGGGTTGGTCAGCGTGACTGATATAGTAAGACGTAATATTTAATAGATCGTCATTCGTTAGACAAATAGGAGAACTCTCGATGGCACAGTTGCGCCTAAGCCAAACATTGGCAAAACTGAAGAAAATAAGAGTAAAGGTCAATCTTCAAAAGACTGGCCAAGTAGTCGTTCCGCTAACTCCAACCAGACCTGTGCCAAGAGGTTACAAAATAGTACAAAAATACCCTCTTCTCGAACCTTTTGCTCATGTAGCAATAGCGCAGAACCCAAAAACAGGTGAATACAGGTACATTCTGGACGAGTTGCAGCTTGACGTGCTAGAGAGAGGGGTCTACAAACGAATTCTGGACATGCTGCTTGCAGAGATCGAATCTCCAAAAGAAGAAATCTTGGATCCTAGAAGGTTCTTTGCGGAACAAGCCAAGAGAATCGTTGACAAGTACCGAATAAGCTTAGGTTGGCTGCCTGATGTTTCATGGTACAAGATCATCTACCATGCAGAGAGGGATCTTGTGGGGTTCGGCAGAATTGACGCCTTGATGCGAGACCCGAACATTGAGGATATTTCATGCGACGGAGTCAAGAAACCTGTTTACGTTTGGCACAGAGACTATGAAAGCATTGAATCAAATATTGGTTTTGAGAATGACGAGGAGCTTGACAACATAGTTGTCAAGCTCGTGCACATGGCAGGAAAGCACGTGAGCTCGGCTTTCCCTATAGTAGACGCTTCGTTGCCAGGCAAGCATAGACTGGCAGTATGTTATCGTCATGAAATCACACCATTCGGAACAGCCTTCACAATCAGAAAGTTCAGAGAAGATCCTTACTCGATAATAGATTTGATAAACATAGGCACCTTCTCAGAAGAGATGGTAGCATACTTCTGGTTGTGCCTTGAGAATAGGGCATCAATAATGGTCTTGGGCGGAACAGCAGCGGGAAAAACAACGGCATTGAACACATTGACTTGTCTGATCAAACCTGGAAGCAAAATAATCACAATAGAAGAGACGGCTGAGCTTAACTTGCCGCATGAAAACTGGGTTTCACTAATAGCCAGACAAAGCTATGGATTAGGCGGAAGCAGTGTCGGTGAGGTCCCGCTCTTCGATCTCGTTAAGACTTCAATGAGGCACCGTCCAGACATATTGATCGTAGGTGAGGTAAGGGGTCAAGAAGCATATGTTCTCTTCCAAGCTTTGGCCACAGGTCACGGTGGCATGTGCACAATGCACGCAGAAAACTTGGACTCAGCAGTCAAAAGACTGACGCAGAAACCCATGGACATCTCACCTGCCTACGTCCCATTGATGAATATCGTTCTGTCAATTCAGAGAGTTCACATCGAAAAAGGCACAGAAAAGAAAGCCCATAGACGAGTGATGAACGTTAATGAAATCGCGGACTACGAAGATTACAGAGTGATTTTCAAGTGGCAACCCGCAAAGGATGAGTATTCGAAATCGTTTGAAAAGAGCGTAGAGCTAGCCACGGTTTCTGAACACACAGGCGCAAGCAAGAAAGAGCTAATTGAGGAAATGAGCAGACGCAAAGAGGTTCTGCACTGGATGCGAGAACGTGGTATCAGAAGCTACAAGGATGTGGCAGCTGTGATAGCAGAGTACTATTCCAGACCGAAGCAGATTTACGAGAAGATCATTGCTAGAGAGGAGGTCATGGCAGTTGCCATTGCTCAGAGTCCTTGAAGCGTGGTCCTTTCGAATCTTCGGCAGAATAGCGCCATCCTTCCTGAAGCACGTAATCGAGTTCAGGGAGTATCTTGATAGAGCTAGAATCAAGATATACCCTGAAACATATGTTTCGTTAATGTTTCTTGTTGCAGCTTTAGCTGTTCCCGTCACGGTAGTGTCCATAGTAATAGTATATCTATATCTCTTCATTCCAATCATTTTTCTGATACCGTTTCCAATCTTCGTTATGATAGGGTTTATCTTGATACCTATCTCCAAGGCAAGCGATAGAGCCAGTGCTCTTGAGAGGGAGATCCCGTTTGCATCTGCCTACGTCAGCGTTATGGCCTCCGGAGGGATAGCGCCATACACGAGCTTCAAGAGGCTCTCAGCGGTTGAGTTGTTGCCTGCAATGCGAATCGAAGCAAAGGAGATCATGAAGGATGTTGAGATCTTTGGTGTAGATCCCTTGACAGCGATTGGAAACGCAGCAAAGAAAAATCCTTTGGATATCTTCAAGGATTTCCTTGCTGGATATGCTTCAACAGTCATCATAGGCGGAGACATTGGACACTTTCTTGAAAGAAAAGCTGAAGACATCTTCAGAGCAAGGGCGCTACGAGTCAAGGCTGCAGCTGAAAGACTCGGAATGCTGCTAGAGACTTTCATCATAGTGAATGTCATGATGTCACTTTGTTTCTACATCATGTTTAGCGTGGAGAACATCGGCGTGGGTACTGGAGGCGGATCTACTTCCAACATTATCCTCTACACTTATGTGCTCAGCCCGATGCTTTCAATGGTATTCGTCTACTTGGCACACAGCATGCAACCCAAGACCCCTATTGTGGAGATGCGTCCATACAAGCTCTTTGGAGCATGCGGGATGGCAGGAATTGCTCTGTTTGCATTCCTCTATTTCTTCAGCCCCTTTGGTGCGATCATAGACCTCCCGATAGCGCTTTCCATAGCTTTGTTCGCTGCAACGGCCCCAGCTGCAGTATTGCACAACCGACTCTCAAGTAAGAGGACGAACACTGAACAAGGCATAGACAGCTTTCTAAGAGACATGACGGAGGTCAGGAAAACAGGCTTATCCCCTGAGAAGTGCATTGAAAGTCTCTCGCACCGCGAATACGGCGTATTTAGCAAAGACCTGCGCAAGATAACCTCTGAGATCTCGTGGGGTATCCCATTGAAAAAGGTAATCATGGATTTTGTCAAAAGGACTCGAAGCTGGATGACACAAATCGCCATGTTCCTTCTCGTTGAAACAGTAGACGTAGGAGGCGGCACTATTGCAATGATAGAGTCACTGGCAAGATTCAACCATTTGACCCAAGAAGTTGAGAAAGAGAAGAAGATGGCGACTCGGCCCTACATCATGATGCCCTATTTCGCTGCTCTTCTGCTCGTGGCGACAACAAGCATGATGCTGGGCTTCACGACAGGCACTCTTGGAACTGCTGGATCGGCCCCTAAAAACATGGAGTCCGTGAGAGCATTGTTCATGACGTCATGCATTTTCCACAGCTACCTCATTGGCATAGTAGCCGGCAAGATAAGTGAGGAGTCAATCGCTGCAGGCTTCAAACATGCAGCGATCTTGGTGATTATCTCGGTTGTAGCTGCAAAAGTGGTTCCCATGCTGATAAAATTCGGATAGGAGAACAGGGAACAGTGAGAGACGAAGAAGCACACTGTCTAGCAACGAACGAGAAAGGTGTTAGTCCAGCCATTTCGACGACTATACTGACAAGTGCGGTAATAGTCATGATACTCACTACCGTTCTTTTTGCGAACAACTACTTGAACGCGCGATTGGCAGAAAATGAACTAGGCGCAATGAAGCAGTTCATGCAGACAGTCGGGCTCCAAATCGACAACGTGGCTTGGATAATCGGAAGCACCCAGACGATTCGCTACGCGGCTAAGTTTGGGCAGGTCAGCTTTCAACAGATATTCTTGAACTATAGTGTCTACACTAATGGCAATCCAGTTGCTGATTTCAGTTATGCGACTCGCATTCTCAAGTTCAGTATACCTATTAGTATGTACAACATTGGAAACGACTATTATGAGCGGATAATGCCGCTCATGGACGACTCTTTCCTTCAATGGGGTATCTCGGCACCAGTCAGCCATGTCTATGTAATCGAGAAACTGCCAATGTATGATGGCAGCTACGTGAGAGTAGTTGTTGCTCCATGTGTTAGGGCACTGAACTCAACAATATCCACGGGCCCCGGGTTGACCAATAACTACACAAAGTTCTATTTGCCGATACTTGTCCCAAAGAATCAAACAGGCAGTTCACAATCCGTGACACTTTCTGGAACCCGTGTTTCGGTGAAAACTCAAGGCGTAAACACAATCAGAATAACTGTGGGCTTCCCGAATGCCAGCTTGGGGTTTGACGCAGACTTCTTCAGATTCACGAACACGACGATAACGCCAACCATTCCAAGCGGTTCCGTTGTCGAGTTCTACACTGGCGAGGTGAGCGTTTCCCTAGGGTTGTAGATTAAATGATTGCCAGAAGGTCTGACCCATGCCCCACGTGACTATCGAATACATGATCATGATCCCAATGCTAATCCTGCAAATATTCCTGTTTCCGTTGGCCGCAAACTGGATCATGGCCCACTGGACAGAGTCACGAAGAACACTTGCGCTTCAAGAAGTGGCAAGCCATCTTGGAAGCACTATACAGCAAATGTACTTCCTGCTGAACCATAAGTCAACGCCGATTGGCAATGTAACACAAAGAACAGACATCCCACCAACAATAGACAACTATGCGTACGTTGGAAACGCAGTTCTAAGGAAAGTATTGGATCCTGCCCTAGACCCAACAGGCAACTCCAGCAGAATGCTAGTGATAACGCTTCAAATCCAGACCCTTGGAACGGTCGTCACTGCTTCAGCTCTCATGGGTCAAAATGCTGTGTGGTTGGAATCAGTCTTTATCAGCACTTCCAAGACTGCTGGCATACTGGCTGGAAAACTTCCGAACGAAACGATATGGCTGTCCTTTGATCAGAGGGGATAAATCATGGCAGGTGCAACGATAGACCATCTAGTTTCTCTGACAGTATTGCTGGCAGCACTGCTGCTTTTCATAAGCTTCTTCAACCAAGTCATTCAGACAGCAATTCTATATCAACAGCACAGATACCTAGCAACCAGATGCAGCGATCTTCTTGACAACACTCTGCTGAGCCCGGGCATTCCTTCCGATTGGGCAAAAAGCAATGTCAGCCTGATTGGCTTCGGGCTGCAGGATCCAGATTTCACTCAATATAGACTGAATCCCATCTCACTCATCCGATTGCAGTCTTTGACAGGACAACCAGTCCACTATCCTAACACGGGTTTGACCTATAACAACTTAAGCATCGGGTTTGGGAATTCCATACTCGTGCCTTACACTGAAGTCGTGAATCGTTCAACCGTTGCAAGGCTTCTGGGAATAAACAACACGTGCGGCTTCCAGCTGACCATAGCACCAACGGTAAACGTTACGATAACTGAAGCCCAGCCAAACCCCCTGAGGGTAATCGTCAAAGCATCAGGACCTGGCTTTCCGTTTGCTAATGCCAATGTAAACTATTGCTTGATCACAGCCAACACCACTGGAAGCTCAGCTACGTATCCGTCCTACAACGTGGGTTATGGCACCAACGCGACGGACAGCCAAGGCTCAACCTTCATAGATTTCCCAGGCTTTGACGGAACCCAACGATCTTACGTTTTGGTCGTGCATACATACCTTAGTGGACTTGTCGGAGTAGGTTATTACGAGCACGCAAGCTACAACGGAAGTTACGTTGTCCCTTTCATATCGAGCTTCGGTAGTGACAGAAGCGAGATAATAGTCGCCCACAGCAACAGCGTCTACGCTTGGACCGACCCTGCAGAATTAGTATTCAACGCGACTTTCGTTCTAACAACTGATGATTTCGAGCTTGCAAGGGTACAACTTGAGAACTCGACTGGAAGCATTGGCGGAGGAACTCCCTATAGAAAAATGGCTATCCCCACGTATGATTCTGGGATTCTCATCATAACATTCAAGAAGAATTCGACTCAAGAAGGCGGTATCGTTCTGATGCCATGGGGCCTAAACCCCCTAGCTTCGGCAGTGACGTTTGGATACGATCCTTCTGGCAATGAATGGGTTGCAGCTGATATCCGCCAGGTTTTGATATACAACGTTGCTTACCAAGCCAAACTCTGTCTTTGGAGCTTGGAAGGTTATCAGGTGGTCCGCTAAGATGATGCGCACTATAGAAATACTACTTGTAATAGTCATATTACTAGGGGCATCTACAATCGCCTCCTTCTTTGCCGTTCTGCCGTCCCCAGGTCAAGTTTCACCGTTGAATCTCAGAAGACTCGCCTTGACAACACTGCTGACGCTGGATTCCCAGTATAGCTTGAGCAACACTGTATTCAAAAGTGAATCTGACCCAACATGGGGACAACTGCAAGTCGCGCTATCCACCTGTTTGCCCGCGAATATAGTCTACAACTTGACATCGTATGAAATGCAGAGCGGAAGCGGCGAACTCTACAAGCTGAAGAATTCAATTTCAAATGCTGGTAGTTCAGGCATAGCCTCTAGTGCAGCCTCTTACCTGGTTGCATCTGCCAACGTGACTTTTCGAATCTCCCCCGAGAGCATCAGCAGAACCCTGTACATTCTGAACTGCAGCGACGCCTATGGCTGGTGGATCACGGGTTATACATCTCAAAGCCTCGCCGAAGATCTATACGGACTCTTATCACCTTACTTCAACACTACCGTAATGGTTCAGAACACGACACAACTCGGCCAGCTACTGAATGGCACAAAGATTTCAAGCGCACCTTATGAAAACGTAACGAATGCTGTGGTGATAAACACTTGCGGAGAGGCGGTGCCGATTCCAAGCGAATACTACAATGCTTCGCAAGATTATTCCTACTCACAGTACTGCTATGTTCTAGGAAACAAAACTCGCAGCTTCAACTGGACTTGGACTAGCATCGTAGGATATCCACTTTACTATGTCAGCAACACTGCAGTATTCAATGCCATTAACAACACGTGGGGGATCTTTGGAATGAAAAGGGTTGGTCAGTCAGGGATCAATGCATTTCTGCAAGGCATAAACAATGCGATCTACAGTTATGACGATCGCAAGATCACTGGCGATTCTACAGCTGATCCTCAGTTAGCAAGCGTACCGCTTTCCCCGGATGCTCTCTATTACTGCAATTACTATGGTATCTATCCTTCGCCCTACCAGACTGCTACTAGGGCTCTGAACAATATTACTACTAGCTCATACGGTCTAACGCCAGTGACTCTAGTCTTTGATCCTGTAGGCGTATGGATTGCTGGTGCCGTTTTCAAGCATGCTGTTTCAGGTTCATTCTTCTCACTGGGATTAGCCAGGACTCCGGATATTAGGTTGACAGCGCTTGGTCTTCTTTCCTGCTACAAGCCAAACCTGTATCGTTCTAATTATACGATCACTGGCACATCCAGATTTGTTGTCTTGCAGCTGGGACAGCTAGGAGGCGGCTAAGACTGAACAACAGAGGCCAATTCTCGATCATAGCAGCTCTGCTCGTCGCTGTCGTCCTGATATCGACAGTCGTCATCACTTACTCCTCGCTTCGTAATAGCCTCGTCCAAGATCAACCTCAAGTGCTGAGCGCCGTAGATGAAATGAATTTTGCTGTAAAACAGATCTTGGGCTTTAGCGTTGGCTATTATGGTTCAATACTTCAAGTCACTGGCAACATGGCTTATGCGAAGGGACTTGCAATGAACTACACTCGCGACGGTTTAGAACATGTAGCCAACATGCACCCTGAATGGGGTACATCATTGAACCTCACTAACCTCGACTTGAACACATGCTGGTATGCAAACTCGAGCTATAGTGGCGGAACGCTAGACGTGACATACAGTCTGACGCGTCTCGGGATCTCTGGGATAACCTACGAGGCTTCATGTAGGCTTGGGGTGCAGACAATCAATCGCAACTCGACAACAAATGCATGTCTAAGCATAACTAAGGATGAGAATGAGCCGTTGGTCAATCTTGGGAGACGAAACTTTCGATTCTATCTCTATGTCAGCTCAAACTTGACTTGGAGCTTGATCAACCCAGACATTGAACCAGCATTTGTGAACGGTGCATATCAAATAGACATGTCTTCATTAGGACTAGATCCACGGAGCTATATCGTTCAGGTAGAAGATCAAAGAGGGATAATAGTCGTGGCATCATCATTCAATCGCTACGTTTACAATCTAACATGGAGCCCGCCCAGTTCTTCCCTGCAGAATGAAACGCTGGCTGTAGAGCTGCTTCAAAATGGAACATTGAGGTGGCTGGGACAAAATCTGAACACGACCGACCTAAAGCCCATCCCTCCTATGCCTGTAAAAGCTCTCCATATAAATCAAACAATAAACGGTATCCCACAGGAAGTACCCTTCCAAGTCGAAGACTGGGCATCAAACTATAGAGTGCCTCTAGGGCTAACTAGCAACGCCAGCATCTTCAGCAACAAGAACATGCTAGTTTTCCCAGTAAACCCAAAGGTTTCCAACATTACCACAATATGGTGGAATGGAAGCGACAATGCAGTGCAGACTTCTTACGCATATGAAAATAGGTATTTCAAGAATGACAATCCTCCAAGTAGCCTCTCCAATGGACAACTAAACCTGAGCATTGCTGGCGGCATAGTAACCTCAACAGTCAAAACGGCCACTGCTCAAGCAAGCTTCCTGCGGCTCAACAATCAGACACCGACATATGGGTCAGGACCCGCCTTTGTCATCCATCATGGCGTAGTTCGTGATATCGTTCAGCAGGAAGCAGAATGGAGTGGAGGAGTC
>CAZDNV010000057.1:0-11716 GCA_964506875.1 uncultured Candidatus Bathyarchaeia archaeon
GTGAGTCCACTGGCCCCCATTGTCGACAACCTGAACCTTGATTGGCTTACTCATATTCGATCGTCCCCGGGGGCTTGTTCGTTACGTCATAAACAACCCTGTTGACACAATCCTTCAGGGTGTTCGTGATCCTGACTGATATTCTCTCGAGTACTCCATGAGGTATCTTTGAATATGCAGCGCTCATTCCATCAAGACTTTCCACGGCGCGAATCGCAATCATGTTGCCATATGCCCTTACGTCGCCGTGAACCCCAACGGTTCTACAAGGTAACAATACGGCAAAGTACTGCCAAGGGCGCTTCATTTCGCCATTCGCGACGGCCTTTTCGATTTCGCCCTCTACGATGGCACAAGCCTCTCTAACGATGTTGGCACTTTCACGAGTCGGTTCTCCAATGATTCTAACAGCCAAACCAGGCCCAGGAAACGGCTGCCGCTCATAAAGCTCCTGAGGCAAACCCAGCGTTCTTCCAACAATCCTGACCTCGTCCTTATACAAGTCTCTAATGGGCTCAACGATTTCAAAGCCAATCTTCTCAGGCAGTCCGCCGACGTTGTGATGAGATTTTATTCTATCTCTCAATCCGCCGCCACTTTCTATCCAGTCTGGGGCAATTGTACCTTGAACGAAGAATTTCGCGCCTTCCTTCTGCGCAACCTCCTCGAATATTCTAATGAACAACTCGCCGATAACCTTCCTCTTATGCTCGGGGTCAACGATGCCCTTAAGCTTCTCATAGAATCTTTCTTTGGCATCAACGACAATTACCTTCAGACCCAGCTTTCTCAGCATTCTCTCGTTGTCTTCTATCTCATTCTTTCGCATGTAGCCCGTATCAACGAGTACGCAACGCAAGTCTTCCCCGATAGCCTTGTTGACCAAGATGGCCGCCGTTGTGGAGTCAACACCTCCAGAAACTCCCACTACAGCACTACCCCTTATCTTGTCCCTCAGCTCTCTGATCTTTTCTTCTATGAATCTCTCGGCATTGAACATGGGACGTTCACAAGCTAGGATAAATAGAGAACTATAAAAGTCTTGTAAGAGCCTGCCTTCCAGCTGAGAAAGGCGATATCCAGACATGATTTTCTCTTCAGAAGGTTCGGAAAAACTATAAAGCAGGGCTAAGCAACTTACCTAACCTTCGGAAAACTATCAAATAGGTGAAACTAATGGAGAAATACACTCATGACATGATTATTGTTGGCGCTGGACTAGCTGGTCTCAGAGCTGCAGTAGCCGCAGCTGAATTCAACGAAAAACTTGACGTAGCTGTTCTTTCAAAAAATCACCCTCTACGTTCACATTCTGTATGTGCCCAAGGCGGAACAGCTGCTGTGATGCGAGAGAAAGACTCATTTGATCTGCATGCTTACGATACCGTTAAAGGAGCCGACTTTCTAGCAGACCAAGACGCCGTTGAGTTCTTTGTTAGGCAAGCGCCAAAAGAGATTGTCCTCACCGAACACTGGGGATGCCCGTGGAGCCGAACTGCAGAGGGAAAGATCGATCAGCGCCCATTCGGAGGACACACTTTTGCGAGAGCATGCTTTGCCGCAGACATGACAGGCTTCCACGAAATGCATGCGATCTATGGAAAAGCCATCTCATATCAAAACGTCAAGTTCTACGACGAATGGTTCGTGACCTCACTAGTCACAAAAGACAACACTGCCATAGGATTGACAGCCATAGAAATGAAAACTGGTGAAATGCAGGCATTTCGAGCTAAATCCATCATAATCGCAAGCGGGGGACACGAACGCGTCTATGAATTCACAACGTTCTCGCATTCGACTACTGGCGACGGAATGGCGATGGCATACCGCGCTGGCGCACCACTGGAAGACATGGAATTCGTTCAGTTTCATCCAACAGGGCTGGTTCCATCAGGAGTGCTCATCACCGAAGGGGCACGAGGTGAAGGAGGCTATCTGATTAATGCTAGTGGCGAACGTTTCATGAAAAGGTATGCACCGGAAAAGTTCGAGCTTGCACCTAGAGATGTAGTTTCGAGAGCAGAGCAGACCGAGATCTTGGAAGGAAGAGGACTTCAGGGACCTTATGGACCATACATAGCCTTGGACCTTAGACATTTAGGCGAGGAAAAGATAAACGAGAGACTGCCGCTAATCCGCGACGTTGCGATAAAGCTTGGCGGCGTTGATCCTGTTAAAGAGCCTATTCCGATAAGACCTGCCGCTCATTATTCCATGGGGGGAATCAAAGCAAACGCAAACACGGAAACCCCCATTTCAGGATTGTATGCGGCTGGCGAATGCTCATGCATCAGCGTTCACGGGGCAAACAGACTTGGGACAAATTCAACGGCTGAGTGTTTGGTTTTCGGTGCGGTTGCAGGCAAAGAAGCTGCCAAGCACGCACAATCGGCAAGCTTGAGCGAGATTCCCAACGAAAAGCTCTTGGCAGAAGAAAAAAAGGTCGCTGAGATTTTCCGTAGAGAAGGAACCGAAAGAGTTCCTGCCATTCGAGATGAAATGAGACGAACCATGTATGAGAAAGCTTGGATTTACAGGAAGGCCGACCAGCTGCAAATGGCCTTAAAGGAAATAAGAGAGCTTAAGAAGAGATTCAAAAACATAAAGGTTGAAGACAAGGGCAAACCCTTCAATACTGGATTCCTTTCTGCGCTGCAACTCGATTTCATGTTAGAAGTTGCCGAAATCACAGTTGCCGGTGCAATTCCAAGAACAGAGTCAAGAGGCGCCCATTCAAGGATCGATTATCCAAAGCGTGACGATCAGAACTGGTTGAGACACACACTGGCCTACTACACGAAAGATGGACCGAGGCTTGAGTACATCCCAGTTACCATGACAAGATGGCCCCCGGTTGCCAGGACCTACTAGGAGAACGTGATTTATGACAAACAGAGTTGAAAAGAACGTTGAGTTCAAGATAAGCAGGTCTGATCCTGATAGCAAGCGACACTACATATCCACATTCAAGGTTCCGATCCGCAAAGGAGCAACCTTGCTTGACGCCCTCCTCTACATAAAAGACAACCTCGATGAAACGCTAACATTCAGACATTCATGCAGAATGGGAATATGTGGAAGCTGCGCTGTCAACGTCAACGGAAAACCCATGCTGGCCTGCTACACACAGGTGCTGCATCTCGAATCTGACTCACTACTCATCGAACCCCTAGCAAACATGCCAGTCATAAAGGACTTGGTTGTAGACATCCAGCCCTTCTTTGACGAGTACAAGAAAGCCAAGACCTTTCTGACAAAGCCTGAAGAGGAATTGAAGAAACCAGACGAATTCATTCAAACGCCAGCCGAACTCAAGAGATACTGGGATCTGACGCTTTGCACAAAATGCTCCATCTGCTATTCAGCCTGTCCAGCCGCAATAGACGAAAGATTCCTTGGGCCCGCGGCACTAACTGCCAACTATAGGTTCATTTCTGATTCAAGAGATCAAGGTTGTCCAGGACGATTGAAGCCAATGGTAGACAACGTCTGGCTTTGCACCCAATGCAACTCATGCACAGTGTTCTGTCCCAAACTGGTTGGATGCGCTGACTCAATAGTTGAAGAACACAGCCTCTTGGTGGAAGCAGGGGACATCCCAAGAACAGTCATAGACGTTCTTGAAAGAGTCTACAAGTACCACAACCCGATGGGAACGCACCAGAGCAAAAGGATGGACTGGGCAAAAGGTCTCGGGGTCAAAACCTACCCGGAAGCAAAGCAAGCCGAAGTATTGCTTTTCACATGCTGTTCAACAACTTACGATCTTAGAAACCAAGAAACCGCCAAAGCCATGGCACAAATACTCGGTAAGATAGGAGTCGATTTCGCAACTTTGGGCACTGAGGAGTGGTGCTGCGGCGACCATATGCTCAGACTAGGCGAAAAGGGACTCTTCGAAGAACTGGCACAACACAATTTGTCCATCTTCAGGAGCTTTAGCGCACAGAGGATTGTCACGCTTTCTCCGCACTGCTACAACACTTTCAAGAACGACAGACTATACAAGGATGCTGGACTTCATGTCCAACATTATACACAATTCATTGCTGAAGCCTTGGCGCAGGGCAAACTCGAACTTCCAAAATCTGTAAAGAGAAAGGTGGCTTACCATGATCCATGCTTCCTCGGCAAACGCAATGACATATACGATCCGCCAAGAAAGATCCTGTATTCGATAAAAGGCCTTGAAGTGGTTGAAATGAAGAGAACCAAGAAAAGTAGCTTCTGCTGCGGAGGAGGCGCAGGAAGGGTCTGGACAGAAGAAGCCACGCCAGAAAAAAGACCTTGCGTAAACAGAATCAAAGAAGCGCTAGATTTGGGAGTTGACACGATTGCTGTGGCATGCCCCTTCTGCGTAACGACTTTGGAAGACGCCGTGAAAGTGCTGGACGTAGAAGACAAAATTGCTGTCAAAGATATTCTCGAACTCGTGAAAGAGGCAATCTAGGCCTTCTCCTATTTCTTGACTGCGCACGCTCGCCCACAGCGCTGAAGGCAAACACGATTCCTAATAGGTAGTCTAAACCCTAGCGATAATCTAGGTCGTTGGATCGGACAGAAGGAGAAGACTAGACCATAGCCAGAACCTAACTAAGAATAGAGCGAAGTCCCAAAAAAACGATGTGATTTCCACAGTTTCACTTCATGGATATGATTTGGTTCCTAGGGATAAATTAATATCAAACGTTAAAATCTCCTAAGAAACAGGAGCATGAAGGATAGCATGTTACACGGTTATGCCGGTCGCATACTCCACATAGACTTGTCAACGGGAAAAACCAGCGTTGAACCACTCAATGAGGATTACGCGAAAAAATACATCGGAGGAATAGGTCTTGGCATACGTTTATGGCTGGACCACTCCCAAGCCCATGTTGACCCTTTTAGCCCCGACAATCCGTTAGTTTTGACGACAGGCCCAATATCAGGCACGATGTGGCCGACCGGCGGAAACGGGCATGCTTTTGTCTCAAAATCACCTCAAAGTTACGGAGTAGGAGAGGCAAAAGCCCACGGATCATTTGGGACCGAATTAAAAAGAGCCGGATACGACGGCGTAATTATCAAGGGTAAGGCAGAAAGACCAGTCTATGTCTGGATCGACGATGACTCAGTTCAGCTTCTGGACGCCTCAAGCTTGATGGGCAAGTCGCCGGGCGAAACTGAAGAAGCAATCAGAGAGGAACTTGGCGACTATTACATTCGCGTCGCATCAATAGGTCTTGCAGGAGAAAAACTTGCCAGAATAGCATGCATCATCAACGACAAGACCAGGGCATGTGGAAGGACAGGCTTAGGAGCCGTTATGGGGTCAAAGAACCTAAAAGCAATCGCGGTTCGAGGAACCCATGACATTACCGTTGCAGGACTAGATGATTTTATGGAATACGTGAAGGAATTCCATGAGAGAATGAAAGGCCCAGCCACGCAGAAATACAGGACGCTGGGTACACCTGAAAATGTTTTAGTACACAATTCATTATCGTGCATGCCAACGAGAAACTATAACAACTCACGCTTTGAGGGAGCAGAAAAGGTTAGTGGAGAAGTACTAAACGACAAGTTTGTTGCGAGAATCATTGGTTGCAGCTCATGCGCAATGCGATGTGAACACATGTGCGTTGTGGCAGAAGGCCCATACAAGAATACCCTCACAAGAATGGAGTATGAGACTCTTTGGGCATTGGGCCCATACTGCGGCGTAGATCGACTTGATGCCATAATAAAGGGAATGGCACTCTCGAATTACTATGGGATAGATGCTATCAGTGCAGGCGTCACAGTAGGGTTTGCCATGGACTGCTACGAAAGAGGAATCCTGACACAAAAAGACCTTGACGGAATAGATGCAAAATTCGGAAACGCTGAAGCCATGGTCCAACTTGTCGAGAAGATTGGCAAACGAGAAGGCATAGGAGACATTTTGGCAGACGGCGCAGCAGTCGCAGCCCGGAAAATCGGAAAAGGCTCCGAGAAGCTCGCTGCAACCATAAAAGGAGTTGAAACCACAGGCTATGATCTGAGATGCCTAAAAACGGCAGCTCTTGGTTTCGCGGTTTCCTTCCGCGGCGCAGACCACAACAGGCACGGCGCCTACGCTTTTGACGTGAAAGGCAAAGTGAACAGACTAATCGCCGAAAAGGGCAGAGGGAAAATGGTCAAAGACATGGAAGACATCTACAATCTCATCGACTCATTCATCGTCTGCAAGTTCTCAAGAGGAACCTATTACAAGGAATTGCCCGACATGGCCAAGCTCTACACTATTGTAACTGGATATGAAATGGCACCAGAAGAGCTGAAACGAGCCGGCGAAAGAATACAAAATGCGGCTAGACTATTCAACATAAGGGAAGGACTAAGCAGGAAAGACGATACACTACCATACAAAGTGATGCACGAACCGATTCCAGACGAAGGCCCATCCAAAGGAGCAGTCGTAACACAAGCTGAACTAGATCTGCTCCTGGACGATTACTACGAAGCAAGAGGATGGACCAAAGAAGGCGTTCCGACTGAGAGCAAGCTCAAGGAACTAGGCATGGAAGACCTAATCAGCATAGTTGAGAAGAGAGCGGAGAAATAAAACAATGGTGAAAATTCACGACAGAAAATTCATCTCCGCAGATCCAGACAAGTGTGTCGGATGCCAAATCTGCGAATACATTTGCTCCCTGACAAAAGACAAGGCATTCAATCCACTGAAATCACGGATACGAGTTGTCAGAATAAATCAGCTGATCAACCTGGCAGTCACTTGCAGACTATGCGAAGACCCACCATGCGTCACAGCATGCCCGCGAGATGCGCTCACACAATCTGAAGAGACAGGAGTGATAAACGTAGACAAAGACAAATGCAATGGCTGCGGATGGTGTATCGAAGCATGCGACTACGGAGCGATCATGTTACACCCTGAGAACAAGATCGTCTACGTTTGCGATCTATGCAAAGACAAAGGCGAACCTCAATGCATCAAATGGTGTCCAGAAGAAGCTCTGGACCTGGTAACTAGCGACGTACTAGCACAAAAAGCAAGAATTACAGTGGTAAAGAAGCTCTTCCAAGAAGCAATGAAAGAAACGCAAAAAACATAATTTGCTTTCCTATGCGCCTTTGGCTAACGGAAAGAAGAAAACCCATAATGATTCTGCCCTAATTCCTAATGCCCACCATTGAGACTCCCAACTCTGCCTACGAATGTGTCGGAGAAGGATCAACTAGGATGAGAGGCTTTGGCATGAAGAGGAAGTCAAAAATCGAGAGATAGTCCGGATCTGATTTTGAAACAGTATTGAAAATGGGGAATAGTGATAACGACAGCAAGGATTAATCAGCAATTAATAAATCATTTATATCAAGTAGTTGCACACTCATGAGCCATTCGAACCGCTTAGGAGGGATATCAGTGAGTCGTGAAGAACCTTTCGGCAAGATTCTCTTTTCCATCCGCAACGTACTATTGTTCATTCTCGTTTCCTATATCGTCATCCAGGCTCTCAACATACACGCAACCTGCGCCTTCGCATAATCGAGCAACACGCAAGGCAGATCCCTCGAGAACAACGACCTCAAGGGAATACGTTGCAGAAACCAAGAAAATCGAATATCGCCGCACAAAAGAATGAGATCCAAATTCATGCCCAAGATGCTTCTTGTCATCCGTACTAGACCCTTGTGTTATTGCCGCCGCTGTCTTCATAGTAGTTTGCGCAACAAGAGCAACCGCGGACATAGTGCTTACGTCTCTTGTCTGAGATAGTTTTGATCTGCCTCAAGTAATGTCTTCACGATCTTTCTTGCTGAGACACTGACTTCGCTTGTTAGTCCCTCTCCGAAATCGGTCTTCTTGGGTTCTATCAGTAGTAGCGCGATTTTGGAGTTTGCGGATTTGTGAAGATATTCGCAGAAGATTCTCAGTGGAAGCATGTGTGTCGAGAAGGCGGGAAATGTTATTATTTGTTCAGGGTCTACTAGTCTTGAGTCGCCAGGTTTTAGGCCCAGTATTGCGGCATCTATAAGGAGAACGTGGGTCGGATGAAAATCTATGATCTGCTGAATGAAGCTCTCTGGAACGGTCTCAGCTTCTATCAGGTACACCCTGTCCGACACGTGCCCTTTCAGATCGCTAACTATCTTGACACCAACGAAATCGTCCATTCGAATCGGATTCCCAATCCCTGCTAGAACGAGCCTTTCGGCATTGGCAAGCCATTTTCTTAGCTCTGTATGGGTACTATGATTACCTTTGAACAATCAAGGTCGCCACTAAATCTGAGAAAGCCCTGAGAAACCAGAGAGCTTATCTTTGGAGGGTTTTGAGTAGTTTCCTTTCTTGGCTGTAGATCTCTATTGTCAATGGCATTTGGCCAATTGCATAGTGGGTTGCGCATCCGAAGCATGGGTCATAGGCTCTGAATGCCATCTCGACTCTGTTAAGTATTCCTTGGTCGACGTTGCCTCTGTGGATAAGGCCTTTAGCCGCATCCCGGATTGACATGCAAATCGCAGGATAGTTGTTGGTTGTCGCAACGATCATGTTCACGTCTTTGACAAGCGCGTCTTTGTCCAGCACATAGTGATGGAACAACGTGCCTCTGGCTGCCTCTACAACGCCTACTCCCTCGCCGGGCTCGCCAGGCGTCGCGCGCACATTCGTGCTTGTTATTTCTGGATCGGTAACAAGCTCTAGCGCCCGTTCAGTAGCGTAAAGCAGTTCAACCAGTCTTGCCCAATGGAAGGCCAAAGTGCCGTGCACAGGTTTACCGCCTAAGGTCTTGTACATCTGTTCGTGCTCTGCTTGGGCTAGAGGAGTAGCCATACCACTCGAGGCGTTGAGCCTGCCGAGCGGACCAACACGATAGACTCCGCTCTCTGAGCCATAGACCTGACCCTTCCAGCCTACTTTCTTCAGGAATGGAAACTTTGAGTAGGTCCACTCTTCAACATGCTCACCTATGTGAGCAAGATAGTCTTTGGGTTCAAATTTCAAGTACTCATTGCCATTAGGGTCGACTACTCTAATTCTTCCATCGTAAAAGTTGACCTTGTTATTCTTGTCAACTAAGCCCATGTAATAGGTCTTCATCGTGTATGCATCACTCTTAATCATTTCTACGTACTTGCTGTTTCCTAACACAATGTCATGGAATATCTTCAAGGTCAGCTTCGCAAACTCTAGCGACGAGGCAGCCATCTTTTCGATTTCACGCTTATTCTCCTCACTCAAGGCTTTTGAAATGCCTCCAGGCAATCCGCATACTGGATGCGTAGCTTTGCCACCCAGAATCTCAGTTATCTTTTGACCATAGGCCCTATGCTTGATAACTTCTTTGGCTACGTCCATGCCTGCCTTTTCAATGACACCTAGAATGTTTCTCTTCTCTGGAGGAGCATCTGGTCCAACTATGAAGTCTGGCCCGCCTAGATAGTAGAAGTGCAAAGTGTGATCATAGATAATGTAGCCTGCATACATGAGTTCTCTGAGCTTCTTGGCTGCTGATGGCGGTTCAACGTTGAATGCTGCGTCCAAGGCCTTCACCGCTGCGATATGGTGAGCAACAGGACACACTCCGCAGATCCTCGTTGTCAGGATTGGCATGAGTTCAGCTCTTCTTCCAACGCAGAATTTCTCAAAACCCCTGAGTTCAGGGATCTTTAGATACGCATTTTCTACTTCGCCAGCTTCATTGAGAAATATTGAAACGTTTCCGTGTCCTTCAAGTCTTGTGATCGGGTCAATAATGATTTCCTTCATTTTCTCATCGCCTTCCTTCTAAGAATTGATGAAGGCAGGGAATACATGTAGAATGTTCCAACTGGGTCTTTTATCTGGCTCATAAGCTTCTCAACATCCTCATCACTGTAATGATCCTGCTCCCCTTCCAGGCCCAGTATCGAGGCTAGCGCGCCAATCATTGCAGCGCCTTGCTCCGGAGAATTGGGACATGGCCCGCCGCATCCTGTGCATGGCATGTCAACCGTCAAGCACTGAGCTCCGCAGCCACTGCGTGTCGCTGGTCCTATGCAGATTATCCCTTGTTCGAGCAGACACCTTTCAGGTTCTGGAACCTTTTCATGAACACGGTAGATCTTGGAGATTTTCTTGTTCTCCTTCTTTCTTGGGCATTCATCACAGACTGATTTCAACGGGGCAAGCACTGAGCCTTTGGGCGGTAAGGTGTTCTTTTCGATAGCTTCTACGGCGTTCAATATCAGCTTGACTGGAGGTGGACAACCCGGCAGGTAGTAGTCAACGTCTACAGTCTGATTCAGAGTTTTTACTGTGTCGTAAAACTCTGGAAGCTTCAGCTCCCCTTCTTTCACTTCGAATCTTGTCTGGGGAATTACACCTTTGGGATTCGAAATGGATTTGCTTTCAAGATAGACCTTGCTGAGAATCTCCTTGCGATCGTGAAGATTCGCCAATCCAGGTATGCATCCTTCTTGTGCACATGAACCGAAAGCAACAAGTGTTGTGGATTTTCGCCTCAGAAGCTTGGCCATGTATTCTTGTTCTTCAGTTCTTACTGATCCGTTGAAAAAGCATATGTCAATATACTTGTCAGGCAGCGCTTCGACATCCTTGTATTTGACGTCTATGGCCACTGGCCAGAATACTATGTCTGCTATGCTTACCACATCTAGTATCTTCTCGTTCATGTCCAACACAGCGATTTCGCATCCACCGCAGCTAGCAGCCCAATAGAAGGCTATCTTCAGTTTTTCTTTTGGCATCTACTTTTCACCCTCACCTACTTGTTTTACGAGCTTGGAAGCGTCAACGCGGAGTTCGTTGAAGCCAAGTTCCTCTGGCTTGATGCCCATTGCCAAGCCAAGCAGCTGCGGTAAGTGTATCACCGGAATTCCGTATGTTTCATTGAACATTTTCTCTATGCGCAACTCGTTGGTGTCATACATTATGTGGCAATATGGGCAAATGGTTATCATGGCTTGTGCATCAACCGCCTTAATGTGATTCAACTTGTCTCTTGCGAGCTGCAGTGCAATCTTGTCGTTTACACCGACACTCGGTGCTCCGCAACATTCCGTTTCATCCAAGTAGTCAAGGCACGTTGCACCAGTTGCTTCAATCAACGTTCTAAGCGTCTTTGGATCTTCTGGATCGTCAAAGCCAATGTACTCTTTCGGTCTTAGAATGTGGCAACCGTTATGCTCCGCGACCTTCAGCTTTGTAAGAGGCTTGACAACAGAGTTCTTTATCTTCTCCAGCCCAACGTCCTCAATCAAAACCTGCATCAGGTGCTTCGCGTCTACAGTTCCTTTAAACTCCAATCCCGCCTCTTTCAAGTGATGGTTTATTTCATCGCGGAGAGCTTTGTCTTCCTTCAACATCTTGTTAACCTTTTTCAGCGTTCCAGCACAGCCTGGGCACAGTGTTATAATGTTCAAGCCCTTTTGCTCTGCTAGGGCTAGGTTTCGCGCTGCTAGTATGAGCATTGTTTCGTGGCTAACTGGGTCCAGTGGCAGACCGCAGCAGTTGAACTCGGGCATTTCAACTAGTTCGACGCCTAGTTCTCCGAGCATCTTTCGAGCGGATGTCTCGAAAGCTGCAACACGATATGGGATTGCGCATCCTAGAAACATGAGAAACCTATGTTCCGCCATCCGCCTCATCCTTCTTCCCTACGTGTTTGAGAAAGTGAACTCCTCGAAGTGTCTTCTTCAAGCTTTCAGGGTTGCCTTTCGG
>CAZDNV010000058.1:0-11624 GCA_964506875.1 uncultured Candidatus Bathyarchaeia archaeon
TGCTTATCTCTGTAGGCGAGGCGAGCTTTTCTAGTGCTTTGTTCCAAGCGCCTGAACGAATAGGTGAGTGGCTTATCCTTGTTCGCTTGAGATCTAGAGCCGCTTCAACAGGGCACACAAGTTTGCAGGCTCCGCAGTAGATGCAGAAAATCTCGTTTACGTGAACTTTCTGATCCTTTTCTGAAAGATGGAGCGCACCAGTTATTGGACAGACGTCAAGGCAGTCTTCGCAGCCTTTAGGGCACTTCTCATCATGAATGGTTATCTTTCCATAAAGGAATTTTCGAACCTGTATGACTCCTTTGGGGCATTTAGCTTCGCAGACTTTGCAGCAAGGGCAGTATTCTTTCAAAACGTCAATTTTGACCTCGGTCGTTCCCCTCTTCTGTTCAGAGAGAAGGCCTGCATGCTCCCTACTTGTCCCGTTTGGCGCAAAATGCGATACCTTGATCAGCTTCAACGGGCACATTTCCTCACACTTGACACAGTCGATTGGGCATTTGCTTGCGTCAACTCTCAGGTCGCGGATTAGTTGCGGAAAGCTCTCTTTTTCAACTACTGGAAGATTGTGTTGCCCATCTAACGTGACTCTTATTGCTCCATAGGGGCATAGAACATCGCATATCCCGCAAAAATTGCATTTCGCCAAGTCGACGTCTATTTTTGCTTTCTTTGCCTTGTCCTCCCCGATCCTAGGTTGCTTATCGATTCTTATGGCTTCTTTGGGGCAAGCTAGACTGCAAACTTGGCAGCCTACACAGCGTTTCCTGTCTAGGACGAGCTTGTAATCCTTTATGTGCAATACCCACTCTAATGTTAAGTGCTCAGCCGTCTCCTTTTTTATGGTTTTCAACGGCATCTGTTATCCACCAGTTACGCATCTTCGTGATGCGAAGCCCGTTTTGACATAGGCTTGCATCCGCTTTCATATATAGTTTGGTCAAAGCATTGGACGTTCTTAATGATGCTTCTTGGCGCATATGGCAACGTAGCACTTCAAGTTGTTTCTATCGTAAAAAGCAACCTTTTCCAAGCCAGAGTCCAGCAGCAATTTCTCGAAGAACCTTCTGGGGATGAGTTTTTTCAATGCCGTGACCACGATGACAGCGTTGAGTCTCGCGACTCGCTTGATCTCACTTAGAGTTCTATCTGGCCTTGGCACGTTCTGAATCACAGTCACCACAAAAACGTGGTCAAAAAGGTTAGGCTTCAGAGGCATCACGTCGATGTCTGCGCGAATTAAGTGCGCCCTGGCGATATTTCCTACTCGTTCTTTGGCTTTGAGCAGGGTGCTTCTGGAAATGTCCAATCCGATGATCATATCTGCGCGATCTTTGATGTGATCAAAAAGGAGCCCAGTTCCGCAGCCAGCATCCAAGGTAAACCCAAGCTTCTCTTTTCGGATGTTTTCAAGAGCTGCCAAGTACTTGGCGGTTTGCTCTTCTGCATATCGAAAGTTGTAGATACCTGCCGTTGCATCATACTTTCGTATGACCTCACGTTTCTTGTTCCAGTGGCTCATGGAGTTCTTCAGAAGTCTTATCTGTAGTTGGCTATTCATAAACCATTGGTGAAAACACTGTCACACACTAAGCCTCTGACCATCTTGGAAAGACCCGATGCTGCTGCGGCAGAGAAGGCAAGTAGAGAGGCTGTTTCCAAGCACAAAACCTTGATCATCGTGGGAAGGTGCTCAGTTCACTATGTTGGCAGGGCGAAATCAAAGCTTGAGCCTGGTGAACGCATCGTGATAATCAAGGAGGATGGATCTCTCCTTGTCCATCGTCCTATCGGTTATGAACCTGTCAACTGGCAACCTCCCGGATGCATCTTCCATATCCAAGCCAAGAGTGGCGAGCTCGAAATCCTTGCCGTAAGACAAAAGCCCGCCGAATCAGTTAGGATAGTTTTCGACGTGACCTATTTGGTTTCGGTTTCAGCTCTAAAGGATGCAGGAGGGTTCACTCTTTATGCAAGTGAAGAAGACATGCACAAGGCTGTCCTGCTGAATCCTTCTCTATTGGAAGATGGATTCAGACCGATCAGTTACGAGAAGAAGGTCAAGCCTGGATTTGTGGATGTCTTTGGGATCGATGATAGAGGAAAGCTTGTGGTCGTGGAGATAAAACGCAGAATTGCAGGAAAAGAAGCTGCTTCTCAACTCGCCAAGTACGTAAAAGCTGTTAAGGACAAGACAAACAAAGAAGTGCGGGGCATACTTGCAGCACCACATCTAGGCAAGGATGTTCAACGAGTGTTGGCTACCCTAGGCTTGGAATTCAAGTATCTTGATCCAAAGAAATGCGCCGACGTGCTCAGCAAAGCCGAAACCAAGAAGCTCTCAGAGTTCTTCGATATCACACGATGAGAATCTTCATGCGAAGCTTGACCTGACGAATTCAAGCAAGACATGACGTCTGTGGCATCTCCGATAGCAGATCTGGCGAATTTGTTGCGCGGTCGTTCGAATGCTGTGATGGATATGACCATGCTGCTGTACTCATGTTCGCTTCTGAGCATAGGTACAATAGGCATAGTCGAAGCGCACGCTATGTACCGCAGCATTGAGGACGCTCAAGTTCTGCCTGGTCTCTTGGTGTCCTCTTGCACTCTTACTACGTCAGCTAATTGTGGAGTGGATACCTCGAACAGGGTTGAATCTTTTCTTCCCGTTATGCTATGCATCGTTCTGGGCAGGAGAGTGATGTCTTCGCCTTCTTTCAGAGTGACTATTCGATCGGTTAGGACGATGTCCACTAGTCCCTTGAAGCAATAGATGGTTTCTTTCTTGTCCTTGTGGTAATGGAGAGAAGTGCTCTTGTTCTCTCTGATGATCAGGATCTTTCCACCATATTCAGCTTCTTCAGCTATCCAGAGCTCCTTGCCCCAGCTCTTCAGTATTTCCTTCACATCTATCACTAAGCTAACTATGAAGTTAGACTTTCTTAAAAGAATAGTCACGGTAGGTGCCCGAACTAGTTTGCCTTCGTAGGCAAATGGTCAATGCGGCCAATATGAAAAGGGTGAGCAAACGAGGATCTCCAATGGCGGACTACAAGATAAAGATGTGCGGAATGCCTGCGCGCGCTATTCCAAGATCCGTTTGAAAGCCGCGTATTCTTTTTCTGAGAACCAGCCTTCTGCTTTGAGCTGGCTCAGCCCGTCTTTTAGAGCTTCGATATCATGCTTTCCCTTGAGTATGTCGGCTTTGGCGCCTGCTTCGTTTGTCTCTCTTGCAAGTAATGGGTTCTGTTCAAGCAACGTTGGAAGCTTGTTCAGTTGTGTGGTCATGTTTTGAAATCTAGGAGTGAGAATCTCTCTTATCTTGGCTTTGCCAAGTGCCCCTTTCAGCTTAACTTTGAGGCCGACATTGTTCGCGATGGATGGTGGAAAGAGCAGGTAACGTCTGCCTTTTTCTGATTGGTAGCGTGCCAAGTAGAAGGGAACGTAAGCTAGAGCGTTGGTTTTGCGTTTCAGTTTGATTCCAAGCTTCTCAAGGCCTGAGAGGTCAGTTTCTCTTTGTTTTGCTGTCTTGTCTATCAGACCGACTATCGTGGTGGTCAGGCTGGCTAGCTTGTCCATATCCTGCTTGTCAATTTGAGTTTTCGCGTCTCGTGAGGCTTCAAGGTCCAGCACGCCTTTTCTGGCTTCTTTGATTTTGGCTTCGGTTTCAGATCTTAGCCGGAAAGCCTCAAGCGATTTCTGTTGCTCGGCTTCTTTGATTCGGGCTTCGGTCTCCTCACTTCTTTTTCTTAAGTGGGAGAACTCTTTGTTGTTTTCGTCGAGTTTCTCTTTCCATTTTCTTTCTGCGACGTTGTCCTTGCGCATCTTGGCTGTTTTGACTTCGATCTTGCAGCGTTCGATCTTGCTGTTTGCTTGCTCTTGAAGTTTCTCAAGTTTCGCCTTTTCCTTGTGCAACGGAAGAATCTGCTTTTCGGAGTTCTTGGCAAGCTGCCTTATTCGGTCGTCGTATTCTTCGTGTATCCGTTCCACTTTTGGCTTAACTATAGCTTCTTGTTTGGCTATTTGTTCGCCGAACTCCTCTCGGACAGCTTTCATTTTGCTACGAATCGCCTTGGTGAAGTCGCCGCTTGTCTTGCTAAGAAGCTTCATCGTTGCATAAAGACGGGTTATGTCTTCGCGGAACATGCTTTTCAAGGCGTCGAGCCCTTGCGTTGAAGTCTGAATGGCAGATTCGTCAATAGTCGGTTTCATTTTGACTATTTGGGGCTGTGAGTCGGTCAGTAAGGAAGTCTCGATAAGGTATGAATTGATTCCGCCAAGCAGGCCTGGTTCCGTGATAAGCCCGCTGAACGCATCTCTTTTTTTGTTGCTTAAAGGTTGAAAGTAGTTTATGTTGTCAGAGAGAAAATCAGTGTAGGTTTCCAAGGTCCTTGAGCTTCTTTCTAGGTTTTCGTTGAAGGCTGTCATGTCCGGCACAGGCATGAATACTACCTCATGAACAGAGAGGGCTAAGCCGTCGAAAACCAATGTCAGCTCTCCCCATGGAGCAAGCCATAATGGATAGCCAAACTCGGCCAGATACCCTGTTTTTTCAGGGGGTTGTTTTATGATTAGGCCGCCGCCCTTGTTCCTCTCCAACTCAGCGAAGCAGAATAAGGCTGCTTTCTCCATGTCCTTGCTCAAGGGTTCTTTGCGGCCTTCTGAGAGAACAGTGAATGGGAAAATCAGTTCTGACGCTTCCTTAGACAATTTTACCCCAGATAATTAGTATAGGTTGGAGTTGATTTTTTAAACTTGCGATATTTGCAGGTTAGCTTGTGTCTTTCACGAAGTAATCTGTTATCCGCCTCTGGAACAGGGCATTTTTTATCAGTTCGCTTTTGCTAATCCATTGTTGAAGCGGGATTTGGAATCTCGTTGCTATTCTTCTCAGGGCTTCTTCAAGTGAGTTGAAGTGGTATGGCTTTTGTCGCATGGCGTTTCTCACGTTTTCTCTTACGTGCCAGACGCCCACGGGCATTATGTAGCCGGGTCGGGCTTCTCGGAGGACGATGACTGTGGCCTGCCTTCTTTCTCGCACGAGCTGTTCACATGTGGCTAATCGTGCGGAGTAGTAGCATCCGCCTATTTCCGCGTAGGTTGTTCTTCCATCGTGGCCTTCACTGTCTCCGAACATGACAGCGCTTTTGCCATTGGGATTCCAGACTGTGCCAGGGTACCATGCTTCCATGGCTTCGTAGCTCCAGCGGTTCGGGATCATGAGAACTTCAAAAACGTTATCTAAGTACGTGGATTCGTAGAGCCTGATCTCGTTGATTTCCGGATAGTCCTTGACTTTTCGAATCAGGTTCTTTGATAGTATGTCATCTACCGCGGTTATGCTCCACCGTGTTGGAACAAGCCTTCTGTTTTGCTCAAGCCCGAAGGCTCCGACGCTGAAGGCTCTCTGAATTTTCGTGACTAGAACTCCGCTAGCATATAGCTCTTTCACTGCTTCCGTCGCCCTGAGGTCTGTGTCTGTGTAGGCCTTTTCGACGTGTTGATCCCATTTTGTGTTGCCGAGATGTAGATCACGTATCGGTGCAGAAGGCCCAAATGGTTGCACTTCGTCATCTAGAAATATCGAGCCACGTGGTTTCTTGGTCAGTATCAGTTCCATGTCCACCGGTTTGGCTGCTAGGGCAAGCTCTCGTGTCTTGTCAACTATTCTTCCTGCTTCTGCGAATCTTCGAACGTGAACCCTGTGCTTGCCGCGAATAAGAAGCGAGCGAAAGCCAACAATCTCGTCTATTGATTTGCCAAACCAGCATTCCGGCATATCATATAGGCTCGTATCATCCTGCACGGGAGGCACAAGAGGCCCTGCATAGACGTGTGGATATCCGATTCGGCCAATGAAGACGCTTGGGGGAGAGGACCCTGCTATGTCTTCGCTGTCCATCAGAGGAACGCTTCTCAGGAAGCAGTTGGCTTTGACGATTATTGGGCAACGGGTCTTGCCGCAGAGTAACCGTGAGCCCTTGCAGATGACGCATGGGCTGCTTCTTGAGGCCTTTGTGGTTATGGCAAGAGCTTCATTTTGGCCTATGACAGTGTTCCCCAGAAGATCATGTAGCCAGGTGTTCTGAGAGGTTCTGGCCGATGGCTGAGAAAATGTCAACTCTCTTCATTCAGACTCATGGCTTGAAGTGGTTCTTATCCTTTCTGGGAAACCTTCTAAAGGCTTCTCTCAGAGAATTGCTTATCCTCAGAGTAGTCGGGGGAGTAGTAGATCTTATATTCTCTTTTAGCAACGTTATTCGTGAGTTGACATGAGCGGAGAGATCAGGTTCTACAAGGGAAAACACCGAGTCAGAGTTTTGACTGAGAGCCGTGCAAACTGGATTGTGGAAGCATTAGAGCCATTTGAAGACATCGTTGACGGCGAGAAGGTAATGGTCAAGCTTGGCGAGAGACGCATAGTAGCCTCCAACCTGCTATACATGAAGAAAGGGTTACCTCCACTCGTAAGGGAACACGCTTATGAATTGAAGATGGAGAGGAAACTGAAAAACCTGATTGCCAACGAAGAAAGAAAGCCCCACGAAGAACCAACTTGAAGCAGGGTTGACCGTCCTCGCTCAGTTTCAACTTCTTATGAATCAAGAAGCAAACCCGGGGTCTGGAAATCTGAGACAGCCAAATGGATCCGACCCTCTTGATTCGGGAGGAAAAGGACTGAATATGATGACAAGTAAAGTGAATAATTGGCGCCCTAGCCGAGGTTTTGCCTGTTCCTCGAATCTCGAAACATGGTTCATGCGATGCGCGAGGAGTCTGTAGACATCTTTGTGTCAGTATGGACATTCTTAACATACATAATGCAAACCTCAGGTGATCTTGATCCTCAAAGGCGAGCTCAGGAAAACCACATCATATTTTCACAGTCCTTCAAAACAGACCCCTCTTTTGACTTTGACGACGTCTGTGAAAGGATAGTCTCTGGGGGCTACTCCTACCGACCTTATGATAGGAAGCAAGCGTTTCTCTAGTTTAGAAAATTCATTGCATGAATGACAAAATGGACACTCTACGATAATATTGCTTAAAGAGAATTTCCAAGCACGTTCAGCTAGCGCCGACCCGCATTGGCCGCAGAGATAATTGATATCCCCTTCCCCTCTAAACAAAGGAACGGCGCCCTTGCTGTAGATGACAGCACGAGTCAGTGGGTCAGGTCTTTGGACTATCTTGAGCTTCTCTTCTCGAGCCCTTGTAGTAACGGTTTGAGTGACACGATGTGTGACACCGTCTCTTCTAGGAAGTTGACCGAATCTTTTCGAGATGAGATCCTCGGAACTGATGTCTATCAAAGTCTCTCTTATCAGTCGCGGGTCGTCCTTCGCTACACTGCTATCAACGTTAACTGGACCGAAGTAGCTTGGGTTGGGAACAAAATCGACCGAAATAATAGGTGTTAACATTCTGTTCTCGCCACTCTCACTGTATTTTATGCCCTGAAAAACGGTTAGGATACCACAAAGACTTGGGCGCTGAGTTTTCTACAGTCTCCTTGTGATTGTCTGTCTCAAATCATCACGAATCGCGGTCGGCTGGTTGAACCCACAGATCGCCAATATTCCAGGAGTTTTCTCGCCTGGCTGCCGTTTCGCCTTTTCCATGGACTTGTCCACGATCTTTTCGATCTTTTTATGTGAAATCACGGATGCGCCACTAAGAGGCTTTGGTTGATAGCATTCCATGTTTACCCAGTTCAGCGAACCAATTGCTTGCACATATTCAAGAGGCAGCTTGCAACATCACCGGATCAGTTTTTGAGGCGCGAGATGTCTGGAAATTGCGCATCCAAACGCGTCAGCAGAATCAGCCCCAGCCAAGACCGTGAAAAGAGACCTGAAGAACCTGGTTCTTGTTGGCAGGCTTCACCTAATCGGAGAAACATGCCCCACATGTGGTCATAAGACCCGAGAAGCACTATACAGCCTTCAGCCACCCAACGAACAATATGACTTCTTGTATTGACACTCTCGATATCACACTCGTGTGTAAAGCTTAAGAGCAGCCACAAGAAGCTCATGACGGGAATGGCAGTGCTGCGTTCATTCATAAGTGATGAATATTGGAGGCTCTTCGAAACTCTCACTCTTCTGCACCCCTATAAGACCCTACAGGGTCAGATTAACAAGACGTTTGTTCCTCTTGACGATGTGGTAAAACGATATTCAGAGATGAGCGGAAACCGCGTCGACGTTGTAACGACTGAGTATTCGGGAAAGCACCCTGAAGTGGCTTCGCAGAATGTTGCGCTTTTGAAAAATGCCATTGAACTGTGGAAGATAGCTTCTCGGACAAGTGACATGGTGGCTCCTGTCCTGTACCATTACTCTATACACTGCTTCATTTCATTCTTCAACTATACGTTTTTCAAGTGGACTCCTGAACATGCCACTTCTCATGGAGTATTCATTTCCAAATGGTCGGATAAACTTCTGGACACAGAGATTAAAGTAATTAAGAGCAACAGAACGATCTTTCAGAGATTCATTGATACTGGAGTACTTCTGGGCGCCTGTTTGGCCTTTTCTCCTTTCCTACCGATAATGGAGAAAGAAGAAATCGCTTTTGTTGCGAACAACCACTTTCTATTCAAAGGCTCTGAATGCATTTCGCTAAAGCAGCTCCTAGCTTTTGATGCGAAGGCTTTTGATGAGACAAAAAATATGGAGTTAATTGGAAAGCGTTTTTTTACCCATTTTATTGACCTTACCTACTCTCCATCCAATTTTTTCAAAGACTATATCCTTGTTTTCGCGGCTTCCAGCCTTGCAAGATACCGTCCATATCTTTGGGCAGACGTCTTGCAGGGTGGAACGGCTGAACACACCGATTTCGCTCTTGCTTTGACTAGAGCATTGGTGACCATTCCTTCACACTTCTTTAGGAGTGTTAGTCAAGTTTTCCAAGCAATTAGAAACGGCGAATTCGGTGCAAAGAAACGCTCCTAGGAAAAGCCAATGCAAAACAAGAGACTCTATGTAGTCTTCTCCACTCAGATAGCGCGCACATAGACCCATACGTAAAATTGCTTGACAATCTTCTGGAAGTCTGAGGTTGCGTGAAGTGATCCGCCTCCAGGCACCGTTCTGCGAAGGCCTTCACCATACTTCGCTAAGACCTCAACCACGTCTTTCTTGGTTGCCTTCTTGAAAGGAATAGGCCCCAGCAAGGACGCGAATATTTTGACTGTTCTCAGCAGTTTGTCCTGGCGCGGCAGACTCTTCCTGGAAGCTTCAAGGTACTTGGCATATTCCAGGAGCCTCTTCTTGTTCGCTGGCAAGATCTGTTCTGAAGACTTGATTCCATCCTTCCCATTGAGGGCAAGCCAAACATGCCTCTCATAACGATAGATCGACACGTCTTCTCTCCAAAAGCATGTTAAGAATCAGTCGGGATTTGAAGTTATCGTTGGCGCCCTGGCCGGGATTTGGACCCGGGTCCTGCGGGCGACAGCCGCATATACTATTCCGGCAACGGAAAGGAACGTATCGCTGTGACCGGACTATACTACCAGGGCTTTTCTTGAACCTTTATTGTTCACGCATATAAATCTACTTTTTGCTCAGAATGTCTTCGAAACGAATTCTTTGTCCAGGATTATGGAACCTGATCACAATTGAGAACGCTCGCGTAGGTTTCTAGAAATGTCTAGTCCCGACTAGGTTCTCTCTCTGCCATTAGTTGTTTTGCTGTTTTCTTGACGGCCTGCATGCTATTGTATTGGGGTTTCCAGCCTTTGGACTTCAGCTTTCCTATGTCTAGGAGCATGTTTTTTACGTCGCCTTTCCAGCCTCTGCCGCCTTCTATGCCGCCCGCGTAGACAAGCTTGACGTTTTTGAGTTTCATTTCTTCTATTACTGCTTTAGCTATTTCCTTGACATTGATCTGGTCTTCAGATCCTATGTTATAGACTTCAAGAGGACCTGTTGGCTTTTCAAGTCCCAGTAGTATGGCTTTGATGCAGTCGGTTATGTAGAGGTAGGATTTGTTTTGGGTTCCGTCGCCTAGTATTTCGAGTTTTTTTGGGTTGTTTTTGAGTTTTTGGATGAAGTCGTGGATTACCCCGTGTTGGCTTCTTGGACCGATGATGTTGGCAAGACGGTAGATTATGGCTTTGAAGCCATATGTAGACGCGTAAGCCGTGATGAGGGCTTCGCTCGCAAGTTTGGTCGCTCCATATACGGATATTGGACTCAATGGCGAATAGTCTTCCAAAGTTGGAATCCTTGAGGGTTCCCCGTAAACCGTTGATGTTGAAGCGAAGACTAGCGTGTGGTCATCTTGAGTTTTCCTTACGTATTCTAGTAGCTCTTGGGTGGCAATCACGTTCTGTTGAAAGTGCAGGTCTGGGTTTGTGGAGCCTACTCTGACTTCTGGGTTTGCAGCTAGGTGAAAAATGGTTTCATAACGGCTTTGTAGTTTTCTTGAGAGGTCTGAGATGTTTAGCAGATCCCAGTTGAGAAAGGTTAGTTTCTTGTGTTTACGCCACTTCTTGATGTTTTCGAGTTTTCCTGTTGAAAGATTATCGAGGACACAGACGTTGAGCCCGTTTGTCATTAGCGTGTCTACTAGGTGGCTTCCGATGAAGCCTGCTCCACCTGTTATTAGCACTCTTTTGGCGCTGTGGGTTGCCATTTTGGGAGTTCAGCCACTCATTTCTTTGAAATTGTGGGATATAAGCCTACGACGAGGTAGCATCGCGAGTGCCTGCATCCAACGGTGAAGCCAGTTTTCTGACGTCATTTGCTGGTTGTTTGCTGCTGCTTATCACTCGGTTTATGAAAACGAGGTTGGGGGATGATCTGCACGCTGAACAGCCGGCCCAAAGATTCTTTCAGAGCCTGTGACTCAATGTTTGTGATTGAGCACTTGTTCTCAGTGAGACATTGGATTTGGTGGATGCAAAGAGTTCTTGTCTATATGAAACTATCCCGCCGCGTATGGTATGGGGGCTTTCGAAAAAGATTCTTGCATTAGTTCTTGGACTCAGTTTCCAGACGCGACAGGATCGCCTGTGGCTCCTTCAAACATGAAAGACCAATCGTATGAGCTGCCGGAAACCAAGGAGTCAACGTGGAACTCGATGATGACCTTTATAACCTTCCCTGGATTCAGGAAAAACCCTTGCATAGGACACGCGGGATTCTTCTCAGGAAGCTGTATAGGACCCACATTCGTCATTTGGCAAGGCAGCCCCTCTTCCACTACAAAGCAGTCAATCAAGAACAGTGATTGCCCATCGTGAAAAGTGACACTCTTAGGCGTATAAGTGATGTAGAGACCCTGCGATCCAGTGTTCTTCACGTAGACAGGAGACTCGTAGGTCTGATCCTGAGAAACGCCAGTACTGAATTTGTCTATGAATATTCCTGAGAGTACTGCGTTGATTGATTGTGGGCCCTTCTTGACCTGCACCGTTATTGTGGTCGGGCCACATACGACGAATTGCATGTAGATGCCTCCGTCGAATTCCAGGTCTTCCATTATTGCCGAAGCTAGCACATTCCCTGTCATGTCTGTCATGTATATCGTTTGGTTCGGGCGACCTGCAAAGCTTTTGTCATAGGCGTACAATGACAGCATGAAAAGCCCGTCAGGAAAAG
>CAZDNV010000059.1:0-11113 GCA_964506875.1 uncultured Candidatus Bathyarchaeia archaeon
CGAATCTTGTTGATCTCAAACATAATCGTATTCACTGTTTTCTGGCTCTCAAGCCAAGGCATCCTCCTAGGCGAAGCATTCGCAGCAGAGAATTATGACAGGTTCGTGATGGTTCCAGCGGACTTTCTGGTCGGTCAGAACCTCTGCACGATCTTTACTTCAATGTTCATGCATGCAGGATGGCTGCATCTACTCGGGAACATGCTGTTCTTATACATTTTTGGTGACAACATCGAAGATGCGTTTGGCCACATTGGCTACTTCTTTGTTTATATTGCTTGTGGGCTTGCAGCAACTTTCGCCTACACAGCAAGTATTATGCTTGCACCTTTGATGAACAGCCTATTTGGCCTTGCACTCTCATCGGATCTCACTATAGGCGTCCTAGGTGCATCGGGAGCGATCTCTGGGGTCCTAGGAGCCTACCTTGTGCTTTACCCGAGAGCCAGGATTGTCACTTTGGTCTTCTACTTCGCATTACCTTTACCTGCAGTCGTATTTCTGGGAGTCTGGTTCTTGATGCAATGGTTCTACGGCATCTTTGACGTTTCAGGCGGAGTTGCATACTCCGCTCACATAGGCGGCTTCATAACAGGAGCAATCCTGGGCTTGATGATTAGAGAGAAACGGAAGAGAAGAAGTGAGAACCGTTACTAGTTGTAGGTCACGAGTTTTGGGGTCTGTCCGTCATAAGTTCTTCATCTGCATAAATCAGACTGGGACGGCGACATCATCCCCCACACTGTGGCAGCGTCCCCCACAGATAAAGTGTTTGCGACGTCATGGTTCATGAAGAAGAAGGCTTATGCTGATTCCACTGTTGAAGCGGTTGGCAAGAGACTCAAGCACTGGGCAAGGAGCTGTTCGTTGGATAGTTCTGAGTTTGTTAAGGGTTTTGTTGCTCAAAAGAGCTGTTTTAATGCTTTCAAAGAGACTCTTGTTGAAGCTTTTTCGTGTTTAGGTTGTTGAGAATTGGGTTATTAGGTGTTTTAAGTGGTTTTCGAAGGTTTTGCCTAGATTGGAGCTGAGATTACGCGTCTTCTCAACTAGGGCCTTGTCTGGATATAGCACAACATTTCGTTTGTTGTTCATTTGCGCTTGCACCCGAGGGCATGCGAGGGCAAGCTCAATGTCATAAGTTTGGTGCTTAGCGATAATCAGTGCGAACTAGAAGTCCTCCTTGTTCGCCTCTTCCGTGAAAAGTAGGTCACAACCATCACTATGGAAAGTATCACTCCAATAAGCCAGAACCACCACTAATACCATATGGCTATGGCTACGAAGCTTATCGTTATCGTGTGCATAATGTGAGGATTACTAACCCCAAACGCCCGAGAAAGGCAAGCGCCTCACGGAATCCTAACCAAATGCCCGACTTTGGATATCCTTCTCTAATGATAGATGCAGCCCAAAAATCGAAGTCGTTGCTCGAATCAAATAGCGCATCTTCATGGATCCAGACTATAAAATCAGCGCTCTTTCTCAATAATACAGTACACAATTACTGTTTCTCTCCTTCTACTCTCTGACCATCCAGCTCGTAGAAAGTTGGCATCTTTTCAAGTTCTCTAATGATTGATCTGGGGCGCGACCATGTGTAGCTTGCTGAGGGCAAGTATTTTCGCATATAGCGACAATTTGGATTTACGCATCTGGCAAGGATTTCCCAATAATGCTCTTCCTCGTTTTCCACTTTCCTGTATGTGTAGGAGTAAACCCTGCTTCCACAGATGCACCTTGGAGGTATTGGAATGACTTGCTTTATGAGCCCCAAGAGCTTGCCCAGTTTTGATAGAAGATTCTTTCTTCCCATTTGCTCCAGTTGGGTTTTCAACATGCCTTCGATATCGGACCAGTGTGCCCCAGGATTCCGTGTTTTCAGCAAAGCCAATAGTCCATGCGTTTCGATGATTTCTTCATTCAGAACCCATTCTCGCGGTCTTCCAGATCTCCTTCTTTGTCTCATTAAGCTGACGCTGCCTGATCTTGATCTCATTATAGTGCGTGTGCTATCCAGATTTTAGGCTTTTCCCCATTTTCAAGCTTATAGTTCCCACATATAGAGAGCGCGTGCCAAAGAGAAGCTTTTTAATCCAAAAACGCGCATATTTCCACCAAAATAGGAACAGAAATGACTGAAAACCAAAGATAGTTGCAGACAAGGCCGCAATCACGATGGGACGGCAATGTAATCCCCACACCACAGAAGATTCCCTCACATGAATAAGGTATTCTCCATTTTATGGCGCACGAAAAAGCTAGGGTACGCTGATACGTTAATCAAGGCACAGCAAGAAGGCTTAAGCACCCAAGCTATAGAGTGCAACCTGGAATAGATAGATCCTGTCAAATCCCTTATGTTGGCAGACATCGCTCAATAGCATTTAGAGGGCGTGTGCATGGAACTCTATTCTCCATTTTAACCATCAGAATCAAGAGGCAATGCAAGGAGGTATGTGTTTCAAGAACTGGAATGATTGTGCCAGGAGACAGAATTAAAAGTACGTTGTTTCATATGTATTTATGTAAGTATTGGGGAATGTTGGGAAAGCAGTCATCGCTCTTTTTTCTCCTTTCTCCCCCTAACATTTCCCTCATGAGAACTCCAGCCTAAGCCTTGAAAATGCACACCTAGAAGTCTAACGTTAATTGCAGTTTGCGAGCGGGCTATGTGAAGCTTGTCAGGGAATCTGGATATGTTCAAAATGCGCGCGCTCTAGTACAGTTTCTGAGGATTCTTTCTACCTATGAGAGACAGAATCTTCGCAGAATTGATCCTCAATTTCGAGTTTGAAGAAGATATCCCAGCAAACTCGAGAAGCAGTCTTGAATCTCTTGTTGCTTTTTCTGCCAGATCTTCTGGCTTGTTGCTAGCAAGTTCCTTCAACGCAGTTGCCTTCTTCATCGCATATTGTTCTCGGCGCGCGATTTTCTTTTCTAATTTCCATTCAGTGCCTTTAGCGTGCCGGAAACCGCTAGAACGTGCACGGCAACATGTTTTTCTCCTATCTTTGTTATGGAAGCCAAGGCTGCTCGAATCATGTCAAGGGCTGCGTTCAGAACGCGGATGGTAGCGACCTTCCGTTCAGTATCATAGTTGATCATGGTCAACCCTGCCCGACTTGCGCCATACTCACCGTATAGCTCTGTGACAGCGCCCCAGACCGCATTCATGAATTCATCTGGGCCCAAGGTCTCACTCATGTCTAGCTCCAGAGCCAGATAGCGGCGCTTCACTCTCTTCAGCAATCTCTTCCTCTCCGAACAACCCGAATCCCTGGGGCAACAAATCGTGAGTCGAGCTTTCCCCTATTCCTCACAACTATCGCCATAGGATTCTTTGAAACTGCGTCGAGGGCGAAGTCTCTCTTCAAGTCGAATAGCGAGGTCAACGAGGCCAGTTCCATGGGTTTTCGCACATGCAAATCGTTTGAGACTCCGCTTGAGATAACAATGGGGATGTCGAAATCCTTCGCTAAAGCTGCCTCTCTTCGTAAGGTTGACATGAGTTTTATTCTCGGTGGACCTTTCAAGTCGAATATGGGCTTCATATCTATTTCTAGTGAGGCTAGGGAGCCAGAGGTCAGTTCTGCCTCGGCAAAATCGAAGAATCGCCTGCGATAGTCGATTGATGGAAAATTGAGAAGATCCACTCTGCGGTCTTTTGCGGCTTGTCTCGAAACGTTCTTTGCTTCACAGAGAACGGCGATTATCTCGAATCTTCGCCTGAATCTTCTTAGGCACCGCATCAGCTCACTTGGAGACCGTGGTTTGAGATCAATACGTGTAACCAAGTCCACGTTGACTTCACTGCATTCCTTCTGAACAATCTGGAACGTAGGAGTGTGTTCTGGCGTGAAAGCTATGGCTACCAAGCTGTAGCCGAGTTCAGCAGCCTTCCTGACCAGATTAGATGCTTGTCTGGAATCTTGGGGATTAGGGCACAGGTGTAGGTCTGCATATAGTCTTCTCATGGAAGCAACCCGAATCCTCGACAGATTTCTATCACTTCTTCAGGTTGATGCTTTCTGAAATGTATCCTGAGATGCAGCGGGTCTGTGGGGTCAAGTTTGAATTCGCGTAGGTAGGCAGCTTGCTTGTCAAGTCTGATGTACAGATTTCCTTTCTCCAAGTGTTGTTGAATGCCGCAACTTAAGATCTCTTTGTCCATTATGCTCAAACCAGAGGATATTTTCTGGAACACTGCTTGAGCCGCTTTCCTATCCTTGATTCTCGTTTCGAAAAGAACTATCGGATTTCTATGGTGACCTGCCAGATCCTTCCTCTCGAACGTGACTGTGTCAATCAGCTCCTTGGGCAGCATGTTGCATAGGGCCATCAGCACCTTGTCCGCGTCCTCGGTTGCATGAGCAAAAGCTCTAATGTCGATATAGGCGATTGGAAGCTTAGAAGACAAGCCGCATCACGGTACAGAATATGGACGGATCTAGCTCTTAGATTTTCCCTTAGACTTAGCCGCAGCCTTCCTACTTCCCAGAAAAGCTCTAAGAGATTCAACGTTTTCTTCATGCAAGGTCTTCCGCCTCAAGTCTATGAAGATGCCATACCTTAGCGCATCTTTAGCATTAAGGCCAGCCTTTTTCAGTTCTTCTCTGCTAAAGCCTTTTCCGAAGCGTTGCTTCCCGCCCTTTTTGAAGACTTTTGGTCTGATCTTTGACATGTGCTAAGCTTCTCCCTTCTTTCTCTTCCCGCTTGGCCTGAATTTCTCTGCGCCCCGTCCTCTCCTTCTCAAGCTTCTGACCTTCTTGCCAGCACTAGTTAGGCTCCTGAAAACCCGTCTGTGATGCTGTTTCTGACATATCCAGTTTATGTTGGAGTCTGCCTTGATCACTGGATGGCTAGGGTCAACCATAATCACTTCGAACCATTTGGAACGCCCATCCTCGCCAACCCAATATGAATTCAGAACCTCAAGATTCGGAAACTTCCTTGCAGTTCTCTCTTCCCCGATAAGCCTCAAGCTCTTAGATGGCTTAAACTTCTTAACGCCCATCCTTTTTGGTCTTCTTCCAGACCTAGGACGCTGCTTCCTCAATCCGCCCCTTCTAACACGGGCACGCGCAACCACAAAACCTTGCTTTGCCTTGTATCCCAGCTTTCTCGCTCTATCCAAACGCGTTGGCTTATCTATTCGCATTACCGCAGATTGCTTTCGCCATTCTATCAGCCTTTGATGCATGAGCTTATCAACGTAAGATTTCGCTGGCTTAGCCCATGCTTCAGCTATGTACTTGTATGCCATCCTCTTGTTCCACTCCATTAGTTTATGGTTCAGCCTACACGGCCACATCCCAGCGGACGCTTGATCCGCCAGTAGCTTAACTCATAGCATCAAGCATTAAGATAAACTTTTCCAGTGAGCCGGCTAACTGCTATTTGTTCTCCAATTCAGCCTCAGTGATAAGGAAAATCCCGCCCTGATTTCGCCATACTCTTTCTGCCTTGATCACTCTGATTCTCTTCCTGAAGAGCGGCGCGTCAAGCACTAGGGTCTCGTATTCGCCGCCTTCGCCGACAAGTGAAACACCGTATTGCCTATTGAGCTCTTTGAGAGATGCGACTGTGCCTTCGTCTAGTCTTCTTCCAAGCCACTCAATGCTGAAACCGTACGCGAAAGTTGCTGTTATGATAACTTCAAATTTAAGGCTCAAAATCTCTTTCAGAACCTCATGAGGATTCGTTTGCCAAAGAGGCGTCATGCAACTGAGGCCTAGCTGCTTGCAGATTCCTTCGATCCTCGTCTTTTGATAGCTGGAGGCTATCGCGCCGGAGACTAGGCCGTCTACATCAAGTGTTTCGACCAAGCGCTTGAGGTCCTGGACCTCTTCCTCCTTCGTTCCGGAAGTGATGGCTTTCACAATTTGGATTCCAACAGCTTCTGAAAGCAGATCCACAAGGCTGATGTTGGGGTAATGGAACATCCAGCTGTCTTCCCGAGTTGGCACCATGCTTACAAGACATTCCACCTTGTGGCCTTCACTTAGGACGTGATGCAGAGCCAGAACAGAATCCTTTCCACCAGTCGCCAGAACAGCAACGCGCATAACAGACGCACTTCTATACTCCAATTAGTCCATGATCCAACGAGGAATAGCCTATTTCTCAATCTTAGTCTTAGCATGCTTGAACAGGTTCTCTGTTTCGATTCTCCATTTTTCGAAGCTGTCTGGAGTCTCTGGATAGTCTTTGTAGTGGGCCCTAACCTGTTTCATCATGCTTACGGCAAATCTGAGTTTGTTCAGGAACCTTGCCCTCCTCAGGCCTCTAAAGACGCGTTTGACAGTTTCAGTTACTTTCAGATGGAAATCCTCACCTAAGCCTGCTTTCAAAACGTCGTCTTCTGTTAGGAGCTTGTAGTTCATTCCATAATTCAGATCCTCATCACGACTCATAATGAGTAGCATGCGAAAAACGTCCAGTCCAGCCTGTTTCCCTCCATACATCTTGACGTAGCTATGATTGTAAGACCAAAGGGATTTTCGGCTCGCATCGCCTTTTTCCAAGCTTTCAATCATCGTTTTGCCGGCTAAGAAGCCGCTAAGCATAGATGGGCCTATTCCTCCGCCATGAATCGGGTTTACTAGGCATGCAGCATCCCCTAGAATGACAACACCGTCGCCAACCATGTTGTCTAAGGGTCTGCGCGTGGGATCATACCAAGAGCCTCCATTCAGGAGCAGTGAGCCCTCAAAAAGCGGCTTAGTTAATACGTGCTCGTAGAATCGGTCTTTCGGTTTGGGAAACTCGCTTCTCATGCAAACCCCCAAACCTGCATTGACTTTCGCTCCACTTTTGGGAAAGATCCACGTGTATCCGCCTGGAGTGACTTTCTGGTTGAGATAGATTTCACAATAGCTTGACTCATTGGTTTCCTGTTTGAGCTGCCTGATTTCACGGTAGCAGACCTCAACATCCTCGTTTGCGATTTCTCTCTCCACACCCATTTTCGATGGAAGCTTTCGCCTGATCACACCGAGAAAGCCGCTGGCATCAGCAACTATCTTGCTCTCTAATCGGATGTTCTCACCCGTCTTCAGGTTTTTTGCCGTGACTCCGCACACGAAATCCCTCTCGAATATCGGGTTCAGACACTGTGTCTCACCAAGAAGAACGGTACCTTGATCCAACGCCTTTCTCAGTAGCCACTGGCCAAAAGGACGTCGGTTCAATAAATGACCAACGAAATCTTCATGTTCAACAGTGAAAACGGTTTCCAAGTCTGGCGAATAGATTCTAATTCCGGCTATTCTCTTGTCCAGTTCACCACCCTGGGGCTTCTCTAATCCTATCGTCTTGAGGTGATGCTCACCCAGAGCGTCTCCGCATATCTTCTCCCCAATTTCCTCTCTTCTCTTCGTCTCCACCAGGCAGACTTTTAGCCCAGCTTCAGCGACAGTCTTTGCAGCTAGACATCCTGCCGTACCAGCCCCAACGACGATTACATCAAACTTCAAACTACTACCATCCGCAGTTAGACGATATACTCCTTATACTTTGTTGCATAAGTTAACCCTTATAAATTGTGAAGTATGCTCCCTTGCACCTAGTTTAGATCGATGGGTTCGCAGCTGACGCTTGAGAGTGAGCTTCGCAAGCTCGTAGAAGTCCGTATGAACCGTATATTGAAGGGAATTGAAGAAACCCTCCAACACATAATCTAAAAAGAAGAAATAAGTCTAGAAGACTTGAAAAAGGGCATGCAAAGCCTCGAGCAACGGCCCAACCTGCTATCCCAGATTTGGAACCTCGAAATACGCTATACACCATTCCTAAAGAACGTGATCAGTTTCAGCGAACTGAAGAGAGCTATTGGGGCAAACTCCCGCACACTTTCAGATAAGCTGGAAAGCCTCAACAGACACGGATACACTGATAGAACCGTGAAAACAGGGCCGCCGCTGAGAGTTGAGTATGTCCTCACGCCGAGAAGAAAGAACACGGTGCTACTAGCATTGCCTCTGTTATATTATTCAAGTGACTTGACATCTCTCTAGGAATAGCGCGCATGCGTGTTCCTAAAATGGTCAAAAATGGTTTTAATTCCGGTCTACCCGTTTCTCCTGCGTTCGAGGAAGACAAAATCCCCAAAGAAATCAAGAACAGATACGAAGCCCAAAGCCGTCCCTAGATCATGAAGGGCGAATAAAAACCATCTTAGGCTAATTTCGGAACAAGCATGCGCGCTTTGCTACTGCAAACATACCTAAGATATGGATTTCAGATTCATAATCGTTATTATATTCCACGACTAACCATGGACAGCAACCAAAACAAAATGAAAAAGGTGTAACAAGAATGATGAAGAAACCCACGATCAAAAGAAGTCCGACTTATACGATAGACCTGACGAAGATAGATGGAGATGGGGCCTTTACATGCCCAAAATGTGGAACCCTCATATCTCCTGACGATGAAACAGATGAAACCTACCAAGTTGTGAACACTAAGGTTAAGGATGACGCACTCGCCGAATTGGTATTAACTTGTAAGAAGTGTGGAAGCACGATCAGACTTGTAGGCTTCCTATCACAGCCAGAAGCCTAGAGCCCCATAACATGCTCCTTGACTAAGCAATGATCCAAATCGTCTATTTGTTTCAGGTACGCCTTATGGAGAAAGAAGCCATACTACAAAAGGACACACGCGAGATCGATCATTGAAACTCGACGCATGAGAATAGCCCCAACTCCCACGTTGCTGGCCTCACATATCCTATATGTTTTGAAGCAGCAGAAAACATCGTTCCAATTGAAGGCAGCTCAACTAGCGAGCAAAGACGCGAATAACGGTACTTTATGTCAAATGGTTAGTAGAATATGCACAGAACGAAGATTGCTATCAAACCGATAGCAAGGAGCTTTCTACCGGTGGACAAGTTGGATACGTCATCTAGTGCGCCAGGATGCCTGTACATTGACATGAACAGGACGAGAATGGCCATTGGATAGAATCCTTCTATGAAGAGGAACGCAATGGAAAGTGCCGTCAAAATGATTCTAGGTTTTTCGCCGATGGTTGACCGTGCTACGTGACCGCCGTCAAGCATAGCGGCAGGCAGCAAGTTAAGCAGGGTAACGACCATTCCGACCCATCCTGCAAACGTCACGGGATGGAAAAGTAGAACTTGGCCTGCGGCGGCCTGAGGCAAAATGTTCAGGCTGTGCAGGAAAGGCACTAGAAACGTCCAAATCAACGGTATTTGGACTTCGGCAGCGCCTTCGGGTGGGAGAGAAGGAACCAATAGCGCTAATCCTATGATGCTGACTATGGTTGCTATGATGAAGCCTGCAATAGGACCAGAGGCGCCGACATCAAATAACGCGTCCTTGTTCGGAGGAAGTGATTTTTGCATTATTACAGCGCCGAAAGTTCCGAATGGTGGTGGACCTGGCACAAAATAAGGGGGGGTAGCAGCTATTCCCTTTTTGTTTGCTGTTATCTTGTGGCCCATTTCATGAGTGCCAAGAACTGCCAGCATAGCTATCGTGAAAGTCGCGCCGCCAATGAAGGGGCTAACCGATTCTGGAGACATCATATAGCCCGTAACGAAGGTCGTTACGATTGTCGCGAAGAAGAGAACCCAGTTGACTAGAATGTTGCTAGGCTTCACTGACGGCTTTGGAATGATTCTTAGGACCAGTCTACGATCAGCTTTTCGAAGAAGTGCTAGCATATTGACTTTTTCCAGGGTCTTCAGCAGTTTAAGAAATGGTTGCTTTGTTTCTTGTGGCTGTTTCAGATAATACGTTGGAATATTGTGTTCCATCAAAGCTTCTTCTACCTGGAACTCTGCGTGAACCATCTGGGTTATGTTCTCGAAATCGTTTTGCTGGACGAACGGTGCCTCGGCGGTTTCGCTTGGCGTCCCAGTCATTGCATCCCTGACCATTTCATCTTGTTGCCGTAATACAGCGTTCAGTAATAGAAAAGCCTATTGGAGCCATCTTCAGACTTCACGGCTTTGATGACAGATTTCGCGCGAAGCAAGTATGACTCGAATCCCTAGCGGAACGAGACTACTGAATGACTAGCAGGCTGTGAAGACCTAACGAGCACCGATACTCAACCATAAAAGGCCAGGCAATAGATCTCGTCACCTCGGATCGTAGCAAATCTTTTATTCGGAACGATTAGATACGAAAATGATGGTTGGCATGGACGAAAAACGAAAAATAGTCAGGGATTTTCGGGAGAAAATGATCAAGAGTTTCTTGGGTGTTTTATTGCTTAGAAACGCCAAGAAGAAGGGCGATTTGACAGGCTACAAAATAATGATGGAAATTAACGAGAAGTTTGGAATGTTACTGAGCTCTGGGACAGTTTATGGAGTTCTTTACGGACTGGAGAATGATGGTTTGGTTCAAAGTAGCATGAAAGACCGCAGTAGAGTTTATGGGCTAACTGAAAAGGGAGAGGATTTCCTGAACACACTAATGAATGATCAGCAGTGCAGACAGCTATTGGCTTTGCTTGAAAAGCCCTTACCAGGTCCAAGCCAGGTGGAAGCTGAAAAACGCGCGCATGAATCTATATGTTAACGAAGATTGCCACGACATAAAGCTTTTAAACAATACGAAAGAACTTCAGATTCATAAATCTGGAAATCTGGCGATTCTGGGAGAACAAGCACATGAGCACTGATGGGCTTCGAATATTAGTCACTGGAACGACGGGGTTCATTGGCAGCCATCTTACCAAGAAGCTTGTTGAGCATGGTCACGATGTCTTTGGGACTGAAAGATATGTGACTGGTCGATATGTTCTCGGCAGCCAAAGGGAAACTAAGGTCTTGTTCGGAGATCTGAGGGAATTCTTTGATGTGAAACAGGTTGTTCGTCAGATTCAGCCAGACATCGTTGTTCACTTGGCTGCAGCAAGTGCTGTCGCTTACAGCTATCAGCATCCTCACGAAATGATAGAAACTAACCTCGTGGGCACTGTCAACCTTGCTGAAGCATGTCTTCGGGAAGCCCAGAACATGGTTCAGTTCCTATTTGCTTCGACTTCAGAAACTTATGGGAATGGACCAAGCCCGAAGACGGAGGAAACGCCTCAAAACCCGAATAGTCCTTATGCAGTGAGCAAGCTTGCA
>CAZDNV010000060.1:0-11041 GCA_964506875.1 uncultured Candidatus Bathyarchaeia archaeon
ATCTCTGGGTTATGAGCCCAGCGGGTTAATCCTGGCTACCCCACCCCGCTGCTCTTGTGTCGGGCGCGAATCCGACTAAGTGTTCTTGGAATACTCTACTATAATATATTAGGGTTCTTGTCGTAAAAACATTTTAGTATTACACGGGCACTATCGAGGCTGGTGTAAGTGGTGGACAAGTCTTATTTTCGCCAGATGTCTAAGCCCGCTCTGGAGGATCCGATCTTTGTGCAGGGGCTTCCAGGCTTCGGGAATGTCGGGAAGATCGCAGCACATCTCTTGATAAAGTTCTGTGCGGCGAAACCTTTCATGGAACTGTATTCACCTTCTTTTCCTGATTGCGTTTCAGTTAACCCTAAGGGCATCTGCCACCTACCTCGATACGAGTTCTATGCGGCACCTATGGAGAAGAACGATTTCCTGATCATGACAGGTGACACTCAGCCCTCCTATGATGACGTGCTAGCACATTACGCAATATGCAGTGAAATACTGGATGTCATCAAGCAGCAAGGTTGTAGCCTAATCGTCACCATCGGAGGGATGCCTATCACGGAAGAGAAAGCACAGGTTTACGTGGCTGCCACCTCCCCGAGACTTGCCCAGGAATTCATGGACAAGGGCGCAGTGATCTACAGCAAAGGCAGAATCGTGGGAGCAACTGGGCTCATGTTAGGACTTGCGAGAGAGCGTGACATGGAAGGTGTTTGCCTATTAGGAGCAACGAGCGGCTTCAGAGCAGACCGCGAAGCAGGCTTCAGTGTCTTCAAGTTCCTCATGAAAGCTCTTGGCAACGAAGTAAAGGAAGGGTTATAAGAGGAAACACTAATTCTACAGCAATAACGCAGAAAGTGACACGTATGACCGAAAAAAAAGAAAGCAAAGGAAAGATAAGCTTAAACTCGAGATTCTGGAGAACACTCCTGATAGTCCTAGCTGCTTTCCTGACATTTGCTTGCCCAACCTATATGGTCTACGCGCTTGTGAACGTACTCAAGGCTGACTATTTTGCCTCGATATTCTCAGGGTTTGCATCCTTCATCATTGGCTTAGCTCTTGTACTGTATTTGATCAAGAAGGACATTTTCGCCTGAAATCAGAAAAGCTCCGTTTTGTGCCTCCGATACCCTAGAGGTCATAAAGCATTTTGCAGTAGTAACGAAGGCATTAGACATCGAAAGCCTTAAGCGACAAATCGACAACTTTCTCCTTTGGCTGCGGGTTGCCAGGGCGTTTTCTGTGACTTGTCCTCATAGAAACCTGGCAATCTGTAGCCTGCTTTCTGCCATCCAACGGTTTATTAACCGCACAGCCAACACTTTTTCGAGGACAAGTCAAATGCAGAAAGGTAAGGTAAACGTTATTTTTCCTCAAAACCCCAAAGAAGAGAAAGAATCTGAAATTAAAGAAGAAGAAAAGTGGTGGTGCGTGGGACCCCTGAAGAAAACGGTTTTTCCAGAGAAAGACTTTGACGCCTACTGCCGAAACTGCAGCCCCGAAGCCTGCGGAAAGCAAGCATACGACAAGTGCACAAGCCGCCACAAAATCACTCCAGGAGGGAAATAGCATCATTCGAGGGCGCTTCTGGCCGAAAGTCCGAGCCCAGATCTGGATGAAAGCACAGGAGCTCTTCCAGGCAGACCAAACCAAGATGCAAGATGATTATAAGGGCCTTACGGCTGAACGAAGAGAGCTCACGGAAGCAGGCTACTTCTACACCGCAAAGATCCTTGTTCTCCGAGATCTCTGGCTGGAAAAGAAGGGGCTACCCCAAAATACCCCAGTTGAAGAGGAATAGGCAGATGGCGACCTTCACGAAAAGATCTTTTAATCAAGTTTTGCAAGGAACCAAAGTTCAGACCAGGCGGCTTAGTCGAAGAGAATGGCAGGTCGGCAAGACATACGCTGCTCGAGCGGGAAGATTCAGCCAGGCAACAGAACGCATCATCGTTACTCGCAAGTTCAGGCAGAAACTTGGCAGCATCTCCCAGGAAGACGTGCGAAAGGAAGGGTTTGAGAGCCTGGCAGACTTCAAGGCAGCATGGACCCTGATTTACGGCAGATGGGATCCGGAGCAGATAGTAACCGCCTACGAGTTCAGAACCACCACAAAAAAGCTTGTGTCCAAAACTTAATAAGCCTTTTTGCATTAGTTATTAGAGTGAGGAATAAAGAAATGCAAAAACAAAATAGCCGGAAGGCAAGCGCGGAAGCGCAAAACTCTAAGGCCGCCTCGGAAGAGGATTTTTCGGGCCTAGTAAACGTAGTTAAGTACATTAAGGAAAGGGAAGAAAACTTAGCGCGATACAGCACTGCACTCCGAGCAAACTTGGCAAAGATCGCAGAGCTGTTCGGCGAAGGCTGCAAAGTTTGCAACCGTAGTGAAGCAGTAGGAGCACATGAACAAACTTTTCAAGGCCAAGGGCAGTACGCAGGTTCCACTTTTGCAGAAGACAAGAAGAAGTACCACAAATATGCACCGAAAATACAAGTAAGCATAACAGTGGAAGATGAGCAGTACTTCAGGCGCGAAGACGACGACGGAATGAACGCAGACACATATTGGCTAGTGCTAATGCCGCCAGCAGGCAGACGATACAATTACGGCGGACTGCTCGTAAAAATGGTGACAAACGGATGCGAAGAGCAAGCATCATACCAAACATTCAAGGATGAATGCAGTAGAGCAACATTAAAAGCCTTAGTCAAAAGCGGGAGATTGCCAAAGTTTCTCGCCTTGGTCACTGAGAAGCTTGAGAAAACAGCAAGCGACTATAAGCAGGTAGCCGAGGTCGCTGAGAAAATGGCAAAGGCCATCGAACCAGCAGATATCGTACAACATGCAAACGCAACATTGAAACGGGAAGGCGCAGAAGAAGTCGGACAATAGGAAACCCCTGAAGAGTCCCATCAAGGGACGAAACTCCCTCCCTTTCTGGGCAAGGAGTCGGGTAAAATTATGAAAGTTAGAAGCCAAACATTCTGCGGAACAGACACATGGCAGGCAGCATGCGAGTTTGCACAAGAGAAGCTTGAGGAAGGCTACACGACTGTCCTGCTGATAACGGGTGAAAGTGCCCTGGCAAAGAAGTATGATGTTCCCGAAGGCACGGCTATGATCCGCTACTGGGGCAAACCCAAGGAACCTAAACTCGCCGACATTAAGGCCAAAACAGGTAAACCTTCGTCTGCATCAGAAAACCGCAGATCCTGATTAGGCCCGCAAGCTTATTCAGATCCGCAGCCATAACCTGCCTCCTGTATTCTTCTTTTGTGCCATAGGGAAGATGCCGACTAAACATCTTCATAAACCGCGTGTGCTTATTCCTGGCGAAAAGCTCTCTCAGCATTGATACATCCTTGCCGTCAAGACCCTGGAGCCTCTGTAACACGTAGTTTTCGCTGCCAAGCATCTGAAAGTTGAATCTAAGCTTCTTCAGAAAATCCATGATCCTTAAGATCTCTTTAGGCGGCGTCTGCAAAGCGATTCTGCGCATTCCGGCCTTCTCCGCGAAGGGATTATACTTTGCCATAACAGCAGACATCTCAACAAACTCCGTTCCAGCCAGGCTCAAGGTATCTCCGACAAGCTTGACGCCGAGCCCTATCGTTCTATACTTTGGGTGAACAACCACACGGCTGATAACACTCAGCTTCTTGTTAAGCTCCTGCATACTCATTCTTGGCAGAACAAGCCTTCTTCCAAAACTAGCCGGAGGAGCATAACAGTAAACGATCACTCCGCAAAGCTCCTCTCCCCGTTTCAAGCAGAAGATCTTGCGAGGCGCAGCGATCCTGTGGCTGCGATAATGAAAGCCAGCAAGCTCAAGCCAATCCCTAGTCGTCCCCTCTTCAACGATCATTTCTTTGGCTAGACTACACTCTTCGGCAGACTTGTTCGGATGATAGCCTACGGTTATCTCCTTGCCAAACCGTTTATGAATACGAACGCTCGGGCTCAGATCCCTCGCCAGATCCGTGTGAGTGGTCGCAGCCAGAACGCAGACACCCTCAGACCTAGTAAGCTTCTGAAGATTAAAACTGACGATCTTGGCTGTATCACGATCAAGCATTGCAGCAAACTCATCAAAGATCCAGAATTCCGCCATACTCTCCATCATCTTAGCAATCCGGTAACGATACTTCTGCCCATCACTAAGCTGCTCATAAGATCTCAGAAAAAGGAAAGCGTCACCCAAGCCAACCTTCGCAAGAAGCTCCATGCCCTCTTCAACAGTCTCTCCGACAGTTTCAATTAAGGGCTTATCAAGCTCTGGCTCTACATCAGCGATATTGATACTGTTTAGTCTCATACCGCAAACTATATCTTTCTCCAATGCACGAAGCAAAACGCTTTTACCAGAGCCACTATCACCCGTAACGTAAACGATGTCCCCCTGCCCAATCTTCAACTCAACATTATCAAAAATAACGAACTTCTCCCACTTATCCAAGCCTAAGCCGAATCCCTCTGCAACGGCTACAACACGAGGCGAAGGCCTTGGAGGCGCAGTCTCATAAGCAATGTTAATCGTAAACTTGCCCGTCGCCTTATCGTATGTCCGCTTGAAGCTGCTGATCCTGAAATATTCACGCCTACGCATCCTCTGAGCCTCCTGGGATCAAATCCCGGCTGCATCTTCCCATTTTTGGGACAACTCTTCCCATGATTTTCCCAATCCTGGGACACAAGCCTTTAGTATTTTTGCACAAAAAGGTAGGGGGGTAGGGGTCAAAAAGTATTAGACCTCGACTTGGTTTTGCATGATGGCACATCAACTTGCCAACATCACCGCAGGCTCAGGAGCCATCTCCACACTAGCATACAAAGCCAAAGCCGTAGCCCAGAAAACATCATCATGCGTGCCATTAGGATGGCTGAAACCTTGAGTGCCATCCTTGCGTAACTCGTACCGCTCTACGTTAAGCTCGGTGCATATGTCGCACCGATAAGGCTTCTCCCAAGTAAGCAACGGATAAAAAAGCTTCTCGTTACCCATCCGCTGCTTCAGTAGACTAGCCATTTCGCTCTTTCTAGGCACGGAAAACGTGACGCCCTCAGCATTCTGTATACCAGCATCCTCCATGTCACTTATTATGCTAGGGCCCTCCTTCGTGAAGTCAACGCGGACCCTGGCGAACCCTCCCCAACGATCCTGCAGCGTCTTCAAGTACCCGAGAACATGCGCATACTTCGCGGGCTGACTAAAAATCTTCAAGTGACGCAACAAGAACACACCATTAACACGCTCAAGAACAGAGAGAACACAGTAATCCCGCACCTGAGCCAAGTCAAGCCCGGCGAATAAGTCGCCCTCATAACTCCCTTCAGGATTCCAAGGTTGCAGGTCCTCGCCACAATTCTTCACCGTACCCACACAAGCAACGATTAGGCTTTGGGGCAACCACACATTCTCATCTTCAGCCCACTCAGCCTCCATTTCACGACGCCACCGCGACGGATCCTCGCCAAACTGCTTCCTAATCTTGTCCAAGATGCCTTTTTTCAGTGGCCCGTTAGGCTCGACGGCCTGCTGCCAGGATACATGATGCCTAGCAAAATCGCTATAATCCTTGTGATTGCACATCTTCCAAAACAAAGAGTCAGTATTAAAGGGAGTGCTGGTACAGACTAGTTTGCCATCCGTAGTTCCAAGAGTAAATAAAATACTGTCATAGAGGTCTGTATCATTGGACGTAAAATTGGTTTCATCCCACCATACAACATTTAACGTTGGTCCTCGAATTGTCTCAGGATTATTCGGAAAAGCCTCGATCACAGCACCATTTGGGAAAGAAAGCCGCGTTCTCTGAGGCTTGAGATACATATTTGGCGGTATTTTACGGAGAAAGTAGCTTATTCGCCGAATGTTAAGCTTTGTCTGCCGCCAACTCGGTCCGACAACTGCAATAGAACTATCCGGATGATTCAAAGCGTAGTTCAGTAGAAGTGCTGATATCGTCCAGCTTTTGCCACTCTGGCGACACCATCGAGCAGCAATAAACTGGTTCTCCTCAAAAAACTGGATAAGCTGTTTTTCGTATACTGTGGGTTCAAAGCCCAGAATCTGCCGAAAAAACTCGATTGGATTAGTTTTCAATCCTTCAACTTGACGACCTCTAGCATCTTCAATAATTTTAATGTACTTTGAAAGCTTGGCACGTTCAGAAAGCCATTTATCAGGTCGAAGTGTTTTGGGCTTTCTTTGCGAGTTGCTCATATTTCTGCCTCAATTCCAAAAGCTCAGTTTCAACACCGCGATAGTCAAGATAATCCGCGAGAATATCCTTGTATGTGCGTGCCAATGTAGCCACAACTTGAAGCCTCTGAACCTCAACCTTGTCAAGTCCAGGCATACATGCCATTTTGAGGGCTCCAGCAAGCATTTTCAAAGCCTGTTCAACACTTGGCAATTCCTTTGGAATTTTGAGAGAAGTAGTAGTCGAGATCCTAGGATTTGCGTCGACTACTTCTAACCCCAACCGCTCACACTTCTTAACTATAGCGTCAGAGCTTCTCTTCATGCTCTTCGCAATAACACCGACAGAAACCTTAGATTTAACAAGCTCCCGCAGCTGCTTCTCCTCTTCAAGCAGCCAAGGTTTACCTTTCACCATGAATACCCCGCCTTGCCCTTTTCAACCTACGTCTTCTTTCCCACAAAGATCCCCGCTACAGTCCCAGCAAGAGCAGATGTAGCAGCAAAAATCTCACTATTCCATTTTCCCAAGTAAATGACATGGAGAACTTCAAGACCGCAAAAGGTCCCTACAGTCGCCATGCTGAATTTCACTAGCAACACAAGGTTCTCACTAGGCTCCACCTCTATGAACTGCGTTCTGCCTCGCCCAGCCTGCATTCTCCGCGTTAAAGCTTTTCTAATCCAACCCATGATGATTACTCACCCGCCTTTGCGCTATGCGATTGCCGAATCTTCGTTTTCTGCCTTCCACGAAACTGAGCACGAGCTGCCGGGCAACATCAGCCGGAATAAAGCCTCTTGTTATCACAACGATTGAAACTGGAAACGACAGCGGAATAGAAGTATAATCCAGATCGAACAGCTCATCATTGAACTTGAACCTGTTTTGCGCGATAACGATATTCTTAATCTCAGCCCCGAAAATGCCGACGAAGATACCCCAAGACTTCACCGGAACATCAACATTGATCCCGCTGCTGAGACTTTTACCGACGCTAGCATCAAACCAGTTTACTTCAACCAGGTCTCCTGGCTTCGCCTTCGCAATCTCTTTTTTAAGTTTGCTTTCTATTTTGTTTACTTTTCACTCCTTCCACAGCCTACACCAGACCTCTTGAGCATCCAAGGGACACGAACACACAGACACACTTACGGAGCCGTCTCCAACACACTAATCGTAAACGTCTTTGTATCCCACTCAACACTAGGGCCCGTAAGCGCGATCTCAGCCAGAAACGTGCCAACACCCGTGAAATCAGTATTCAACGGAGTAAATGTAACCTTGCCTTGCGTTTGTGGAGAGTTGACTGTAAGCCCTCGAGACAAGAGCAGCGCCGTGCCACTCCAAACTTTCAACGTTGCCGACAAGCCCGTAAGATCCATCACACCTGAACCCTCTTTTATTGTCAAAGTCAATGGCTTACCGAAATTCCCCTTTTTTAGCACAATCATCGTTCAATCATCACCTCAAAGCTAGTGGGAAAAGTCTCGATCTCATATTCTCTTGGAAACGCATAAACCTCATACTCACTTTCCGACATCTGCACCGCTGTAACGAGAGCCACCTGTTCCAAGAGACCTATAAGATCCACAACTGGAATAGCAGACTTATTGACAAGCGAGAGCTCAGCAAGCATAAGCACGTCTTTCAACAGCAAGATCCGGGTCGGCGTCTCAGTCAAATCCGCCAAGCCCAAAGCATCTGTCACTTGCTTCAAAACGCTGGTTATGATGTCTACTTGCTCTGCCAGGCTTGAAGTGTCTTCGACAAGAGCAGTCGGCTTATGCAGCAAAACAGCATCGCTTAAGCCCAAGACGTCTAACACGATCTGCAAGGTTTCATACGCCAAGATTTCTTCAGGGCCCAACGCCAAAGCATCAGACACGAGCAAAAGCACTTTTTGAATAAGCTGCGAATCAGCCGCCAAAACCGTGTCGACAGCCAAGAGAACCCGCTCCGGAACCCCGGAAAGATCAGAAGCTCCGACTATATCAACAGTTTCCAGGTTATTCTTGCCCCGAAGGATCCCGCCGGGCGTAATATCAAAAATGTCTGGATCGAACAAGTTAGGGTCGAACATGCTTGCCCCATCAAAAGCCCCTACAACATCCGTCTTCTCCAAATTATTCTTATCACGAAGAATCCCATCAGATGAAACTGCCAAATCCGTTGCCTCTTGAAGGTGAATGCTTACTTCTTTGCCTGGAGTCGGGGGCACATTCGTGGATCCTGTCACAGAAGAGGATATAGTAACCGTAACACTTGTCACGAGAATAACATCATTCTCACTGTAGCCGCTCGGGAATTTCGAGACGTCCCCCAGATCCATCCAGTATTTACCGCCGGAATTTGTTAGCACCGCATACTCCTGGCTCTTAGAATCATTCCTCACAGTCACCGTGACGCCCGTTTGAAGAGAGCCATTCCGCTTTATGGTGCCATAAATCACATACGGGTTTTGCATCATTCAACCTCACGGATAAGTGTGCGCCCAAGTATCTGCGTCTGTGCAGTAAACGTAGAATCTGCCATCAGCTGTAACTATGGTTTCTTCGTCTCCACCCCAACCCTTTACTAGCGAGTAGCGAGTCGTATTCGCATACTCAAAAACCATGAAAGTCCAATTAATACTCTCAGAATTCAAGCTCACATTCACCTGAGAAAGTGTCTTCCCAACGTCGATAGACCAAGACGTGAAGTTTGTCCAGCCGACACTCAACGGTGTCACACTCGAAACAGTGAGATATTGAGCTGAGGTATTACCCCAGTACGCTTCAGTATCGTTCGTTTGAATATACCAAGTGATCGTGTAACTTGTCAAGTTGCTTGCTGGCAGAGTGCGAGTGAAGTTGCTCCATGCAATATTTCCGCTTAAACTCACAGTGCCATTGCTCTGCATCGAACCTGAAGCATTCCAATAAAATTCCGCCACAGAAAGATTATACCATGATTGCCAGCGGGTGCTAAACTCGCAGACAGACAATGCCTGTGAGCTATTTGTCCCGATTAAAGAGGGGTTGGGAAGCAAGTAGAGTCGGCCAGAGGGAAGATCACTATCCCGTCCAGAGCTTGAAATCCCCGTCCAAGTCGAGTTAAAAGTCACAGTGTAAACTCCTGTGCTCCCAAAAGTGCTGTTCACCGGAATCCCGCCATAAATAAATCGGACTATGCCTGGCGACAAAATGCTCAGCTTCACGGTTCTGTTCGTGAGATTCAAGCAGAAGAGGTCAGGGTCAAGATCGTAGCCATATTCATAGCAGTATTCCTCAAGCGGAAATGCAAGGGTAGCCGTCATGGAAGTCATGCCGAGAAGAAACTGTCTCACGTCAGCCTGAATCGTACCTTGTGACGTTGCTGTGCCTGGATTGCTTGACGTTTTGAAGAGTTGCGTACTCGTGTTGAAGAGGCCTGCGCGACTGTTATACAGTACTTGCCAAGCGACATCTAGCATTGTTCGCATGTTACTTTTGCCTGTCGTATTCAGGAAAGGATAGATACCGAAAAGTGTGAACCAGGCGCCCAAGTCATTCTGTAACCTAGACTCTGTGTTGCCGTCGTAGGCGTGCACAAGCGCGAATTTCGTGTTAGTCGGAACCCAAGCACTAACATCCCAGCCGCAACACCATTGGTAACTCATCCAGTTCAACTTCAGAAACCTATTATAGAGGTCGATATTCAGGCGACTGATGTTCCCTGCATTTGGCGAATAGTATTTCAGCATTGCAATGATTTTCAGGAAGAATGTTGCCTCACACTCAAACATGGGATCTACACTATCAGGCGCGTAGCGGAAATACTGCCAAGTCTCGTTCCAATGGTGATTATTAACCCACGTCCAGACTTCGATTGCATCATCTAAGGCGCTCGTGACATTAAGATTGTAGAACACAAGATATGTGCCTATAGTTTCAGCGTTCTCGTCATAGAATCGTTTGGCGCTAAAGACGCTGGAATCATTCGAAATATCGAGAACTGCTGGATCCCCGTCATAGTCAACTTTATGTGTTTGACACTCATTTCGGAAGGTGTTGTAGGCAGCCGTGATATTCCACTTATCCGTGAGATAGCTATATTTTGCAGAATAGTAGAGACAAGACCAAAGCAGATCTCGCCAGTAAACGCTGAAAACAGGTCCTCCATCTCGGCTCGGTAAGTATGTTAGTATCGTATCTTCATACAAAAGCGCATTTCTTATCGCTGTTTCCCTCTCAATGCCCAACTTTGCGCAGCGAGCACTCCACTTGAGAACTTCCCACCACTGGCTAGAGGCTGCGAGAGAATCAATGTAATTCGCAAGATCCGTTTTACTTGTTTGCCCGACAATGCTGCCGTAATACTGGTTTTCGCTCCAATTCACCGAATTCAGCCCTGCATAGAATTTCAGACGATCAATCAACGTCCAAGTCTTGCAGAGCAAACTCACATAGTCGATGCTCACGTTCGCTGTTCCGGTATTGAAAATCCGCATCGAGAAATTCGCTAGATGAACACCCATCGGGATTACTGAAAGCGAGAGATTCCCTTGCTGCCAGCCCGTTGCAGTTGAGTTAAGGCTGTCGCTAGTCCAAGCGTGAGGATACCAATCCAGATCCGGATTGTAGTATTGAAATGTGATATTTGTAGTGGAGAGAACCTTCGTGAGATTGTATGTGAAGTATGCCTCTTGAATCCAGAGATACTGCACGTTCGAAACTGACTGAAGCCTAAAATCACCGATGACAGCCCTAGAAGCATTCGTAACCACGTAAGCCGTAGTATAGTTTGTCGTATTCATCCAGGGACTTGTGCCAACGGTGAACCACCTTCCCGTCGTGTAGATGTTAATTAGGTTGATCTG
>CAZDNV010000061.1:0-11008 GCA_964506875.1 uncultured Candidatus Bathyarchaeia archaeon
TCAGCTTCCACGACGACTATGGCATTTTCAAAACCATCATTGACAGCTATGATAACTGGACACTGTGCCAAATCCAATACAACTACGTAGACGCACAATACCAAGCAGGCACGAGAGGGCTAGAGTACGCGGCTTCGAAAGGGCTGGCCGTAGTCGTAATGGAGCCAATAGCCGGAGGAAGACTGGCCATCAAACCTCCAAAGCCGATTCAAGATATCTGGGACAAAGCGCGGGTCAGAAGGACACTGGCAGAATGGGCGCTGCTTTGGGTTTGGAACCATCCAGAAGTATCTGTCGCACTCAGCGGCATGAGCACGATGCAACAAGTGAAAGAAAACGTGAGAACCGCCAGCAAGTCAGGCATGAACAAACTCACCAGAGAAGAACTGTCACTGATCAGTCAAGCCACACTGAAATACAAGAAAGCAGGCTTCGTCGGTTGCTCAGGCTGCAAATACTGTTTGCCCTGCTCTGAAGGCGTCAACATAACTGAAATAATCTCCCTATACAACGAGTTCTACATGAAAAGCATGAGCGACGAGGTCAAAGCCAAGTACAGGGAGCACATAACTCCCGAAAGCCAAGCCAAAAAATGCGTAGCATGCGGAAAATGTGAGGAGCTATGTCCTCAACACCTGCCCATTAGAGACATAATCAGAAGGGCCGCATGGATTTTTGAGCAAGAGCCCCTCAAACCAAGGGAATAGTAGACGAGACGATGATTCTTGATAAGGGCTGCCATATTTGACTTACATGATGCAATCGTTGAAGGCGAACATATACACATGATCCTCGCATCGAAGGGACGGCACCTTCGCCTCAAGCTCCTCCAAGAGGGCTATTTGTGGCTCATTCAAGGCTGACGTTCGATGAGTCCTTGGGAGAAGTGTTTGGCAACAGGATCGTGCCCTGGGTCTTTATTGCTTTTCGAGCGAAGGTTATGTACCCTGTGTGTGCCGTCATCAACGTTTGGGGTCGCGTCTTTCCCCTCTCCACCTGCATGCCTCGCATCATGCATTCAACTGTTTCTATGTCTACGAATCCATTGTCTTTCAAAGCTTCAGCCATCCTTACAACTTGGTCTATGGTTGGGCTGAAAGAGACGATTGCTCCGCAGGACTTCAACGCAACGTAAGCGTGTGAGGCGACAAGCCATGGTGTCGCCAAGTCCAATACTACTGCATCTACAGTGTTTTCTTCAATCCCGAGAGTGATATCCTTGTTTTTCAATTCCGCGTATTCTGCTACTCCCGCACGGGCTAGGTTCTTCTCTGCGGTTTTGAGGAATTCTTCTCTAACTTCATAGCTGTAAACTCGGCCTTCAGGTCTCACGTAGAAGGCAAGAGCAGTTGTCAATGCGCCTGTTCCTGTTCCCGCTTCGACTACACGGCTTTCCGGGCCTATGCCACTGAACATGACAATCAGAGCAATGTCTTTTGGGTAGGTTATCTGGGTCTGTCTTGCGGACTTCATAATGTAGTCGCGCAATAGCGGTTTCAAGGCTACGAATTCAACGTTCAGGTTGCTTGCAACTACTGATCCGCATTCTTTGCCTATTAAGTCGTCGAATTTTATGAAGCCTTTGTGCGTGTGAAAGGTTTTGCCTGCTTCGACTTTTACCATGTACGTTTTTCGCTGCCTCAGAGAAAGTAGGATGTAGTCGCCTTCGCCTATTGTGCCGTTTGCCAAAGTCTCTCACTCTTGCATGCTAAGGGAAGCATCAGGCAAAGGCTTTACTTGGGATTGACTGTCGAAGTAGATCCGCTAGCGCGCGCCCGCTAGCTAACGCGGTGGCCGCAGCTATTTTCTTGGCAGGGGGAGCTGCCTCAACCCTTACTGGGCAAAGATCGGCAAAGACCATTTTGTCTCGAGCAATAAGCAGAAAGCCTTTCCTTCTCTTGTCAAGTTTGACTCTTACTGCGTCAATCAATGATTCGGTCATGGCGCCAGCCCTTCTGTTGTTCTCATTTGCACTCTTCTTAAGGCTTATGGAAATGACACCTATCAACCTAGCTATAAAATGATGGGAAAGGGCCCATGTGAGAAACCCCACAAATATCGCATGTGTTTTAGCAAGGTAATATAGCTGAAGATAACATGATTCACAAGCGGAAAGGGTGAGCTATGAGGAAGAATGCAGTTGTCAAGACTCTGCTTGATCATAGGTCGATCCGAAAGTACACGAACGAGGAGCCTTCTGATGAGGTTGCCAAAACGATTGTCAGAGCAGGTCAGCAGGCTCCCTTCGCATGCCAAATCTACAGCATACTGCTTTCGCGCAAAAGAAAGAGAAATCCTTGGAATGCACCGCTTCTGTTCACGATCTGTGTTGACCCCTGCAAGTTCGAGCTAGTAATGTCCCAAAGAAAATGGACGCGCGTCATGAATGATTTGACCTTGCTGTTCTACGGGATTCAAGATGCTGCGTACATGGCTGAGAACATGGTTGTTGCCGGAAGAAGCCTTGGACTAGGAAGCTGTTTTCTCGGCAGTGCAATGTACAGGGCTGACAAGATAGCAGAGGAATACCACCTGCCTCAAAGAGTGTTTCCGCTGGTGCAATTGACAATGGGTTATCCAGCTGAAGATCCGCCGTCAAGACCCAGATACCCATTGGAGTTCGTGCTCTTCGAGGACAAATACCCTGAGCTGGACAAAAAGATGGTTTCAAAAGCCATGAAACAGATGGACGAAGGTTATCTGGCCCAAGACTACTATCGAAAAGCGAATCTAAAGATACCGTTGGAAGGCGGCAGAAAGGAAACGTTCACCTTCGACGACTACAGCTGGACAGAGCACATCAGCAGGAAGCTGGGACAATGGGATCTCGACCCTGGAGAGCTGCTTTCGCAACTTGAGAAGAGAGGTTTCCGAATTCCCAAACGCCCAGCGCCATGAAGCGCGCTTTTGCGCGCACAGTCCTACGAGAATACAGTTTTTCTTCTGTTCGTGACCGTTTTCCCGCCAGCGAGCGGGGCTCGCTTTTGACTTCGGGCAAACCAATAAGCCTTTGAAGTCTGGTAATGTAACAAATGGACTTGTCTCTTGGACCTATTTTCTCTTTTCAACGACGCACGCGCCGATCTTTGCGATCTCTCTCCAAGTAATCTACTTATCAACGGTTTGGGAAGCGCCAGTTGCAGGAGACGCCTGCGAACTGCCCTTTATCATTGGAGAGTTTCTACTTGCGTCTAGCTATTCTTCACGGAAGAGTGGTCCCTTCCTTGCATTTGGACTATGGCTACGAAAGATAAATATGCCAGTAGACAGCAATGGTTCTCAGAAGGTTTAGGGGAGCTGGGATCGTGACCCGGCTGAGAGGATGGTTGAGTACCATCGACCCTCAGAACCTGACCCAGATAATACTGGCGGAGGGACAAACATGGGCAAAAGAGTAAACCAAACTGAATCTCAGACGAAAATAGTTGCTTTAACGTCAATTATGGCCGCTTTAATTGCCGTAACGACGATAATTGCCATACCAATGCCGCCCCCGCTTTCTACGATAACGTTGGCACCGATAATCATCTTCGTTGCAGGCATACTCTTAGGTCCATCGGCAGGATTGGTCTCATCGGTTATTGGATCTGCTGTTGGCTTTATGGCTGGATCAAGCATCGGGACAATAATGGTGATGCCTGGGTACCTATACTGGTATCTGTTCGGAATAGTCATTGCTCGTGGACCGATGGGTTTCAGTGTCGGTCTCCTCAGGAAGAAAAACGAGATATTCGCGATGATCGTTGGCGTGGTGGTTGAGACTTTGATCTTCTTCGCAATAGATGTCTACCTAATCGGAATAGCCCTTGCTGTCTTTGATTTTGGGACACTGGTGGACCTCGTATTTGTGCCAATAGCCTACACAATCCTCATAGCTGTGAGGAGGATCTTGGACATTACCTATTTGACATAGATGAGCAAGATGCAGGAAGAGCCGTGGTTTCTACAAGAACAGATAGTCAAGAATTATGAAGCTTACTATCAGACCAAATACAAGCGAGCAGACATACTGGAGAAAAGGCTACTGAAAGAGCTTCTGGAGCAGTTTGGCGATATACGAAGGGTTCTTGAAGTAGGTTGCGGAACATGCCATTTTACGAGATGGATGGAATCCTTAGGGTTGGAATGCTATGGTCTTGATTTGTCACGTATAATGCTAAAAGAAGCGAGAAAACTTTGGGTCAGAGGACAATTGCTACAAGGCGAATCTGGTTACCTGCCTTTCAAATCTGAATCCTTTGATGTTGTGGCTTTCATAGCGTGCTTGGAATATATGCCTGCCATTGCTACGGTGTTTAGCGAAGCTGCACGAGTAGCCCGAAAAGGAATGATCATCGGACTTATGAATAAATGGAGTCCATCTACAATACGAAGAGTTCTGCAGGTAAAAATGGGAAGGAATCCGTATTACAGAAGCGCGAAGTTCTATTCCATCATCGACATAAAGGGGGCGCTAAAGGACGCTCTCTACAGCAGACACAGCGTAACCTATTGGAACACAACCGTTTTTCCAAGAATACTTGGTGACAGGAAATCTGCCTTTTTTCCTTTTGGTTCCTTCCTTGGATTAGCAGTAAAGCTAAGTGATACGTATGGCTGATGTCTCAAATATAGGGAAATTTCCCTCAGAGTTGATCGAAAGAATCGTCTACCCTAGGCTAGGAGCAGAAAGGTCAGAGGTTATCGTTGGGCCTGGCCATGGTCGTGATAATGCGGTCATTCGATTAGGATGCGATCAGGTGCTCATCATAACAGCCGACCCGCTGTCAGTGATCCCCGCGTTGGGATTGAAGGATTCAGCGTATCTCTCAGTACACTTGCTTGCCTCAGACTTGGCTACGTGTGGTTATCCACCCAGATTCATGATGGCAAACCTTAGTCTCCCTCCTCAGATGAGTAACGAAGAGTTTCAGGAATATTGGAACGCCATTCATATCGAATGTGAAAAACTTGGCATCGCTATCGTCGGGGGACACACTGGCAGATACGTCGGCTCCGACTACACGATCGTAGGCGGAGGCGTCATGATGACGTTGGCACCGGGGAACAAATATCTGGCAAGCAACATGAGTAAGCCTGGCGACCTGTTAATGATGACAAAAGGAGTGGCCATCGCAACGACAGGAATTCTTGCAAGAGTCTTCCCAAGAACGATAGAGAAAACCTACGGATTACCCTTTCTCAAGAGAGCCCAGTCATATCTGGGCCAGTTCAGCGTGGTTGAAGACGCTTTGAGTGCAGCTTCCGTCGGTTTAAGAGATGAAGGAGTCACAGCCATGCATGATGTCACAGAAGGCGGCTTGTTAGGCGCACTCTACGAATTCTCCAAAGCTTCTCACGTAGGACTGGAAATAGAGCTTTCCAATGTCATTGTTACCGAAGAAGCGAAACTCGTGTGCGATCTTTTTGACCTATGCCCATACTCAACGTTAAGCGAAGGAACCCTACTAATCAGCGTAAAACCTGAAAAAGCCAAAGAAGTTTCGCAAGCATTGGAGCTGAAAAGCGTGAAAAGCAAAGTAATCGGAGAAGTCAAGCATACTCGAGATGGCACGTGGATCAGGAAAAATGGATCCAGAGAAACCCTGAAAAAGCCCACGACCGACCCGTATTGGAAAGCTTATTGGAAGGCTTGCCATGAAGGCTGGAGGTGACACAGTTCAAAAAGCTGCAGGGTTTATACCTGGTCGTTGCTCCCATTCTGCACCTTGACAAGCTGCTTGTCGCCGCTGAGAAGGCCTTGAAGGGGGGTGTTGACATAATGCAATTTGCTCCAGAAGGAGACAACTCAGGCACAGTAAGATTCGCTGGCGATTTATCAAGCTTGGCACGACAATACGCTGTGCCTATCCTCATAAACGGCAACCTGTCCATAGCCAAAGAAGTCGGGGCAGACGGGTTGCATCTCGATAGCTATGATATAACGCCCGATGAAGCTAGACAAATATGTGGCAAACAATGCATAGTGGGCTACACTCTACGGAAAGACTTAAAACGGCTAAAGTGGGCAGAAACTATGCGAGCAGACTACGTATCCTTCTGCTCTATCTTCCCAACGTCTTCTGCCACTCAATGCGAAATAGTACCTGTCGAAACTGTGAAAGAGGCTAAACACAGAACAACGCTGCCAGTATTCGCTGCTGGAGGCATAACTCCTCAAAACGCCCATCTTATCCTCGAAACTGGAGTTGATGGCATCGCAGTCACATCAGGCATACTCAAAGCCAAAGACCCTGAACAAGCTGCCAGATCATTTAAGGAAGTGATTCGTAAATATTGACTCTGCTTCTCCTGATTCTAGCATCCCGCACGCGCCAAGCCCGTGAGTCTCAAGGATTTGCAGCGAAAACCTTGAAAGAGAGCCAATGCAAGAATAGCCCGGCTCATAGTCTCATTTGATGGCGAAACGAAAATGGATGACTTCGCAACAGTCCCTAGCTTTCCATCTTTACGCGATCTAAGCCTCAATGATAGGAAATTCATGGACAACATCCTGAACGAGGAACAGCCACAGATCTCAGAACTCAGTTTTGCCAATCTTTTCATGTGGCGTGAATCTGAGCCTACTCAACTGTCACGGGTGGATGGGAGCCTTCTAATTCAGTATAAGAGTCAAAACGGCAGCTTGATGCTCTTACCTCCGCTAGGGAAGCAGCCCTTATCTGAAGTCCTCCGGAAACTGAAGCAAACTGCCGGTCGGACCACACCTATGCATATACTCTACGGTATTGGCGGAAGAGACGCCGAAGAACTCAGTTCGCTTCGGATTCGATTTGAGCCTTGCCGCGACGACTGGGACTACGTCTATCTCACCAGAGATCTGGCAGACCTTCCAGGTGACAAGTACCATGCAAAGCGGAACCTCATCAGCCGATGCCTGTCAAAACACAAATGCGAGTACTCGGGAATAACGGCACCGATTATTGACGAATGTCTTCAGCTTCAAACCAAATGGTGCAACCTCCACAATTGTAACGAGAAGCCAAGCCTAGCTGCTGAGAATCGCGCAATAAAGCAGCTTTTCGAGCATTACGGAGATCTCAGCGTCTTCGGAGGAGTGATCTATGTTGACGGAAATCTGGAGGCTTTCACGGTGGCCGAACGACTCAACAACGAAACAGCGGTCGTTCACGTAGAAAAAGCAAATCCCGAGATCATCGGTCTATATCAAGTGATTAACCAATGGTTCTGCCAGAACGCACTCAAGGGTTTCGAATTCGTGAACAGGGAGCAAGACATGGGAATATCCGGTCTAAGAAGAGCGAAGACGAGTTATCACCCTCACCACATGGTTGAAAAATACAAAGCATTTCTCACGTAAACAACGTGTGCGATTGGAAGTTGTAAGTCACTGGTACGAAAGACTCCTATGTCTGTGCGCGATTTGGCTTTGTATCAGTTTACATATTAGAGCAACGGGCGTACTTCCACAATTGTCCCTCAAATCCGCTGTCTCGGAATTGGGGTCGCATGTGGTTTAGAAGATGAATTCTTTGTCAAGCCATTCTGGGAACCATTTGTAATCGGCTAAAGGCAAAGCCTTACGTAGTCCGTCATACGTCGCCTTGGCAAGAGATATTGTCCCGCGTCCATCTCGGTAGAGCATGACGAGTTTCTTTGCTTCCAGACCTGTAAGGAGATCGTTGAGTTTATCATCAGTTACTTCGGCTAGTTTTCCTTTCAAGTCTTCTCCGCTCATATATAATCCTGGATTGACTTGGTAGTCTTCTGCCAATGTTTTCATTATGTTCTCTTCGGTAGGTTCAAGTCTCCCTGATGGTTCAGTTGTGGCCAATGGAATCCCGAGCTCCTTGTGTATCTGCCTCTGGGGCATTTTCAATTCGTTACTCATGGCTTTCAGACCACCGCGGAAGATGACCAGCCTCATTACTTGGTTTGTTCCTGCGCCGATTTGGTTCACTTTTGCGTCTCTAAGGTAGCTTTCAACAGGATAGAAGCGTGTCCAACCATCGCCCCCCATAACCTGAACGGCCTCACTTATGAGCTTCTCATATGTATCTGAAGTGAGCATCTTGGCGGTTGCAGCCTCAACCATAGCCTCTTTGTGTTCATCAAGAAGATGTGCTGCATGGTATACGAGTAGGCGTGACGTGTAAAGACCTGACAGCATTTCAGCGATTTTCGACTGGTTGCTAGGTATCTCGATCGTCGGTTTTCCGAACTGGATTCGACGTTGAGCATACGCTACGGCATGTCTAATGGATTCTCTCATGGGCCCAAGCATACCAGCCGAAAACACGACACGTTCAAAGTTTAGGCCAGCCATCATGACCTTCCAACCCGCACCGTTGGACCCAATACGATTTGCCAGAGGGACTCTCACCTGGTCGAAGTCCAGGAAGCCGTTTGGAAGACCGAACCACCCTGAAAGCTCATTGATCCTTTCAACTGAGAAGCCTGGCATTCCTTTCTCAACCAAGAATGCTGTCAGATGCTGATATTTCGCTTTGTCTTCAGATTTGTCGCTGGTTCGTGCATAGACAACGTAAATGTCAGCAAGCCCTGCATTCGTTATGAAGCGCTTTTTTCCATTCAATACGTAGCAGTCTCCTTCAGGCCTTGCTGTTGTTTCGACTCCGGCTGCATCTGAGCCTGCGAAGGGTTCAGTGATGCAGACGGCACCCACTACTTGGCCTCGAGCGATCTCTGGAAGCCACTTTGCCCTTTGCTCTTCAGAGCCAAAAGTCAGGAGTTGCTCAACGCCTCCAAACATGGAAACTGCGTATGCCTCTGAAAGCGCGGAACATACTCGACTAAGCTCCTCAGTGATGATGCTGACTCCCGTGACACCTAAATCGCTGCCACCATAACTCTCTGGAATCACAGCGCCGAACCAACCTTTTCGAGCAACCTCCTTCAGTAACGCAGATGGGAACTTCTTCGTCCAGAAGGTTTCTTCACCCTTGGGCAAGTTTCTATCTGCAAAACCTCGGGCATCTTCCATCAGGTTCTTCTGCTTCTCATTCCACCAAGGATAGCACTCCATGTCACGCACCTTTGATTGTATTGCCTACAGAACCATTTGATTTTAAACTTTCGCAAAACTAAACACAATAATCATCGCTTTTGGCAGAGAATCAACTAAGAAAAAACCTAGTGTCTGTGTTGCTGTCTAGGGCATTCTGGAATGTGAGGCTCTTGTCACGTTTCTAATGACTTGCCACAGAACTCCTTGAAAAAAGGCCTCTTCAACCGCTTTTCGGGGTCATGCCTGCAGGTTTTTATCAGGAACGCCTATTGGAAGCAAAGCACCAACTGCAACGCTTTCCCAGATTTCAACGATTCTCCTTACTTTGTTTTCGTTGAATGCTCCTAGCGCGCGCTATTCGGTCGGGCTTGAAGCTGCTCCATCTTCTACACGAGTCAATTCTTATATCAAAGTCTGTAGAATAAAATAGCGTATCTTCTGCTTTGTCTTATGGGAAGGCGCACTGATTGAGAAAGACGATATTTAAGAAACTTGAAGCACAGGGATTAATCGCGAATTACAATCGCCTCCGAAAGAACTTGCCCCCAAAGCTGCCTGAAAGAGTTTTCATCTGGGATGAAACACTAACAGAGGGAGTTCAAGGTTCTGCTATTTTCTTGACTTATGTTGAGAAGGTCAAGCTTGCCAAGATGATGGATGAGATGGGTGTCTCAATAATAACGGTTGGGCACCCTGCCTTGTCGGAAGAAGAAAAGAACAATGTTAGGAGAATCGCTAACGAAGGCTTCAAGCAGGCAAGCCTAGCCGCCGCTGCACGGGCGGCAAAAGATGAGATTGACGCGTGTTTAGAGTGTGGTATCAGGGAGATCTCCATTTCCACTCCTTTCAATGGGCTCCATCTTCAGGGAGGACTCAAGTTGACCAAGGAACAGACGTTAGGCAGAGCTGTGGAATCGATAGAGTACGCTAAGAAGCGCGGAGCCAAAGTAGATTTTGTCCTAGAAGACGGCACCAGGACTCCTATTGAAGACATCACGGCGATTTTTGAAAAGACGGTCAAAGCAGGGGCAGATCGCCTAGTAATTGCAGACACGGTCGGCTTCTTGAGGCCTCTTTCCATACGATACCTCATCTCACACATAAAAGAGAACCTCTCTCAGCTGAAACTCAAGGAAATCCCATTGTCCGTTCACTGCCACAATGACTTCGGATTGGCTACAGCGAACACCCTCGCCGCCATAGAGGAAGGAGTATCATGCGTACATACCTGCATAGCAGGCTATGGAGAAAGGGCTGGCACTGCACCATTGGAGGAAGTCGTGGCCGCCCTAGAGCTGCTTTATGATGTAGATACGGGACTGGATCTAAGCAAGCTCTATAGGCTCTCACAGCTGGCTGAGAAGACTTTCGCATTGCCCATTCAGTTCCACAAGCCGATAATTGGCGAGAATGCTTTCTTTCATGAGGTCGACGAGACCGCAGGAGGTACCGCTGATCATTCATTGGTTTACGGACCTTTTCCTCCTGAAATCATTGGACGAGAAACACAGTACTATCTTGGCAGGCAAGCTGGAAGGCGCTTGGTTGAGAGTCGCCTGAAGCAAGCAGAGGTTAAGGCTTCGCCTATGCAGGTTGACGAAATAACCAGAAGGATGAGGAAAATGCATGAAAGCGTAGACAAGGGCGAAGCACAGATGACCTTCTACCAGATTAAGAAACTGATGAGAGAACTGCGAAAGGGCTTGACAGAAGAAGAGTTCTGGAATATAGTTGAAGAAGTGACCAAGCAGAAACCTAACCTTAGGCAACGGGAGCCCGCCTCGACCCCTTAGCCGAGGCGTGCACACCTAGATTATCACGAACTCAAGAGGAAAGCGGAAGGATGGCGGGGCAGGCAAGAATCAGAATAGGATTTGAGAAGAATGTTACGAAATGGTTTGACTATTTGATGGTTTCTAAACAAGAAATGAGAGACATGCTTGAAGGAACAGGATGGAACATGAAAAAGTCGATAGATTCTGATGGCCTAGGATACGTTGCAGTCATTGAGAAAACACC
>CAZDNV010000062.1:0-10977 GCA_964506875.1 uncultured Candidatus Bathyarchaeia archaeon
CACACTTTGACCGTGAGCGCATCCCCGAGCGTGTAGTCCACGCGAAAGGTGCCGGCGCACATGGCTATTTCCAAGTGTACAAGAGCATGACAAAATATACCTGTGCGAAATTCCTCCAAGACCCGAAGAAGAAGACGCCGGTGTTCGTCCGATTCTCTACGGTTGTGGGTGCAAGAGGCTCCGCTGATACGGCTCGCGATCCTAGGGGTTTTGCAGTGAAGTTTTACACCGAAGAAGGCAACTATGATTTGGTAGGCAACAACTTGCCAGTCTTCTTCATTCGAGACGCCATCAAATTCCCTGATATGGTTCATGCCTTCAAGCCTGCGCCTGACACCGGCTATCCAACAAGCTCGTCAGCGAATAGTCGGTTCTGGGATTTCATTTCGCTGACTCCTGAATCCACTCACATGATTACGTGGCTCTTTTCAGATCGAGGCACGGTGAAGAGTTACAGGAAAATGGAAGGCTTTGGCGTCAACACTTACAAGTGGGTAAACGCCAAAGGCAAAGCAGTCTACGTCAAGTATCATTGGAAGCCAAGAGCAGAAATAGAAACCATCGACCGGCACGAGTCTACCCGTCTGGCTGGCGAGGACCCCGACATTGCTACTCGCGACTTGTACGAAACCATTGCCTCAGGAAAGACAGTCGAGTTTGAATTGTGTGTTCAGATCATGGAACTCGCAGATGAGCTAAAGCAGGACTTCGACCCACTTGACGCCACAAAAACATGGCCCGAGAACAAGTTCCCACTTATGCCAGTAGGCAAGATGGCGTTGAACCGCAATCCGGAGAACTTCTTTGCCGAAACCGAGCAAGCAGCTTTCTGCCCAGCATCTATTGTCCCAGGCATCGATTTCTCTGCCGACAAGCTCTTGCAGGGCAGAATATTCTCTTACGCAGACACGCAAAGGCATCGGCTGGGTGCCAATTATCTGCAACTCCCAATCAATCGACCGCAAGTCCAGGTCAACAACAACCAGCGCGACGGTGCCATGCAGTATGCGCCTTACGGCGGAGGAACAGTCAATTACGAACCCAACACACTGGCAGACGGATTGCCACATGAAGCCCCGGCCACTTGCATGGCTCACGAGCATCTTGACGTAGATATCGGACGTCGGAAAATCAGCTTGACAAATGACTTTGAGCAAGCAGGCGAACGCTACCGATCACTTGGCAAAATGGACCAGGACCACCTGATTGACAACATCGTAGATTCATTGAGTCATGCGGAGAAGCCTATTCAGAAACGAATGGTCGAGAACCTAACCAAGGCTGATCCTGACCTTAGCAAACGAGTGGCAAAAGGACTCAAACTCTAGAGCGCGCCAATCGTAGCGCGCTTTTTTCAAGTCCTAACTTGACTTTGACCTTGCTTTCTGCCAGCTAGAGATGCCGTTTTAAAGCTGACTTTTTTTCAGTCCCGTTGAAACGTACGTTATGGAAACATCAGCCAAGTTTCAGTACCACGCGAAATGTGTCACAACACTATGGAAAGCAGTCTAAAGAGTGCTCCTACTATGATCAGAGCAGTGGCAAAATTGACCATAGATATAGCGATGGCGCGCTCGCGCTCAAAGCAGCTTGTGCTTGTCATGTCATTTGGAGAAAAAGAGGTTGATTGAGTCACTCGCTGACGACTTTCCTGATGATGTCTTCGACTGGTCGTGCCTGTCGGATTTCAACGTTGTTCCAGAAGGCAAAGCCAATCTCCATGAAATAATTCTCAACTGCTTGCTGCGACGGTGCCTCGACAACGTAGAAGACCAGATGCTCCAAGATTGACGTGTACGCGCTGAGAACTTTGATTTCACATTTCTTGGCAACTTCCATTCTCTTGCCAACAGACTCCTTGAACTTTTTCCTAACGGCATCGTTGAACATTGCACAGGACTCGGGACTATGCTTCATGGTTACGGCGAAAACTGGCAACGCATTATCTCCCAACCTAAGCTGTGGTGAAACGCTTTTTAAACTATTGGTAAATCGTACAACACACGATTCCAAAGGGGACCAAGAGGCTAAAAAGAGAATAGTGTAGGACGTGCTCAATGAGCAAGGGCATTTTTCGCGCTAAACCCTTAGGACGATGCTTGCAGTTACATCGCAAGAGCGTACGCATGTTAGCATGCAGATGGATCGCTTTCCATCATACCCCAGATGTTTCCTTCTGGATCCTTGAAGTAGGCCATCCACCCTACTCCTGGGACAGCCATCTTTGGTCTGACGATCGATCCGCCATTGGCTTCGACTTTCTTTACGTACTCGTCAACCGAAGGGACATCAATCGTGTTCACAGTTGAAGGCGCTTTCTCAGTTCTTTTTGCCAACCCGCCGTCTATGCCTGGTTCTTTTTCTTTCCCAGTCACTATCAGCCAATAGTCCACAGGTCCTTTCCATTTCTCGATTTTCCAGCCGAAGACTCCCTCGTAGAATTTGATGGCTCGTTCAGGTTTCTTAGCATCTATCTCAAAATGAACAACTCGCGTCATTTCAGTCACCATAGTAGATGATCCTAGACGATCAGTTGGTCATATATGCATTTCCATTACTCGATACTGCTAGGTCTTTTGACCCAACAACAGACAACGTCATTAGATTTTTGTTGAAGCTATGATTCTTCCCGCGTTAGTTCATCTGTTGCGGTTACGGAACCTCGTTTCGCCCTACTTCCTAGCAATGATGCGTGCGCGCCTAGAAAGAACCTATCAAGTGAGCTGCTGTTGTACTCCACCTTCAGGTGACAAGCGGAAGCAGCAGAGAGGCATGACCAATGTGAAATATCGAAATGTGAAAAAGGAAGGAGCTGAGAAGCTCCTAGTTGTTTCTCTATATTCCAAAGTGCTGGGCGATCGAGAAAATGTCTTCAATGCCTACATATCTGTCATGGGTAACGTCTGCGTATGGATTCCATCTCGGTTGCCCAAGAGTTGAGCCGTAGGCCAGAGCTGCCATCATTATGTCGTCAATGCCTACGTTTCCATCTCTGGTGATGTCCCAAGGAAGACTACGATATGGTCTCATTAGTGGATAGTGGTCCTGATTGTCTTGTTCTACAAAGTATGCTGTATCGCCGACGCCATCGCTTCCTGGCTCGGTTTGGCTCGGTCCTCCATACACGTCAGTGCCCTTATAATCGCTCCAGTAGTTTCCGCCAGATGGATAGCCGTCGTCCCATGCGTTTGCACCTGACATCCAAACGAATGCCTGCTCATAGTTGCCGAGAATGTCGTTGTGGTAGATTGCGTTGTTGTTGGAAGAGAAGTCCAGTCGAATACCCCACGAGTGATAGCCAGGAGCAGTCTCCAAACCATTTTTGAAATCTCGTTTCCGCAAATGGTGTTCTCGCAGGAGCTGTCAAGCCAGACTGCATCTCCACTGTTCAGGGTTATCGTGTTGTTGCACACCCTGTTGCCATTGCCACCCGAGATGAGAATGCCGAAGCCGTTACGAGTTATGCTGTTCCAACTAACAGTAGCACCGGTTGACTCCAAGAGAATAATGCCATGCCCATTGTCGGTAACTATGTTCCCCTCAATGACAACATTCTGAGAATGAGATGAGTAGACACCCCAGCCATTTCGTATCGTAAACCCACTAACACGTACGTTATGCGTAGACTGCACGTAAAGACATATGTAGGATCCTTCTCCATCTATCACAGTGGTATCCTTATTCTCGCCAACTAGCGTTAGGGGCTTCCATATCGTTGCTTGTTTCTCGTGATATGTTCCAGCTCTTACGTATATTGAATCGCCTTCACTTGCACGGTTTATGGCTTCTTGTATTGTCGGACAATCATCAGGAACTGTGATGGTCTTAGGATTTCCTTTGACTTGTCGAACATCAAATGCCAGCACTAACGTGCCTATTATAAGTAGTGCCAGCGTCATGCCGAAAAATGCTCTCTTCAACGTTTCCATCTCCAATAGTCATAACTGGATGTTCAAGGAAATAACATTTTTGGAAAAATCGTTTATTGTCACGTTGATTGCTGGTTCAGCGCAGGCTTGGCGCGCTTCTTGGCTATCCTACCTTGCTCTCCACTCTAAATCCTTCTTGCGGAAACATTCTTCGATGTCAGAGTTGCTCTTCTAGGAGACTTATGAAACGTTTGGAGTATCTGCATCCTTTGCTCACGATTCTTTTTCCTTCAGGCGTGTGCATGGTTTCAACGTACCATTTGAGCTTTGGAAGCATTTCCTTTTTCAGTTCTTCCAGCGCTTGATTAGGCGGGCATTTCATGCTGCCACAATTGAGCAGAAGAGCAGTTATCCCAAAAGCGCTGACCTTGTCAATTGTGTCTGCATCTTGCAGTATCTTCTCCTCTATGGTTCTTGCCTCGAAAATCAGGGGTCCAGCATGTACGGCTATTGCCCTCACGACGTCTCTTGTAAGTGCATCAGGATAATCCTCTTTTCTTAAGTAGTCTTCCGCCACTTTCGACCCTGCAATCGCATGGTCTCTTCGTTCTGCAGCATAAGCAGCCAGATCGTGTAGGATTGCTGCCAGAGAAACCGTGTCAAGGTTAGCTTCTCTAGTGGAAGCAAGCATCATCGAGTATCTCAACTCTCTCAAAACGTGAGCAAGCTTGAATTCAGGCGAACTCCATGGATGAAAAGCATAGCGGTCTTGAGGAGCTGTCTTCTCATAGTACCCTCTAACGTACTCAAAAGCGTCTCGATACCTGTCGAAGTACAAATCATAATCCTCCACGTAACCCGATTTCGCTTTCAAGCCGCATCACCATTCGGCAGTTCAAACCACAGTTCTGATCTCTCTGCTGAAATGCTTTTCTCAGGGTTCAAAATAAGGCAGGGATAGGATGATCATTGATCAGGAAGGCTGTTTCCTTACAGGTGCTAACGCGCAAGTAGAGGTTCCTCTTCGAACGAATGAAACGCCGCTATGAATATGTCATCGGTTCCGATGTAATCGTCCTTCGTAATGTCATACAGCGAATCATATTGAGCTTCGCCTTTGCTTGTTCCGAAGTGGGCACAGACTATGCCAGCATCATAGTCATAGTAGAAGTATAATGTGTCGTTCACTGTCACATCTCTTACGTTTGCCGAGGCAGTTACTTTCCATGCTCCTAACATCGATTCCGGGTTTTCGCTTGGCCAGGGCATGGCGAACGTTATGTTTGCAACTCCATTTTGATCTGTTCTCGCGGTCTCGCGGGACAGCACAAGATAATTAGGCTTAGGTGTGAAATGACCATTTGCGTAGGCATATGGTCCTTCAACTTGGAAGCTTACCTCTTTCTGTTGGACTGGCCAGTAATTGTACGTAACGTTTGCATACATAATCACCTTTGATAGGGGAAAGACTCGACCCATGGGTTGGTTAGGTCCTTGCCCTCCTTGCGGTGGAGGAAAAGGCAACGGAAACGGGCTATCTTCGTCGTTGCTGGCTCCGCCGTAGGCATCGATCATTCTTCCAGTTGCCTCACACTTGCTTGGCAGCATAATGATAACTGGACTTGTTACAGTGAGCACAATAAGAAGTGCCAGAATCCAGCGCCTTTTGCAGTAGCTCGGCAAGTTCAAAGTTGAAACCCTTTGGATAGTCTTACAGTTCAATTAAGCTATCAGATCATTATTAACATTATGGAATTCAGCTCTATCCCAGCCTCCTCACACGTGACAATCAGCGCTGCATGCAAAACGCTGCCCAAGAGATTTGATTTCAGGAGAAAACTGGGGCAAACGGATTAGGGCAGATGGGTTTAAGAAGTGCATGAAAAGCTGCAATATGCAATGGCTCAGAGACTTTTTCGCATATTTCTCTATCCTTGTTGCCTTGAGATTAAGTGGATTTTGTCAACCAATATTGGGAAGCATATGCGCCAAGATCCATTAGCCTCCTTTCACATCCTATCGCCGCGTGCCCCAAGCCTTTTTGTTGCACTGGAGAGCACTCAGTCTTGGAAGAGCTTCCTCATCGTAAGAAAGACAACTAGGCACACTGATACGGTCACGCCGACTATTAATGAAGTCGTGGCAAAAGTCATAAACTTCACTCTCATGTCACCGTCATCGTATTGGAATGCCAAGAACACAAAGTAGAACGTCAGAAATATGCAAACTGTAAGAAATATCCCTATCAATGACCCTAATTTCAAGCGGTGCACCGCTGCTTTCTGGATCAGTATTGTGATTACCATCAAATAGGTTTTTTGGATTCGAAATCGTGATTTACAAGACAGCTGAGCAGCTACTGTAGCTGTGGACTGCTGAAAGAGGGGGGGAGAATGGCAATCATCCTTGAGCGTCAAGGCTTGCAGGGGCCAAGAAGAGTGCTGAGCCTATTTGCAGCTAGATTTCTTTTCTGTCTTTTCTTCTTTCTTCTTTCCTTTTTTCTCACACATGGATTAGTTCACCGAGGGTATTTCTGAATTCAGGGCTAATTAAATTTTCGTTTGCGGCTGCAAAGTGTTTGGTGATCATCATGTAGACGATCAACGCTCCAAGTCCAGAAGTGCTCTCGGGTTCACCTAGTTTTCGCAAGAAGTAAAGAGATCATGGCTGCAAACTCGATTAGAGTAGTTGAAAGGAATACAGGAAGAACTAATGATCTTGCCAGCAGGTACGTTGTGAAGCCTACAACTATCGGCAACCAGGATATGACAATTCCTGGAAGTATTGTTACGAGGAAGATTAGAAGTCCAGCATAGACATTACCGAGGGCGAAGCCTTCCTTCCAGAACCTTTTTGTTAGTATCATTACTTCGAGGATAATCGCAGCTATCACTGAGAACGCATGCATGAACCCATAAACCAGCACGTAGTAGGGATCTCTTCCAAAAAATAATGTGGCGAGAAAAAGAGTTGCCATCGAAAGTGCATACGCAAGAGTGGCTAACGCTATTTTCGCAAACATCAGTGTTCTCTTTCTCAGCGGGAGACTTTTCGAATAGGCTGAAGCTAAGCCTTCTATGGAGAAAGTGGTTGGTGGAACCAGGAGAGTGATCAGGGAGATGCCCAGAAACGTCCCTAATGCAGTATTGAACCCTGTCTCACCAAGAGACGAAAACGAAACAGCCAGAACTATCGTCTGAATGGCAGGTAATAGAAGCAGGCTTGCATACGAAGGCGATCTAGAAGCAACTCTTAAGTCCTTACGCAATATTCCAAGCCATGAAGCTTGCGATCTTATGTAAGTATCTTTAGCAGTAGCCCTTGCCCCAAAGCCTGTCCCTTTGCTTTGGATTCCGCCGACTGCGCCCATGACCCATTTCAAAGAGTATCCTGCTAGGATCACGTATCCAAGTGACGCACCAATGGAAAGAGCCGTGGCAAGAGGGCCGATTTCATGGAGAAACGTTGCAGAAGAAGCCAAGAACCCAAAAGAAAAAGGGTAAATCAAAACTAAGACCTGGAAATAGGAGGAGAATCCGCGAGCTACGACGGCGAAGACTCCTACAATGTTCTCTGCGAAGCTTATGATTAGATATGTTCCCAGGGTGGGCAAGATCCACAAGAGCATAAAGAATAGCCTCAGGAGAGTTTTCCAGTTTGATTTTCCACCTCCTGCCGCAACGCGGGAATAGAAAAACCTTGCAAGCCCAATTGTGAGAGCCAAAGCGAATATTTCGGTAACGATGGTGGAGATAAGACAGATTAGCCCCCCAAAAACTGAGCCACCGACGAGAAAATAAACCGTCAACGACACGACAAGCGCGGATACGAGAGGTATATCAAACATCCGGATCAGGCACATGAAGATAACGTTTGAAACCTCCTTCCTCGTAAGTGGAAGCGGGCTTAGGAAGTCAGCTGTCCTCGTTGACACAATCGATGTCGAGACCTGCAATCCCATGAATACTATTATGAACAGTACTGAAGCCAGAAAGGCTGAAATGCTCCCGGCAACCGCCAACTCCTTGGATGGACTCAATGACCCGCCACTGCTTATCAGAGGATAGTATACGCCAAAACCTAAGACGCCAATGAAGAGGGCAGTAATGATCTTGCTGATTAGAGTGTTATGACCAGCATTCTTCACGAACTGCTTGATATCAGTTTGGCCTCTGCGTGGCAAAATGGAACCTGCGCGAAGGGAAAATATGGCCTGAAAAGAAACTTCCTTTGAAATAGTTCGAGACAGACGCCACAGCTCGCGCAAATTCACGTCTTTTCTAACCCTCTTCTAAAGCCTTCATAACCTCTTTTATGCCAACTTCCTGCTCAGTCACTTTCAGGAAGATATCTTCAAGTGAGCCTTCCGCGCTTCTTACTAGCCCACGCAGGTCCGAAACTGTTCCCTCCCCAACGATTCTCCCCTTATCTATTATGCCTACTTTGGTGCATAGTTTCTCAGCGACTTCCATTATGTGTGTTGAGAATATGACGGCGCCGCCTTTCTTAGCCTGAAAAGTTATCAGCTCTTTGAGTATTCTCGACGAGCGTGCATCCAAGCCGATCAGCGGCTCGTCTAGCACTAGCAGGCGAGGTTCATGCAGTAAAGAGGCTATTATAGCCACTTTCTGCTTGCTCCCCATTGACAAAGCCGCTATCGGAGTGTCAAAATATCGGGTCAGCTCGAAGGCAGACGTTAGCCTCCCAAGCCGAGCATTAGCCGTGGCTGACTCTAGGCGTCGTATGGATGCAACGAACTCGAAGAATTCTCTAGGCGTCAACGAGTCAAGCAGAGTCACTTCTTCTGGAACATAACCGATTTGACTTTTCACCGCTATCTCATCGGAAATAGGTGTGCCAAAAACCTCGATCTTGCCGGCTCTCGGCTCCAGAATACCCACAAGGACTTTCAGTGCTGTGGTCTTGCCTGCTCCATTTGGGCCAAGCAAGCCGAAAATCTCGCCAGCCTTGACCTTGAAAGACAGTTTGTCAACAGCCGTAAACGTGCCATAGTTGACGACTAGGTCTTCAACAGAGACTGCGATTGTCTCCATACGCCCACCCTGATCCGTTAGTTCGCAGTCAAGCTTAATACGCTTTCAGACGTGTCACTACTGCTTCAAGAGTGCGCCCGCTGCTAGAAGGATGTGGTCTTTTCCTGTCAAACGTACCTGAATAGCTTGTGTTGAGAATACCGCTTTCAGCTAACTGGAGCGTTGAAACGATAAAAAGAGAGGAAGGAGGCTCATGGTCCTTTCTTGGTGATCTCCTTTATTATTCCTGCAGAAACTGTTGTGCCCATGTCTCTTACTGCAAATCGGCCGAGCTCTTCGAATTCTGCGAAGGCTTCAACGGCGATCGGATGTAGCGGTTCCATTCTCACTAGGGCTGCATCTCCAGTCTTGAGGAAGGTTGGCTTCTCTTCAACAACCTGTCCGGATCGCGGATCGATCTTCTTCAAGAGCTCAGTGAATTTGCATGCAACCTGCCCGGTGTGATAGTGTAGCACTGGTGTGTATCCGGCTGCGATGGCTGTCGGGTGATAGATCACTATTATTTGCCCGAGGAACTCCTTTGCCACTGTTGGAGGGTTGTTCACGTGGCCGGCAACGTCTCCTCGGTGTATGTCAGCTTTTCCTACGCCCCTGATGTTGAAGCCGATGTTGTCGCCTGGTTCAGCCTTCGGAATCCTTTCATGGTGCATCTCAAGAGATTTGACCTCTCCTTGCTTGTTGGACGGCATGAAAATGACTACATCATTCTCTTTGATTACCCCTGTTTCTACTCTGCCGACAGGAACCGTGCCTACACCGGTGATACTGTACACGTCTTGAATGGGAACACGTAACGGCTTGCTGGTAGGCTTGGAGGGCACTTCAAACGTGTCCAAAGCCTCTATCAGCGTCGGTCCGGTGTACCATGGCAGGTGTTCGCTTTTCTTGACCAAGTTATCGCCAGTCCACCCTGAAGTCGGCACAAACGGGAATTTCTCGACTTTGTATCCCACCATCTTCAGCATTCTTGAAACTTCATTCTTGATCTCGTTGAACCTGTCTTGGCTCCAATTAACGGAAACATCATCCATCTTGTTGACGGCTACGACCAGTTGCCTAACGCCCAAAGTGAAGGCCAAAAACGCGTGTTCTCTTGTTTGGCCTCCTGGGCCGATTCCTGCTTCGAATTCTCCTCTTCTCGATGAACAGAAGAGTATAGCACCATCGGCCTGGCTTGCTCCTGTGATCATGTTCTTGACGAAGTCTCTGTGACCTGGCGCGTCGATTACCGTGAAGTAGAATTTCTTTGTTTCAAACTTGAGGAATCTAAGGTCTATAGTCACTCCTCTTTCTCGTTCTTCCTTAAGGTTGTCGAGAACCCATGCGAACTTGAAGGATTCTTTGCCCATTTTCTTGGCTTCTTCTTCAAACCCCTTGATCGTTCTTTCGTCAACTGCTCCTGAAAGATACAGCAAGTGTCCTGTGGTCGTTGATTTTCCATGGTCTACATGTCCCATGATCACTAGGTTCAAGTGTGGTTTGCCAGCTTTACTCATTCCTTTTTCCTCCTTATTTCTCCAAATCTTCTCCGAATTTTAGTGATTTCGTTTACACAACTGTCGATTCAGTTATTTTAAGTTTATGATGATGGTCCTGCGCGCGCGTTAGTATGCGGAGATACCCACGAACCTTAGCTTCTCAAGCTTCATCAGGGGCACTGTCGTCCCCCTAACCATTTCCAGTTGCCTGCCAACCATAGGTACCTCATTGAATGCTGAAAGCATGCTGTCAGTAAACCGCATGTTGACAATAGGCTTAGACACCTCACCATTTTCGATAAGGAAGGTTCCGTCCCTCGTAAGTCCAGTCAGAACTACCTTGGCAGGTTCCACCGTGTTCACATAGTGTACGGTGTTAACGAATATTCCGTGCTTCGTTTCTGCAATGGCTTTTTCCAGAGTTGCGTTTCCGGCTTTGACGATCATGTTAAACGGCGCAGGTCGGTCAGACCACGAACCAACACCGATCGGCATAGGAGCGTGCCCAGTGCTCTTCTTGCTCTCCTTCCCAGCAGTGAAAGAGTTGTAGCATAAGCCCTTCTCAGACACCACACC
>CAZDNV010000063.1:0-10970 GCA_964506875.1 uncultured Candidatus Bathyarchaeia archaeon
TTTTCATTGATCGTCTGATAAGCTTGAACTGGAACGTGAGGGAGCTTTCAGGCAATCTAGAAAGAGTGTTGACAAGAAAGGGCGGAAGCATCGATGGCATCAACCAGACGGAACTGAGAGGTGGTAACGCAATCAATGTTGCCTCTGCTCTGTCTGCGCTTGACGTGAAGGTTACGCCGATAGTATGCACGAGCAAGCTTGGACTTCAGATGATTAGACTATACACGGGGACAAGCAGAATTGACCTCTCTCACATCAAGATTTTCAGCAGGATTTCAATGACGACTGCAATAGAGCTGCAAGCTGAGGGTGACAAAGCCAACGTCATGCTAAGAGACGTAGGTTCATTGGCCGATTTTGGACCCCAGCATCTAAACTACAAAGATTTCGACGCGATTGAAAACGCGGATTATATATGCGTCTTCAATTGGGCCGGGACCAAGCATTTCGGAACTGAACTTGCCAAGACAGTCTTGCATGACGCAAAGACCGAAGGAAGAGGCAAGACTTATTGTGATACAGCAGACCCAACTCCTAACAAAGAAAAAATTCCAGAGCTGATGAAAAAAGTCCTGCAGAGTGGAGCATTAGACATTCTGAGCACGAATGAAAATGAGGCAATTTGCTATGGCACACATCTGAGCAAAGATGCAGGAAAAACTACAGGAAAACTCGAAGAACAAGCAAGGAGGTCAGCGAGAGCACTTGCATCACATCTGACAGCAAGAGTAGACTTGCACACAACGAGTTTCTCCGCAACTTTCTCTAAGAAAGGCGACACTATCATTCCAGCCTTCGAAGTTCCTGTTTTGAGGGCAACTGGTGCCGGCGATGCTTGGAATGCTGGCAATATTCTCGGAGACGCATATGGACTTACGGACGCGTGCAGGCTGACATTGGCAAATGCCGTCGCAGCCTACTACGTTTCAAGCCCCATTGGAACTCATCCAACAAGAAGGCAACTAACAAGATTCTTTGAGAAACTAAGAACGAAAGTGCAGTAATGCTGCTGCTTTTTTGTCAACCTTCATCTAATGCGTATTCCTTTTCTACGACGAGTAGTGAGCTAGAACCGATAACAGGTCTTCTTCTTCGAATAATTCCTGTCATGGACTTGCCTTTTTGAAATTGGAACGGAGTCTGAGTTCTAGATTCACCTTTATCAAAACTATTTAAAAGCATCCAGCGTTCTAACCTTGCAATCAACGAAGTGCTGGGAGCTTTGAGATTTGAAGGGAAAGCTCTTTGGGAGTTCAGGCGTTCGCGGTATAGCAAATGTTGACTTGACACCGATTTTGGCCGCCAAGATCGGTTTAGCTATTGCCTCACTTGCCAAGAGCAAGAGAGTAGTCGTGGCTCGGGATACAAGAGTTTCAGGTTTGATGCTCGAAGATGCGTTGGTCTCAGGTTTGCTGGCTGGAGGGGCGGCTGTTGATAGTCTAGGTATCGTGCCGACACCTGTCCTTGCCTTCTTGACTATGCAACTAAGTGCTGATGCCGGCGTGATGATTACGGCCTCGCACAATCCTCCTCAGTATAATGGCCTAAAAATATTCAATCGTGACAGTGCGGCGTATGGTGAAGAAAGCCAAGCAGTGATTGAAGGAGTTTTGGAGAATGATCTCTTTAATTTCGAAAATTGGCTCAATGTGGGAAAAGCCACTCCTACTGATCAAAGCAGCTTGTACGTTGACATGATATTGAGAAACATAGAGTTAAGTAAGGAATGGCATATCGTCGTAGATCCAGGTTGCGGAGCTACATACAATCTGAGCCCAGCAATCCTGAAGCGCTTAGGATGCAAAGTAGCCGCTGTTAACGCGCAGCCAGATGGTTTCTTTCCTGCTAGAAGCCCAGAACCAAGCAATGAGTCATTAAAACCATTAGCAAGAATTACTAGAAAAATAGGGGCAGATGTAGGCATGGCCTACGATGGTGATGGTGACAGAGTCGCCTTTATTGATGAGGAAGGCAATTTTGCAGATTTTGACCGAGTTTTGGCAGCTTATGCATCACACATCGTGGCAAAAGAGAAAAGCGCACTTGCCGTCACAAATGTTGAAGCTTCAATGTGCTTTGACAAGATGGTGGAAGCACATGACGGCAGGACTATCAGAACAAGGGTTGGCGATGTCTACCTCTCCGAGGCAATAATGAAGCATAGCGCGGTCTTTGGGGGAGAACCCTGTGGAGCATGGATACACCCCCAATTCCATTGCTGCCCGGACGGCATACTCTCCTCTGTCCTGCTTCTAAGAATACTAGAAGAACAAAGCAAGACTCTCTCCCAGCTCATGTCTGAAATCCCACAATATCCAACCCTTAGACAAAGCATCCCATGCAGAAATGAGTTGAAACACGAAGTAATAGGGCATGTTGGCGAGAGGACGAAGTCCGTCTTCTCTGATTACAAAGGATTCTCAGCAGTTGACGGCGCCCGTGTGACACTTGAAAGTGGTTGGGTTCTGGCAAGGGCTTCCGGAACCGAACCCATGATTAGGCTAACAGTGGAAGGTGAATCATTAAAAGCTGCAAAACAAATAATGAACGAAAGCATAAAAATAGTAAAGAAAGCCATTGAGGGAAAATAGCAGATGAAAGGTGTGGTTCTCGCCGCTGGCGAAGGAGTAAGACTTCAACCCATAACTTCAACTAGACCTAAACACCTAATAAAAGTCGGCGGAAAACCGATACTCGAACACTGCCTGAACGCATTAAAAACGTCGGGCACAGATGAAATACTAATAGTAGTTCATTACAAGGCAGATTCAATCCGCGAATATTTCGGCAATGGCAAGAAGCTCGGGCTTCAAATCGATTATGTTGAACAGGCAACGACAAGTGGAACAGGCAACGCCGTAAGTGTTGTTGAACCATATGTCAAGGACGATTTCCTGTTGGTATACGGCGATATGCTCTTTACGACAGAAGCAATCAATAATGTTGTCAGCAGACATCATGAAAAGAAGCCAGCCGCAACTATGGCCATAGTTCAGGTCCAAAACCCAGAGAACTACGGCATAGTGGAGCTCGAGGATGAAACTCAAGTCAAACATATCATCGAGAAACCAAAACGTGACGAGGCTTCCACTAACTTGGCTAACGCAGGTATCTACGTTTTCTCCACAGAGATATTCACGAAAATAGAACAGACTTCAGCATCAGCCAGAGGAGAATGGGAAATTCCAGACGCTCTATCGCTGCTGATTAAGGAGGGAAAATCGGTTGTGGCTGTGAAGATCCCGCAGAACGACTGGTTCGATATCGGTAGACCTTGGGATCTTCTTGAGGCAAATCGTTGGATGTTGACAAGACTCAACCACAAGATAAGTGGTCTCATCGAAAATGGAGCCAGTCTCATAGGTCCGATAACGATTGCTGAATCGGCGCGAATACGCTCAGGAGCATATATTGAAGGGCCAGCGTTTATAGATGAAGAAAGCGACATTGGACCGAACTGCTACATCCGCCCATACACAAGCATCGGCAAGAGAGTGCGAATCGGCAATGCTTGCGAAATAAAAAACAGCATGGTGATGGACGGTACGCACGTGGGTCATTTGGCATACGTTGGTGACAGCATCATATGCGAAAAGTGTAACCTTGGTGCCGGCACAATAACGGCCAACTACAGGCTTGACGCTGGAACGATTAAGATGATGATAAAAGATAGGCTGGTTGATAGCGAAAGAACCAAACTCGGAGCGATCTTGGGAGACAATGTCAAAGCGGGCATAAACGCGCTTTTCATGCCGGGAGTAAAGGTAGGAGAGAACAGCTGGGTGGGACCTAACCTCATTGTCGAGCGAGACTTGCCACCTAATACAGTCACGTTACTAAAGCAAAACATAGACAAACGAGAGATGAAATAGCAGACTCCCCACATTTCCGAAAACATTAGAAGTCGTTAGAGGCTCTTTCTGTTCGAGGCCATATGAAAGAAGAAAAACTGCTCATGCTTCTAAAAGCACCATTGAAGAACTCGAAAAGAAGCGACAGAGAATCGGCAAAGCCATAAAAGCTTCACAGCCAACCGTAACAAGAAACAGAAGAATCCTTGGGAAATACATAGGAAGCTGCACAATAGTGCCGGAGTTCGCGAAAATCGGCTACGAAATCGTGGCCATCACATTTGCAGGGGCTAGAAGCTACAAGAAGAAAGAGGTCGAAGCAAAGCTGGATTTGACAAAGAAATGGCAGTGAAACACCCTAATGTGATATTTGCATCTGACGGCGAAGGCCTAGGAAAGGATATGGTAATGATTTCCTTGCACAGGTTCTTTTCTGAGCATGCGGATTTCATGCGCGAATTCTTATGATCTTGCAGACTTCCTGATGGACTCTCAATTGTTCATCGTAAGTCTGAAAACATGGATACTGTTAAAGCCACTTGATCTTACATATCTGAGGGATGACGTTGAAGGCCCTCTTGAAAGTATGGATTAGCCCGGCTGGATTAAAATCCTATATAGTGGTTTCTGCAATTTCATTACTAGAATGGAGGTTCAGAATTGTCAGTGCCACAGAGGAAATTCTTCACTGAGATTTCAGCATTGGCTGATAGGCATGTTATTGTCACGACGTCGACTAGTAAGACGTTCAGCGGAACGCTGATCGGCATCAACCCAGATACTCTGAGCTTATGTTTATCAGAAGCAAAGGACGATGAAGGAAGAGTTGTGCGCAGGGTCTTCCTTAACGGAAACGTCGTTGCTCAAATATTGAGCGTGGAGAGACCCTTTGACCTCAAGGCTTTGGCTGATCGACTTGAGAAGGTTTTCCCCACTATGGTTAAGCTCTATGAGGATAAAGGATTCGTTTGGGTTATGGACAAAGTGAAGTTGACAGAGAAAGGCGTGGTCGAGGGCTCAGGCCCTGCTGCTGAACGTGTACAGAAAGTCTATGAGCTGTTCATGGGCGAAACAAGAGAAAAGGTTTAGATAAACCAGCGGAAAGGATGTTCCTCTTTTTTCTTTTCTTCTGTAATGCTTTTGATTATGCCAAAGGATTCAAGTATTCTTTTGGTTTCTTGGGTGGCGGCATCTAGATTTGACAGGTCAATTTTGATGCCTAGAAACTTGGTTAGAGCTGAAAGAGCATAACGTGCACCGTTCGTGTCAGGATACGTTCCCAAAGTTTCGACTAGCAGCGAAAATCCCTTGAACCCCTTTAGCTTTCCGAGTCCTATGAGCAATCCAGCCACGCCGAAGATCTGCCCAACCATTATTTTGGTTCCCAAGCCTAGCGCTTCATTCAATGCTTCGGTATCTGAAGCTGCACAATAGACTTGTGGAACTGTCTTGACCTCATCTGTCTTGAACCCGCCAAGGGAAATGGCATAATGGCAACCTGAATTCCCAACTATGTCCAACACTTGCCCACAAAGCTCATACTGCCCAAACGTAGTCAGAGCCTGAGTGTTTCCATACCACAAGATTAAGTCATGTTTTCCATTCGCATTCTTGTAGTAGTAAAGCTGATTGACTGGAGATCGCATGCCACCGCTTTCCGTGGTCACTGTCAAATCCTGAAAGGTTGAAGAATGAAGCTCAGCGAAAAGCTTGGCCTCGAGCTCACGAATCATATGTAGAGTAGCGATATTGGCAACAAAACCTATACCAGGTAAACCCTCAATCAAGACAGGATTGTTCAATTGCGGTTCTTCGTAAACCTCAACAGAGCAAACCATGCCAGCTCTCCCTCTTAGTTCTTCGGAGCAATAGTCAGAAGAAGACATATAAACATATTCAACAGCCCACAAACGAAGGAAGTCACCTTGTCAAAGCCATCCTTGATTGGCCACTGCAAACGTCGATCGTCTAAGAACGTAAGACACGGAAAGCACCTACGCAACATCAGACACGGACGTCAATGCCTAAAGATGGCTTCACATTCTGGATCCGCAGATGGCTTTGTATGTGACGTGGAGCAAAAGGAGCAAAAACGTTGACCGATAGCCCAATCGGCCAGCTTTAGCCAGCACGTAGTTGACGTTTTGACTTCCCCAAAGCAACGAGCTTTATCTTTTCAAGGTCCCGTAGGAACTTGAGCACATTATCGGTCTTTGTTACGCCATATTCTGCAGAGACAGCTTTCGTTATGTCCCATGCATTGCGTTTTCCATCCATGAAGTTCAGTATTTCACTCATCTTCTTGCCAAAGTCTCTATCTTTCTCTTCGATTTCCCGATACCATTCATATTCTTTTGCGCTCAAAGCCTTCTTCAATACGTTGCCGTCAAGCGTGCCTTTGAACAGCTTTCTGGGCACGAGCCTCTTTAGCTCTCTGTCGCTCTCAGTTTCTTCAAGTTTAGTTGGCAGGTCAAGTGATGACGCTTTCGCTAAGAAGCTCAGGGCTTCTTTCAGCTTTGCGATCTCCCGAATACCGAAGGCTGCAATATCCCTGCAATACTCGTTTAGGAGATTATCCAATTGTGTGCTGCCTGCCAACCTCTTTGTCGATTGGATCGCCTGCTGTTCCCGCCAGACGATGTGCTCGATCTTGTCTCTATAATATGAAGCAGTTCTCACAAACTCCTCGCCCAAAGTGGTCTTTTCGTTCTTGGTGTATTGGCTCTTTCTTCTCAGCAGTTCATCTATAGCTTCTGTCTTTGTCTCTGTTATTCTAGCCATGCCTTTTGAGGCTGTTTGGTTGGCGAATAGGAAGGCATCTTCAACAGTGGCGTTTGCAAGAGTGAGAATCGAAGTTGCTGTTATCCATCCGATTCGTTGTAGGCTGTTTTCGCTGACTTTGTCCATGGTGTCCATGCTAGTATGATAATAGAGGTCAGGCCATTGAAGCAGCATAACACATGGAACTCTCGTGGCGGCTTCAGTGAATTCCGCATGGTCACTTCCCCCGCTAAACGCGTTAGAGCGAAAGCGGAAAGTTGAACTCGAACCAAAAGCAGTCTGAGCGTCAAATTCCTTAACTGATCTTTCAATCTGGCTGAAAACATAATCGTTTAGGTAGGAAGGCAGAGAATCTGGTGTCCGGTCAAGGTTAAGTGTGGACTTGCAAAGCTCTTGGTTCTGTCCAACCATGTCGAGGTTTATGCCTGCAACCAGCTTGGAGGCATCGTCTTCATGATGAGACAAGTAAGCCACGGTGCCAAGGGTTTCGGGAACCCACATGAAGCGAATGGTTCGCGCAGGTGGCTGCATTTTTCCCGAGTTGATCAGAGTCCTGATCGTTCTTGCTATCTCCAGAAGTAGACCGCTTCCTGAGGCGTTGTCGTTTGCACTTGGCTTGGGATGGCAAAGGTGAGCAATAAGAAACACTTCTTCGTCAGGTTTTGACTTCCCTTTAATCTTGGCCGTGATGACATCTTCATGGCCTGGAAACAATCGAGCGTCGACCTTGGCTCTGATTTTCACAGTTTTGTCCCCTTTGAGTAGGCTTCGCAGGTAGTTTCCTTGGCGTTTGCTGAGGGAGAAGCCGAAAGTCACCTTGCTCAATTCCTGTGCTGTCGGCCAGATGCCTTGGTATGCATGTGCATCTGGTATGTCAAGGCTTTCTCGGACGTTGGGCATTTCATAAGTTATCGTATCGGTTATGACGCCCAAAGCGCCATATTTGAAAACTGCCAACTCATGTACAAGTCTGGCTCGGCCCGTAGCTAATACAAGCTTACCTTTCACTTTCTTTCCTGCGTAATCCTTCGGCTTAGTGCCGGCACCGACATCGACAAGTTCGGCTTCAACGCCTTTGGATGGGGTAGAATTGCTGTAAGTATGCAGGGTTTGAGGAACATCCTCATATTTTACCAATAGCCTCTCCTCGGGTTCGATAAGGGAAAGCTCTGCGCTCTTGACTTCCCAGCCTAAAGGTGAGGTGTAGGTCCAATACTTTGTCTTGCCGTCAGCAGTGAATTGCTCGATTATGGCGTCTTTTAGTCCCATCTTGATCAGTTCACTCCTGACATATTCTGCAGCTTCATGGAACATTGTCGAAGCTTGGATTCTGTGGAAACGGGAAATCTGCGTAACAAAGTATTTGGCAATGTTACCCGAGAGCTCATCCCTAACAAGCTTCTCAAACTCTGTCATCAGATCTCACATCCAGCCTAACCACTATCTTGTCAGCATTTTTTTATAAGTGTGACTGCCTGTTGTGTCTCAGGTCTCACGATGTCTTTTGAGATAAAAGAGAAGGATCTTCTAGCGAGAGTCGGAAAACTCAAGACAAAAAGTGGCATCGTACAGACCCCACTGTTTTTTCCCGTGGTAAACCCGATTCTGCAGTGTATTTCTCCAAGGGAAATTCGTGAAGAGTTCGGCTTTGAGGCCATAATCGCGAATGCCTACACCTTGAGAAAGCATTTCACAAACGCTCCTATCGAGAAAGGACTACACAGGTTTCTGGACTATGATGGAGTCATCATGACAGATTCTGGCGCATATCAGATTCTCGTCTACGGGAACGTAAACGTAGACCCAAGCGAAATCATTGATTACCAAGAGCAAATAGGCTCAGACATAGCCACGATTCTCGACATACCAACAGGATGGGAAGTCTCAGAGAAGAATGCGGAAATAACGGTGAACGAAACGCTAAGAAGAGGCAAGGAATTCTTCAGGCTCAGAACTCGAGAGGACATTGCGTGGGTAGGTCCGGTTCAAGGAGGACGACATCTAAACCTAGTGGCAAGATCTGCTGAGGAAATGGGAAAGCTTCCGTTTGAGGTTCACGCCTTGGGAAGCCCAACCGAGGTCATGGAACGCTATCGATTCGATGTTTTGGTTGACATGATCATGACTGCCAAGATGAATCTGCCGATCGAAAGGCCACTTCATCTTTTCGGAGCAGGACACCCGTTCATGTTCGCCCTTGCGGCCGCGCTCGGATGCGACCTTTTCGACTCCGCTGCTTACGCATTGTATGCTCGAGAAAGCCGGTACATGACAGAAACCGGCACATCAAGACTAAACGAACTGGATTATTTCCCATGTGCATGCCCAAAATGCTCGAAAATGACACCTAAAAAAGCTCAGGAATTGCCTGAAAAGCAGAAACAGACATTCCTTGCTAGCCACAACCTATACGCCTGCAAGGCCGAATTGGAACGTGTGAAACAGGCCATTAGTGACGGCAAACTATGGGAGCACTTGGAAATGCGAGCACATGCACACCCTGCTCTTTTCCAAGCATTCAAGAGACTGGCCATTTACCGAGACTTCATTGAGAAACATGATCGAAGCATAAAGGATAGCGGTCTATTCTTCTTTGATTCCACAGGGCTTATGCGGCCTGAAGTAGTTCATTATAGAAAGAACCTCACTGAAAGATACTCGAAACCTGTGCAAGCAAGAATCCTGCTTTTTGCGCCGCAATCTCAAACGAAACCGTTTCATAAGTCAAGAGAATTCAGGACAATAGCGAAACTGCTAAACCGACTATCTGAGGAAGAACGTAGCAAGATTCAAGTATGTTTTTATGTCGCACCCTTCGGTGTCGTTCCGCTGGAGCTTGACGAAACATATCCTCTTTCACAGCACGAAACGGTCTTTCCATTAGATAGGGAAACAGTCGAATCCGTGGCAGATCAAGCCTCAGACTACGTTAGTCGCATGGATTTTGACAGAATTGTATTCATTAATGACGCAGAGAAATGGGACAAGATTGTTCTAGTCAAAGTCAAGAGAGCTTGCTTGAAGATAGGGATGAAATTCAGGCATGTTGGCTTTGAGGGAAAGCTTGGCAAGCGTGCGCTTTCTAATCTGGCGAGAACGTTGGACGAGACTTCCAGTGAGTGACGTTGATTAGAGCTGACTTGCATCTTCACACTTTGTATTCAGGGGATTCGTCTAACCAGCCAAAGACGATAGTGGAGCAGCTTCATGCACACCCCACTATGAAGGCTGTTGCAGTAACTGATCACAACACGTTTGAAGGTCTCAGCAAGATGATGGAATTAGCCTCTGCATATGAGGACATTCTCATAATTCCTGGTGTTGAAATAGGCGCAGAAGAAGGCGAACTGATCGTCTTAGGTATCAAGGAGCTACCTCCAAAACCATGGGTAGCCGAAGACGTGATCGAGTTCGCTAAGGAAAGAAGGGGCGTTGTCATCGCTCCTCATCCCTACAGGGGTTATGGTCTAGGCGATCATGTTGCAGAGCTTGACGTAGACGCTGTAGAAGTGCTAAACGGCATAACCTCGTCTGACCTCAACAGACAAGCCGAGGATCTGGCGAAGGCTAAAGGCTTGCCAGGGGTAGCGGGCAGCGATGCACATAAAAGCAAGGAGTTGTGGACCGTCAAAAACGAGATACAAGCCTCTCTTGATGTTGATGAGATTCTGAAGGCAATAAAAAGAGGATGGGTTCGCCCGGCCTTAACGCAAAAGTCAATACATTTTTAAAACAGCGGAAGGCATGAATACTAAATCAGCAGATGAAAAAAATGAGCCAACTACAAATCGGGTTTCTGGGCGGAACCCGCGAAGTCGGCAGAATAGCGATCACAGTAAAGACTGAGAAAACGCAGGTTTTGCTCGATTATGGGGCCATGCTTAACCATGAGCCAGGATTCCCAATGCACATTCCGCCAAAGAATGTCGATGCCATAATTCTTTCACACAGTCACCTCGACCATTCTGGCGCCGTTCCAATATTCTACGTGCAAGGGAAGAAGCCGCTTTATACGAACAGACTAACTTCCGAGCTCAACCAATTATTGATCTCTGATTTCATCCACCTTTCGAGCTATTATCTGCCCTTTGAGTATCTTGAATTAAAAAGCATGGTGAACAACAGCATACACTTGGACTTCGAGACGGAACAGAAAGTCGGAGACATCTCATTTCGATTCAAGAATGCTGGCCACATCCCTGGAAGCGTGCAGCCCCTCATTGAAGCCGAAGGGAAGAGAGTGCTTTTCACAGGCGATTTCAATATCACTGAGACGCGACTTCTAGAAGGAGCCAAAATGGACTACGGTGACCTAGACGCGGTCATAACCGAGAGCAC
>CAZDNV010000064.1:0-10933 GCA_964506875.1 uncultured Candidatus Bathyarchaeia archaeon
CAACAGAGCTAACAAAATGAGTTTTGACTGAGAAATTTGCACGTCATAAATAACCCTCGCCCGAATTGGCCAGAAACTACGACTATAGTTGAGAAAAGAAAAAGAGGGGTTTTGCGGGAGACATCTCCATTTGTCTAAGGTTCAAGCCTTGCCGTAGGAACTGCAGTGCACACTTGTGATTGGGGGAAATACACTTCGTTCTAGTCTGCATGGCTGCCTATGAGGGCTTTCATTTTCCCGAAACATCCTTTCCGAGAACAATTGGAGTTTCCAGGTACCTCTGTCCAAGCATTCTCTTTATTTTGAGATATTTCGTCGTGTCTTCTCCCGATCCTTTTTCATATATGTCCAGCTCTCCTTCAAAGAGTCCCAGTATTGCTTGAACTTCCTCTGATGAGTGCATGCGCGGGTTCATTACGACCAAGGTCGTGAATCCCATTGCCTTGAATTCTTGGATCACCCCGGCTAACCATCTTCGAGTATTGACTGCGTGATGCTGTAGCAGAACATCCGAGACTATCTCAACACAGGCTCTTCCATGGCGTTCGGACGAGGCTCCCAGGGAACGAAGAGCCGAGTCCAATGCAATGTTGACTTCTGTGAGGTTCTCTACGCCTTTCAGTTGAAACACAGTTGAAGAGCCCTTGAAGATTTCGTCTGCTTGAGAGCTGCAGATGAAAAGGTAGAAGTTCAACAGGAATTCTTTTGTTAGAAGCGCGGCTCGTGAAATATCCGTGGTAACATAGAACACAGCTTGCTCATCATTCACACCAGAATGTAGGAACCTCTTGACAAGCGAGTCCTTCTCGTCGCATGAGGGTGAAGTTAGAATAACCGCATAGTTCTTAGGTATTCCGCCGAGCAGTATGGTGTCAAGGTCAGGGCACCCAGTTCTGACGCGTCCAGGCAGAACGATAGGCGAGGGTTTTGGTGGTTCCACAGTCACAGTCTCTTCTAAGGCGGCGAAGAATTTCTTCATTCTCCTGAATGTTTCCACATATTCTAATCCTCGCTTTGTCGCTTTGTACTTCTTGCGGTCGCCTATGTTCACTTCTCGGATAAATCCATGAGAAACCAGCAATTGCAGAAAATTCTTGGCTCTGTCAACTGGTATATTGGCTCCATACGAGATCTTTGTCAAAAGGCATAGGTCTTTCTTAGCTACCGTTTCTACTATGTCTGCATAGATATCGTATTTCGCTCTTCTTCGCTCATCAGACAAGTAGGCGAAACTCCTGCTTGAAGCCAAGCTCCAGTACAGAGTTATGAATAATGATACGTGTTAGTAAATATATCTCATGCAGAAATGCGAAAAAAAAGAGATTGCAAAGCAACTATACAGATTGGGGTAGAACCTCTACTTTCTGTGGTTCTTTTGCAAGCGAAGCTTGTCTGTCAATCCTTAATGCTCCAGTGTATTTTATTTCTCCGTTTATGTGGCAACCATATTCGATTGTCACGTCTTCACCATAGACATTCTCTGCATAGGCCCCGCTTTTCATGAGGATTCTTCTTCCTAGGATGTTCTCTACGTGCGCGTCTTTCCCGATTATGATCTGATCTGCTTTTACTGGTCCGGCAACCTTGCCTCGTGATCCTATTTCAACGAGGCTGGCGAAGACGCCTTGTGCTGTTTCTATTGAACCGCCGACTTCTACGCGCTGCTGTGCTGTCGCCTTTTTCGCGATCAGCGTTCCGCCCACCTCTATGTTTCTTGCCGATATCTCATCACGCACCTCTATCTTGCCGCCCACCTCAAGGTTCTCTGATAGATCTAATCGTCCGTCCACTTCCACTCTTCCACCTACTTCCATTTCAACGCCTTTGCCAGGTCCTTTCATCTCCACCTTGCCTCCGACTTCGATGCTGCCGAATTCCAGTTCGCCTTCAGTTCTGAGTGAACCGCCTACTTCCACGTCTCCTCCCTTGCTTTTTTCGCCTAGGCGGACGATCCCGCCAACGTCTATTTTCTCGAATTCCAATGGTCCTTTGGATTCAAAGCTGCCGCCTACGTCAACTTTACAGATCTTTCCACCTCCAACCTTGGCAGTCCCTCCCACGTCAACCTCTGTGATTCTGACGTCCGATTCGATTGAAATGCTCCCGCCAACGTCTATGCTTTCAGCTACCACTTTCCCTTTTGCTTCGAAGCTTCCCCCCACATCTATCTCTTTGGCATCGACCTGTCCATTGACTCTCAAGCTTCCCCCTATGTCAACCTCCTCGACGTGCAGGTCTCCGTCTACATATAGAGCCCGTCCTACGTCTACTCGTCTTGCTGCAACATTTCCGTAGACTTCTAAGCGACCGTCCTCAAGATCGACACTTTTTCCAACAGTCAGGTTGCCGTGAATCATAACGTCGTCTTCACCTTCGAAATCCTCTGCTTCAAGGCTGCATTCGAAAACATTGTGTCCCTCACAGTAGACTGTGCCCGAAACCTTGACTGTCGGTGGGGTTCCAGTTCCATCAACAACTGCGTGTCGACCTATCGTCAGATTTCCTTCAATGGCGCCCAGCTTCTGTCTGGCTCCTGCAGGAATAGAAATGCGCTCGGTCATGTTCTTCCACCTCACACGATGATTTCTCTTGGGGACTTAAAAACGAGACTCACATATTGTGACTACAAAGAGTAATCATTGGTTACATATCGTTACTCTCTCTTAGCCAGATTCCCCATTCGTCTCATGCTCATCAACTAGCGTGACCTAAGATCACTTCTGTGGCTTGCGCACACGCGGATTGCGGTCAATTGAAGAATGGTTTGGATCATAGTGTCTACAGACGGTCATCACGCATCTTTAGTATCGAATCCAAGCGCATGACATTATGACAAAACGTTAAATCCTGGCTCTTGTTGATGTAGAGACGATTCTTATGGTGAAAAAAGACGTCGCTTGGGATCTTACGGAGATTTTTCCAAGTACGACAGATCCTTCAATCCAGAAAGCGATTGATAATATTACCAAAATGGCCGAGGCTTTCAGAAGCAGATATCAAGGAAAAATCAATAATTCTTCTCCCAAAGACCTGGTGAAATGCATTCAGGAATGTGAGGTCTACTATACAAAGCTAAGTGATATTTCACTATTTGCGAGACTGTCCTTTGCGGCCAACATGACTCTCCCCGATGCCCAATCTCTTGAAGACAAGGTTGAGAAGATTAGGGCAAAATTGGGTAAGATGCTGGCATTCTTTGAGCTTGAAATAGGAGCCTTGGTCCACAAGGACCCGAAGATGATTTCTGAACCAGTATTAGCCAACTACAAGCATGCATTGGAGAGGCTGAGAAATGAAGCTGCTCACCATCTGTCAGAAGTCGAGGAGCAACTGATAATCGAGAAGGATCAGTTCGGAGTGAAGGCCTGGCAGCAATTGCAGAGCAAGTGGCTCAATACTAGGATGTTCGAAGTTGAAGTTGAGGGAAAGAAGAAGCCTCTCTCATATGGAGAAGCAAACGGCCTATTGCTACACCCTGATAGAAACACCAGGAAATCGGCAAACACGTCGATCTACGACCAGTTGGGAAAAGACGGAGAGATATTCTCCGCTGCGCTAAGGAACATCTGCAATGATTGGCTCAGTGTCTGTGAAAGAAGAAAATACGATTCTCCCATGGGAGCAAGTCTACTAGCAAGTGACATTGACCAGAAAACAATAGATAGTCTTCTGAAAACAGTCGAGAAGCACGTAGGCCTATATCAGCGGTATCTCAAGCTGAAAGCCAAACTAATGGGGTTACCGAAGCTCGGTTGCCACGACATAGTGGCCCCACTGCCCAATGCACCACATATGAAATTCGACTATGAAAAAGCAAGAGACCTCGTCATTAAAGCCTACAGAAAGTTCGACGAGGACTACGCTTTTGCGGTAAAGGACATGTTTGCCAAGAATCATCTGGACTCTTCACCAAGATTCGGCAAACGGAATGGCGCCTTCTGTTCGAGCTGGTACAGTGGCAAGTCGGCATTCATACTCAACAGCTTCAACGGAACATTGCATGACGTCTACACGATGGCTCACGAACTAGGCCACGCAACTCACGATTACTATTGGGAACGAAGCCAAACAATAATGAACGGTGACATTCCCATGATCGTGGCAGAAACCGCCTCAATATTCGGCGAACTGCTGCTAACCGACCTTCTACTCAATGACGTAAAATCGAATGAGGAGAAAAAAGCCATTCTTTGCTCCGTTTTAGATGGAGCAGGAATGGTAACCTTCCAAGTAACTGCCCGAGCATGGTTTGAACAAAGTCTGTATGACACAATCAAACGAGGTGATTTCTTGGACTACAAAACCATTAGCAAGTATTGGACAGCCTCTCGAGACAAGATATATGGAAACACGGTAGAATGGTTTGATGTGATGGAAGCGGAATGGACTATGAAGCCTCACTATTACATGGCCAACTTCAGATTCTACAATTACCCATACGTCTACGCTCAAATGTTTGTCTACGCTCTCTACCAGAAATACCAAGAAGAAGGAGAAAAATTCGTGCCCAAATTCAAAAAGATCCTCTCAGCTGGTAGCAGCATTTCCCCTATCCAAATTGGCAAAATGCTAGATCTTGACGTTACAAGCCCGGATTTCTGGAAACTCGGCATGAAACAAATCGAGCATTTGATCAAAGAGCTTGAGAAGGTCATGGGCAAGAACTAACGCTGAAGGCCTCTTACGGAGGCAAATCGGCGCAATAGACAACAGGGAAGCTGCAAGATCACATAAACAGAAAAAGAGAGCAGAGATCACCATTCTTGAATCAAGTGCGCCATGAAAACGCTTCCCCCGTGACGCTTAGTTGAACGTAGCTAGAATAACTTCAAAACAAGCAGTAATGGCATGTCAAGAATACTTGGCAAAAGATCCAATCATTAACGCTCTACCATTAGGCGACCTTTTTCCGCCTCTCATTAAAGTCAGCGACATTTACGGAGCCATTGAAGACAATGAAATCATCGGTGTTTGCACGATCTACCATGCTTTCAGCATGCCCAGCCTAGTCTTCGGAGCCACCGGACGCAAGGTGAAGCAGGAGCTTGTCAAAAGAACCTTGCGCGAAATCCCAGACAAGTTCCTCTCAATCTGCTCACCCGAAGACACCTGCCTATTGAACGAGTATTCAATCACCGTGCGTTCTCATCCTGAACACCAGATGACCGCAACCTTTCTGGCACAGGTCGAGGAAGAAAACGTTGAGGCAAAGAGAGTACGCAAGGACGAATTGTCCATGCTAGATAGGTTCTATTTGGAGCATCGTGCAGAAGCATGGTCCCCAATACAGTTCAAAGCAGGCCCATACTACTGTGTGAAACACAACGGTGTCATCGTCAGTGCAGCAGGGGTTCACTTAGTGGCTCCACAAATCGCCCAACTCGGCAACATAGTAACTGATAAAGCTTACAGGAATCGAGGCTTTGCCACAGCATGCACCGCTGCTCTTGCGTCTGATCTGACATCAAAAGGACGCATCATAAGCCTATTTGTGCGCGTCGAAAATGAAGATGCCGTACACTTATATGAGAAGCTAGGATTTCGCAAAACGAGAGACGTGAACCTTCTCCTCATGCAAAAGGCGCAGGAGAAACCCTGATCACGTCTGTCAAGTCGCAAAAGCTAATTGAGACCAGTACATGATTAGTCTACTAGCAGAAAACCGAATCACGTGAGAAAATGGATTCTGACACTCGACATATAGCAATACAACGCGTCAAAACACTTTTCCGTTTGGCGAACGAAGCCACAGGGAAAGATCCCCGTCTAGCACAGCGCTACGTAGATGTAGCTAGAAGAATAGCTATGGGGGCTCGCCTTCGTCTGTCACAAGAGCATAGACGCCAAGTCTGCAGGCACTGCAAAGCGTTCGTTCATCCTGGACTGAACTGCCGGATACGCACGAGAGGGCGTAGAGAACCTCACGTGGTGGCCACTTGCTTGAACTGCGGAAGGCACTTGAGGATACCATTGAGAACAAAGAAGGAGAAACAAAGAATATGAGTGACTTGACTGCAGGCAAGAAACGTTTCGTCAAGCGCGCACTTAGCGATCAGAGACCGACGATATGGATCGGCAAAGGCGGAGCTTCACAAGAAGTGCTTAAGGAAATAGGGAAGCAGTTGGACAAGAACAAGATGGCAAAAGTGAAGATGCTGAAGAGTGCAATTACTGATCTCGAAACTAAGCAATTGGCCCTAAGAATAGCGGAACAGACAGAATCATCGCTCGTTGAAGTTAGAGGACACACGTTCATGCTTTATAAGCGTCGAAAGAAGTGAAAGCCTTTACACTCGGGTTGATTTTTCCCACGGGTGGTGTCACCACTGAGGCCAAAAGCAAATCCCTGGAGCCCCAAAAAACCCGATTTTGGCTTATTTGCGCGCGCTGATTTGTAAGCTAATGACATGATTGGAGACTTTGACAATGATGCCGCTATGCACTGAGAATATGCCGAATGTCAAACTAGCTGTCAATGCTCTGAAGGACAAAGAAGGGAATTTCGCGCCAAACAGATCAGTATGAGTTCTTGTCCAGAGAATATTTATATCAGGCTTCATGATTCTACAGAGGGAAAACCCGCGAGGATAAGAAATCTTGCTTACACCCAATGACGTTCCAGCATCTCAGTTCATCAAGAAGCTAGCTAAATACTTGAGAGAAAACATAGATGCGACAACTCCTCCTCCATGGGCAAGCGTATCCAAAACTGGATCTCATGCTGAAAAGCAACCTCAAGACCCTGATTGGTGGTACACCAGATGTGCCTCAATTATGCGAAAAATCTATGCTCACGGACCAATAGGAATCGAAAGATTAAGGGCAAACTATGGAGGCGGAAAAAGCTGTGGCTGCAGGCCACAGCACGCCACGAAATCTGGCGGATCAACAATAAGAAAAGCGCTGCAGCAGCTGGAAGTCGCAGGTTTGATTGAAAAATCTGCGCCAAAGGGAAGAAGAGTCACGAAAGAAGGTAGAAAACTCCTGCAGGAAATAGCTGAAAGCTTGGGGAAGGAACTGGCGAAGGAGTTTCCGGAATTGGAGAAGTATCAAAAGGATGAGTGATATGTCTGACGAAGAGCTCGAAGAGCTTCGCAGGAGGAGGCTTTCAGCGTTGCAGAGGCAAGCGATAGGAGAGCAGCGAAATGCTCAAGCTGAGCAGCAGATGGAGACGCAAAAACAGACTCTACTTAGAAGCATCCTGACTTCTGAAGCTAGGCAAAGACTAGCAAACCTGAAGATGGTTAAGCCAGAGTTTACTGAGCAATTAGAGCTGCAGCTAATCCAACTGGCGCAGCAGGGAAAAATACCGTTGCCTCTGGCAGATGATCAGTTGAGGCAGATACTCGTGCAGTTGCAGTCTCGCAAGCGTGAACCACAAATAAGAAGGAGATAGGCGTGACACGAAACAAGCCTGCAGCAAAAAAACGGAGACTAGCTAGAGCTGGAAAACAGAAGAGAGCAGTTCCAACATGGGTCATAGCCAAAACAGGCGGAAAACTCAGGACGCACCCCAAAAGAAGACACTGGCGGACCAGAAAAATAAAGGCTTAGGAGGAAGCAACCAATGCAAGAAGAAGAAAACGAGACCAAGAAGCCAGAAATCAAAGAAGGAGAGGAAGAACAGACAGAAGAGGAACTGAAAGAGGAAACAGGACTAATGGAGCCAGCAGAAACCGAGGAACCAGAAGAGAAGGAAAAGGAAGCTGCCGAAGAGCCAGTCGAGGCAAAGAAAGAAGAAGCAGTCCCTGTTGACGAAGAGGTAAAACCATCAAAAGAAGGAAAGCCCGAAGAAGAGGAAGAGGAAATAGTTGAGGAACACATCTACACTGTACCGCTGGGCAAGGTTCGGATAGTACCTGCCAACAAGAGGGCACCTAGGGCCATGCGAATGCTCAGGAGTTTCATAACCAAGCACATGAAGCTGGAAGCTCCAAAGAAAACCGAAGAAGAAGAGGAAGAGGAGCCGGCTAAACTTACGATCAGTAATGAAGTGAACTTGAAAGTCTGGAGCAGAGGCATTGGGAAGCCTCCGCGAAAAATCCGTGTCAGGGCTGCAAAAAACAAAGAGGGCAACGTCACTGTTTATCTGGCTGAAGGCGACTAGTTTTTGGCTATTTACCTGTCAAGCTTCGGAGGAAGCGTTAGTTTAGGCGTTTACTCTCTTGCAACCGATAATGTCGTTATTATCCCGAAGCAGGTCCCGCTTGAGAAAGCTGAGCTACTTGCCGAGTGGCTGAAAGTAGAACTGATACATACAACGATCGGTGCGTCAGTGCTAATTGGCGCGCTTGCATGTGCAAACTCCAACGGGCTGTTACTCCCAAGCTTTGTCCGCGAAGAAGAACTCGAGATCTTGAAACCCTTTTTCAGGGGAAAAATCACAATAATGGAGACGAAGAAGACGGCATATGGCAACATGGTCTTGGCAAACGATCACGGTGCAGTGGTCGATCCGCGATTGAAGAAGCTGGAAATTCAAAGCATCTCCGAGACATTGGGGGTCGAAGCTGCTCTTGGTGAGATTGCGGGCTTGCCCTATGTTGGATCCCTAGCCGTTGCAACGAACAAAGGTGTCTTGGCACACCCATTATTGAAGGACTCGGAAAGAAAGCTCTTGGAGACAGTGATGAAGGTTCCTGTTGATGTGGGAACTATCAATTGTGGGATACCTTGCGTTGGATCTGGCCTAATCTGCAATCGTCATACTGCCATTGCTGGATCATTAACAACTGGACCCGAGATGTTTATAATCGGGAATGCCTTGGGTGTTGTGAAGGAGGATGCGGAAGTTGAAAGTATTCAGAGTAACAGGTGAAATCCACAAACCGAACCTGAACACGTCTTTCAAACAGGAGCTGGTGGCTGATAAGCCTGAGCATGCTGTGGAAAAAGTCTATTGTGAACTCGGCAGCAAGCACCGGGCGAGACGCTATCACATAAAATTGCTCAGCGTTGAGGAAGTCCCTCCTGAGGAGATAGTCAACCCTTTGCTGAAGAAAATGGCGGTTGGAGAAAAGCTTGGCGAGCAAGAATGAGGAGGAGCTACGCAAGCTTAGTGTCGAGTTGCGGCTTCTTGAACAAACCGTTGAGGCGATACAAGCCCGAATCAACATGGTGAACGCCGTCTCAACAGACCTAACTTATGCAACCATGGCACTGGATGGATTAGAACAAGAGAAAGAGAACGCAGAGCTTCTTATTCCATTAGGCGGCAACTCCTACGTTAGAGCTAGACTTGAGAACCCTGACAAACTGATCGTTGGAATAGGCGCAGGAGTCTCAGTTGAGAAAACCTTACCAGAAACAAAGGAAATAGTCAGAAAAAGGCTGGAAGACCTGAGCAAGACAAGAACGTCTCTTCAGCAGCAATTCGGCCAGGTTGCGGACAAGATTGCTGATGACAGGCAGAAGTTTGAAGCAAAGATAGCGGACATGAGAAGGGAGAAGTCCCCATTAAATGTTTGAGAAACTCAAATCAGGTCTCAAGGGGCTCGTAAGCAAAGTCACAACGACTGAACTGAAGAGCGAGAACCTAAGGCCCGTTCTTTCAGAATTCAAGATGAGTCTAACGGAAAATGATGTTGCTTTTCCGGTAGCAGAACGCATATGTGATGAGATGGAAAAACGATTGGATGGCAGACAGGTCAAGCGCCTTGAAGACCGAAGAAAGATCGTGGAGGAAAACCTCCAGGACGTTTTGCTTGAAATAATGGTTCCTAGTAGTAAAATCGACTTGTTCGGGTTTATCGAAGAGAAACGCAAGACTGGCGAGCCCTACGTAGTGGCTTTCGTCGGGATAAACGGCACAGGGAAGACCACAACCATAGCTAAGGTAGCCCGCATGCTTAACAAGAAAGGCTACTCTGTTGTGCTTGCCTGTAGCGACACTTATCGTGCTGGATCCATAGAGCAATTAGAAGAGCATGCGAGACGACTCGGCGTAAGAATGATCAAGCACAAGTATGGTGCAGACCCTGCTGCCGTTGCATACGACACGATAAGCCATGCAAAAGCTCACGGAATAAACGTCGTTCTAATTGATACAGCAGGTAGAATGCAGACTAATCAGAATTTAATGAATGAGCTCGAGAAAATCAAGCGGATCGTGCATGCGGACTTGACCGTTCTGACTGTTGACTCTCTGACAGGCAATGACGCCGTTATGCAAGCCGAAGAGTTCCACAAATGCGTAGGGATAGATGCGACCATATTGACCAAAGTGGATGCAGACGTCAAGGGAGGATCAGCTCTAAGCGTTACCTATGTAACCAAGAAACCAATACTATTCATCGGCACAGGACAAACCTACGATGACTTGGAAGAATTTAACCCTCAAAAATTCGTCCAAATGATACTGAAATAGCCTCCAATCTTTTCTCTACATGGCAATGAACCAGACTAGGCAATGGCCAGTCAGGTTGAGGAGTACTTGTCTCTACAGCAACAAGATTAAGTGCTAGGCAGTATAAGGTAAGATTTGTCTGCTCATTATTTCCCCAGCAGTTCTAGAAATATCGTTTTGGCTGAATACAATCTATTCTCACTTTGCTCGTATATGACTGATTTCGGGCTGACGATAGTGTCTGCACTGATTTCAAATCCTCTATGGATGGGCATGTCATGCATAATGTAGGCGTCACATCCCTTCAGGAGCTCCACGTTGATCTGGTAAGGTATCATGAGCTTGATACGTTTCTCCTTTTCCGATGCGTATTTTGGATCTGTAAAAAACTCCATATCTACCCATGTATCCGTATAGACGAAGTCTGCATCTTTGAGGGCCTTCTTCACGTCTGTGGTGGTTTCGTATAGTCCAGTCTTCTTGGCTTCTTTCAAGAGCTCGTCATCTCTCGCTGGCTCATTGAAGATCGGTGTTACCGCCGTTATTCTGACTCCAGTTTTCGTGCATCCTTCGATTAGCGAATTGCAG
>CAZDNV010000065.1:0-10755 GCA_964506875.1 uncultured Candidatus Bathyarchaeia archaeon
CCTTGCCAATGAAACTCTGCCCGCTGTTGTTGTGAGAGCACACGACAAGGCATTGAACGTGTCAATTGATTCTGCAGGCACAGAAGACGTCCCTCCGAGTTTCACACTTGAGAAGGGCCAATATGATTTTGAAGTCTTCTTCAAGAAAGTGAAAGTCGGTGAGATAATCAATTACACAGTCAGCGAGGAGAAACCGGTGAACATTACATGTTATCTCACGAATCTGAACATCATTGTCGTAGACGCTCATGATGCCAAAGTGGGAATTCCCTACGTTACAATAGACATCGCCTACAACTATACTACAAACCTGGATGTGAGTGAAAACGAAAACGAAACTGCGACTGATCAGACGGACATCACAGGAGTGGCGCGGTTTAAATCCATGCTGCCGAATCTAATGTACAGGGTAAATGCATCTCGGTATGCAGAGATTTTCAACCCAGACAACGACACGATTTCTAGCCTCCCTGCAGTAGACTGCTTGAATGTAACTATACTCTGTCCAACGGAGACTTTGCAGATTAGCGTCGTTGATGCTAGCAACAACTCAATCGCGGGCGTCAGTGTCGTCGCTCAGGAAAAACTGGGCGGGCTGTATTACGATGGGACGACCGACTATCAGGGAGTGGTAGTGCTAGATTGTGTTTTCGGTATATACACGGTCAAGGTCTATTCAGGTTTAACCTTGCTAAACACGACCCAAGTGGACTTGTACCAGAACCAAAGCAAACTCATAATATGTCAGCTTTATGGCTTGAACATCTCAGTAAGGATTGTCGACTATTTCGGTCAATCAATACCAAAAGCGAGAGTGACCCTGCACCGAAACGACTTCAATCAATCTCTCCCGACTGACTCTGACGGTCTAGCTAGTTTCATTCGCGTGATCGGAGGAGACTTTCATATCACGATCATACTGCCTTCCCAATCAGAACAATCAGAACCATTCCTTGTCACGACAGCCCATTTGGATAACTCGACAACAATCGAGATCAAAGTCGATAGATACGTAATTCTGGGTGGCATGCTTGTAGAAACGAGTCACTTTCTATTAGCTACGATAACAGTGGTAACCGTGATAGTGATTCTCTCATTGGAGATCATTAGAAGAAGACGCGTCAAGCCACAGAAAAGTGGAAGCGAGAGTTGAAATCAGTAGTCTGAGAGAAAAAGGTTTATATCAACTCCTGCGAAAGGTTCACCTTGTACAGGAAGACCATGCAATAGTAGCGTTTTGTCAGTATAGAATGGTCAAAGGACGTGCATAAATTGACTGAAGTCAAAACATGTTCTCCCATATGTCAATCCTTCAAATGCGCAAAAGACGCCATCGTCAACCAACGAAGTGGCGTCTGGTGCAGATGGACTGAAGAGGTGTGCGATGTCGCAAACTGCACATACGCTTTGTGCATGAAACGTCGACTACTGCCTGAGGGAGTCTGTGGAGAAACCATAAAGAGGAAGACTGTTGACAAGCAGCCAGAAGAAATCATCGGTCCGACAATAAAACTCCGGGGAAGAACTCTCCGTAAAATTGGGGAGAAAGAGATCTTCTAGCGTTGCCATGCGGCTTCACAGAATCCAAATACTGCCAGTCAAATACGGATTGACTAGTTTACCCCATATTCTCTATTTAGCTGGTATTCGTTTCACAACAGGGGGTTTCACTTTTTTCAGAATCCTGTAGCCACAGATTATGCACTTTATTTCTCCCCCACGCATAACCAATTCATCGGAAGGCACTTTTGCCCCACATCTTACACATTCGTAAACGATGCCAGTCGATGATTTCTCCATGATAGGCTCCTCTTTCTACAGAAGGAAGGGTATTCTGCTTTTAAATGTTTTTTGGCAGATCCCATACTCTGTAAACGGATGGGCTCACATTGAAGAAGCGTTTGAGAAACTTGCTTTCAGAACTGCTCCCTTCAGACGATTTGGCAAGTGTCTGCAATTCGTACGACATAGTAGGCGATATTGCTATCATACGCTTGACGTCAGTCCCGCAAGAGAACCGTCAGAAGATTGCGGAGGCACTTATGAAGACTAATCGCAACGTAAAAACTGTTCTTGCCCAAGTGGGGCCGGTTCATGGGGATTTCAGAATTCGTAATCTGGAACATGTCTCCGGGCTGCGCAAGACCAAGACTAGCCATGCAGAGTCTGGCTGCATATTCTCTGTTGACGTGCAGAAATGCCACTTCTCACCTCGTCTATCATACGAGCGTATGCGCATTGCAAGACAAGTTAAGCGGGGAGAAGTCGTTGTGAACATGTTTTCCGGAGTGGGCTGTTTCTCGCTTCTCATTGCCAAACATTCAGGTGCTTCAAAGGTATATTCGATCGATGTTAACCCTGAAGCGGTCAAGCTGATGCAGGAAAACGTCAGGTTGAATGGAGCTTACGGAGTCGTGGTTCCGATACTGGGCGACGCTAGCAGAGTCATCGAAGAAAGACTATGCAATGTTGCAGACAGAATCCTTATGCCTCTACCTGAGAAGGCCCTTGCATATTTGCCTTATGCTCTCTTGGCTCTCCATAAGTCCGGAGGGCGGATACATTTCTATGATTTTGAGCATGCACGGAAAAGCGAGGATCCCGCTGAGAAGGTAAAGCAAAAGGTGGCTGAGAAGCTCTCCAGCTTACAGATAGAGTCCAAAACCCTGTTTGGTCGCATCGTCAGATCAACAGGCCCAAACTGGTATCAAGTCGTCTTGGACCTTGCAGCCAAGGATCCATTTGGTAAATTTAATAAGCGCTTACTTGATACTTGTTGTCGAGAGGCACGGTGAAATGAAGAGAAAACTGATGGAGATTCTGGCTTGCCCGATTGATAAGCATCATCCACTTGAGCTTCATGTATTTGAGGAAAAGGAGGAAGTTGTAGAAGGATTGATCCTTTGTCCCGAATGCTTACGATGGTACCCAATCCGAGACGAGATACCCGAAATGTTGCCGGATGATCTTCGGAAAGAAGCGGAAGACTTGCCTTTTCTGAAGAAGTGGAAAGAGAAGATACCGACAAAGATCCTACATGAGGGTCGACCATTTAGGTTGAAGACGGCTAAAAGCGAAGTCAAGAAGTGATTTTCTACTTTTTCAGTTTCACCACTTTGCCTGTCGCTGATGATCTTAGTGCAGCTTCAGCGGCTTGAAGGGCCTTCAACCCGTCTATTCCCGTGACCAATGGCTTCTCTTTTCCAATGACGCATTTGGCGAAATGCTGAAGCTCCAGTTTCAGCGGTTCTTGGAATGCAAATCGTGGTTGGACTGTCTCCTTGGCATTCTCAATCATCAACTCCTGCGTAACATAGTCCAACTTCATCGTGGCTTCGCTTCCTGTGACAAATAGCACCCTAGTCTTGTAGGGCGTAAGCCAATTAGACTCAATGAATGCACTCATGCCTCTTTCGAACGTTAGCATTATGTGGGCATAATCCTCAAAATTCCCATGCCTCATGCTTCCAGTTTTTGCGTAGACTGCCACAGGATCCTCGTTGAAAACGTATCTCATTACATCTAAGTCATGGATTGCAGTATCCTTGACTACGCCGACGTCTCCTATTCTTTCTGGCCATTGGGCAACTCTTCTTGCGGTGGCACAGACTGGTTTGCCAAGCGTTTTGTCTTCGACTGCTTTTCTGATGTGCTGCAACCCTGGTATGAACCTCATCAGGAAACCAACCGTGAGGTGGCGCCCTTCCTTTTCAGCTGTCTCCAAGATCTCCTCTGCTTGTTTTACGTTTGCTGCCATGGGTTTTTCGACTAGGACATGCTTTCCAGCGTGCAAAGCTTGCATTGTTGCTCTTGCGAGGCTTGTTGACCACGTGCAAACGCTCACGGCTTCGATGTCTTTGTTTCTCAGCATTCTCACGATATCTGTGTATGCCTTCACGCCGAATTGGTTAGCTACACTTTTGGCTCTTTCAGCATCAATATCACAAATGGCTATAAGCTCAGTTTCAGGGATTTCTTTGAAGTTTCTTGCGTGGTTCTTCCCCCAAAAACCTGTCCCAATAACTGCTACGCCTAACTTTTTCATTTCGTCTGGCCTCCTCTTCCTAGTCCACGATATCTGAAGCCTTCCGATTCAACTTTTTCTGGCTCAAGAGCATTTTCAAGATCGACAATCGCCGCAGGCATCTTCATTGTAACTCTCAGCTTCTTCAGGCTCAAATGTTTGAACTGGTCATGTCCCGTTACTATCATTATGCAGTCTGCTCCTTCTATGACCTCACTTAGTGTCTTCTTGAGGTGACGTTGCATCTCCGGCAAATCATTCTCCGAGAAGTACGGATCGTAAAGTCCGATTTTGGCACCTTTTGTTTCCAAAATTCTTATCAGTTCTTTGATCGTTTTCTTCGGCAAGCTCCTTTCATTAGGCAATTGCGAGACTCCAAGTACTGAAATCCGCGCACGCCTAAGAGCCTTTCCGCAATCTCTTAATGCATCCTTCACCAGGTTAGCTGCATGTCTTGCTATCTCTTCATTCGCTTCCATGGTAACCGAGACTATTCGTAGTTTCGCATTCGAATTCTCAGCCTCTTCGAGCAATAAGTATCGCTCATGCTGAGAATCGCAGTTGGCGAGAGAAGGCGAGGGAAGCATACATGGTGATTCAGTTCCTGCAAGCCTCTGAGCTTCTAAGTAGTCAATTCCGGCTTTTTCACAGAAGAGGGCCAATTCATTTGCAAGGGCAATTCTGGCAGCTTGGATTGTTGGTTGGAGAAGAGCGGTCGCCTCTGCAATCCTTATGTTGTTCGTTTTTCTTATCCTGCCCTCCGAGATGGCTCCCAAGACGATAGAAGCTGCATCTAGACTGCCTCTATCAGCAGCTGCGACGATTCGTTCGAAGCTAGGTTTGGTTTCCAAGGTTCGCCCATAGCACATTGGCATTGGGCTGTATGCCAAGCCTAGGTCAGTACCGACCTTGAGTCCGGACGTGTTCTCCAAAACCTTCTTCAGTACACTCTCTACTATGCCGAGTCCCGTTGTGCTCACAATGATGACTAGTGAGCCAGGGCGAAGACTTGAGCCAGCCAGCTTGCAAGTTTTCTCTATGTTTGAATAGTCAGGTTTTCTCTTCTCATCCATTTCTACAGGGGTTGCTATGACGATTATTCTGCCTTGAGAGACCGCTGATTTGATGTCACTTGTGGCCCCTAGTAGCCCTGTCTTTACATGATTCTTCAGTTTGCTTTCCAATTCCTGTCTTAAGAACGGAGTTTTCCCTCTTGACAGAGAATTCACAGTAGCTTGGTCTGCATCAGCACAGATGACTTTGAACCCAGCATCAGCAAAAAGGAGGGAATGAATAATGCCTGTTTGGCCACAACCTAAGATGCTAATCGTGTATTCTCTTCTTTTGTCTATGCTGTTTATCTCTTCCTGCATTATGAGGAGCAATGATGATGACATGCTTACCCTCCATGAAGATGATTCTCAGAAAGCACCTAGCTTCTCGAATCCTTGATTATTCTCTCAAGCTTCGAGCTGTACTCTTCGATCAATTTCATAGCTCTGGCTTGGGTTTTTGCTTCAGCGTACAATCGGTAAATCGGCTCTGTGCCACTTGGTCTTATCAGGATAGCACTCTTATCTTCAAACCATATCTTGGCTCCATCAATAGTATTCATTTTCAAGTCCTTGAGTTGATCAACGAGTTTTGCAAGAACTCTCTCCTTGAGTCCTTCTGGGCAATCGACTTTGCTCTTTTCAATGATGTATCTTGGGAGCTCAGCAAGCAACTTAGATAGTTTCTCACCTGTTTTGGCCATGATGTCTAAGATGAGGGCTGTCGCCATTGCTCCATCTCTGACTGCGTTGTGTGGTCCGAAAAAAATGCCGCCATTTTCTTCTCCGCCAAGTTTCGCATGTAGCTTTTTCATTGTTTGTGAGACTGTTACGCTCCCTACCCTTGTCCAGACTATTTCTCCTCCATACGCTTCTGCTATGTCCTTGACTAAGGTGGAGGAGCTTACAGGTGTGACGATTTTCTCTCCTTTGTTCTCTTTTAGGAAATACTTCTCGACTAGGGCGAAGGTTTTGTCTCCCCAATGGACTTCTCCCTTTTCGTCTACGAAAACTGAGCGGTCTGCGTCGCTGTCGAATGCGACCCCGAGGTCAGCTTCGACAGCTTTAACGATTAAAGCCAGGTTGCCTAGGTTCTCAGGTCGAGGTTCAGGAAGTCTTCCAGGAAATGTGCCGTCGACGTTAGCATTTATGGTGGTAACCTTGCAGCCTAGGTTTCGGAGCAGGTATGGTGCTGCCAAGCTGCCCACGCTGTTTGCCGGGTCCACTACGACATGGTATTTTCTTTTCGCTATTTCGGTTCCCTTGACGTGAGTTTCGATTGCTTCTATGTATTCATCAATTATTCCAGTTAGGTCTCGTGTGACCCCCATTTTATCCCATTCTGCTAGACGGATCTTGTCACCAAAGTATGCTTTCTCGATCTCAACTTCCTGTTCGTGGGAAAGCTCTATTCCGTCTTTCCAGATCACCTTGATGCCATTGTATTCTGGTGGGTTGTGGGATGCGGTTATTATTACAGCTCCGTCGGTTTTGTGCTTCTTTACCGCAAATTGCAGTGCTGGGGTAGGCGCCATGTTTGCGAATAGCACATCGCATCCTGTTGCGTTTAGGCCAGCAATGACTGCCTTTGCCAGCATTGGGCCACTTGTTCTAGCATCGCATCCGACGATGAGTTTTCCACGCTTGAAGAAGGTGCCGATTGCACTTCCGATCTTGATCGCTGTTATTGGGGTAAGCTCTTTGTTGGCTACTCCTCGGATTCCATTTGTTCCGAACAAATGCTTTTGGCTTAACATGCAGGTTCTCCATCTAGCATATGCTCTTGACCGTCAGTACGTTTTCCGAAACGTCCTTGGCGGGGCAAACCGAAACCCCATCAGTAAGCGTTACGTTGTTTCCTATTCTCGCATGGTCTCCGATCATACAGCCCTTACCTATTCTGGCTCCCTTTCCAACTACTACACCGTCACCGATTATAGATCCGTCTATTGAAGAGTAGTCACCTATCGCTGTTCCAGGAAGTATCACAGAATGTCGGATGCTGACATTACTGCCCACGGTAACGTGTCTCCCCAGAACCACATAAGGCCCTATGACTGATTTCTCTCCGATCGCCACTCCCTTGTCAAAGGCTACAGGATCATTGATCTCGATTCTGCTGCCAGTTCTGCATCTCTGTCGATTAACTGCGGAGTCAAGCATAATCTGGTTTATGCGGACATAGTCTTCTGGCTTGCCTATATCAAACCATAACCCATCATAAACATATCCGTAAAGCACTCCCTCCTTTGCTAGTTTCGGAAAGACCTCATATTCAATGGAGAGTGCTTTTCCTTCTTCGATATAACCGAAGATTTTGGGGTCGAGAACATAGACTCCAGCGTTTATCAAATTGGAAGGGGCGGACTTCCTTGGTGGCTTTTCCACAAACCTCTTTATGCGGTTATTCTCTGTCAACTCTGCAACGCCATATCTACTTGGATCTTCAACCCTGTGAAGAGCAATTGTTGCCAAAGCTTCTTTTTCATGATTCTCCAAGAGCTTGGTATAGTCTACGTCAGCGAAGATGTCTCCGTTTAAAACCAGAAACGGGGCATCCTGACCGATGTATTTTTCGGCTTTCTTTATCGGGCCGCCTGTTCCCAGTGGTTTTTTCAAAGGATCTCGCGAGTATCGCGTACGCAAACCGTGCTTTGGAATCCTTGAGTGTTTTATTGAGACCTCAGTCTGATAGCTAGTAGCAAGTATGACTTCGTCGATCTTGTGTTTTGCAAGCCTTTCAAACGTCCATTCCAATAGAGGCTTGTTAACGATGGGGAAGAGACTCTTCGGTCTCGTACAGCTCAGTGGTCTTAGCCTTGTACCGAACCCTCCTGCGAGAATCAGTGCCTTCAAAGAATTTCAACGCCTCATACTGCAAGCTTATATTCGGTTGACTTTAATAAAACGATTTCGAGAAAAGGACTAAGAGCATTGAAGTCTCTGCTTCACGAAATGAGTTGGCCTGAAGCATAGGATTACTTTCCCCATAATGACCTTGTGCTTCTTCCAGTTGGGTCAAGCGAGCGGCATGGTCCAGCGAATCCGCTTGGAACAGATCATTTGGTGGCTAAGGCCATAGCTGAAGAAACAGCTAAGCGCACAGTGCGTGCACTATTTGACAGCTGCAGATTTCTCAAATGCTCTGTATTCCCTTGGATTTTCAAGCGTAAAGGTACTTCTGCAGTTCCCATAAGGTTACACGGTTCTTGTCGTCGGGCATATGAGGTTCATATTCACGCCATTCCTGCATCTTGAGTTCCAAGTATTTCTCAGCCGCTTCTTTGCCCAATGCTTTAATGCAGATGCCGTCTTTTTTCCATTCTTCCAGTGCTTCTTTCAGTGATTTCGGTAGGACTTCTATTCCGAGTTCTTTGCGTTCCGCTTCATCTAGATGATAGACGTTTACGTCTACAGGTTCACTTGGATCGATCTTTCGTTTGATTCCATCTAATCCTGCTTCAAGAACTACTGCATAGGCAAGATAAGGATTACATAGTGGGTCTGGGCACCTGAACTCGATACGGGCTTCCTTTTCATTTTCTTGCTGGAACGCTGGCACTCTTACCAAGGCTGAACGGTTCCGTTTGCTCCATGCAACATACACGGGCGCCTCGTATCCTGGCACGAGTCTCTTGTAACTGTTTACTGAAGGCGCCACTATTGCACATAGCGCTTTTGCGTGTTCCAGCAGGCCGCCAATAAAATAACGGCCCTCCTGTGAGATGAACCCATAACCTTTCGGGTCGTAGAAGGTGTTTCTTCCTGTCTTGGAGTTGAGCAGTCCTAGATGAATGTGCATGCCGCTGCCGGGTTTGTCTGACCATGGCTTTGGCATGAAAGTGGCAATCCAACCGTATTTCTTGTCTGCCACGGCCTTCGTTGCGAACTTGTATCGAATTACGTTGTCTGACGTTGATTTTGGGTCTGAATACTTGAAGGTGATTTCGTTTTGAGCTGAGCCTGCTTCATGGTGCTGTCGTTCAATCACAATTCCCATCGTAGACAAAGCATTGGACAAATCCATTCGATAGGATTCTGTCAAGTCTCTACCAGGTGCAATATCAAAATATCTCCGTTTGTCTATTAGGTGGTTTTCGACAGGGTCAACTGCACCTTTTTCATTCTTCTGTACGAGGTAGAATTCCAGCTCAGCTGCAGCAGTCGGTTCATAGCCTTCCTTCTCAATCTCCTCCGCGGCTCTTCGAAGAATGGCTCTTGGGTCGCCCTCAAACTGCTCTCCATCAGCCTGTTTTATGTCGCAGATGAAGCTTGCGACGCTTTTTTCATAGAAATAGTGAGGGCACACTGTGAATGTAGACGGATCAGGCTTTATGATCATGTCACTCTCTTCAATATTGACTCCACCGTTTATGGAAGAACCGTCAAACGTGACACCATCATTCAAGCTATTTCTGGCCTCTCCTGCCGGTATAGTTCTTCCTTTGAGTAATCCAAGTATGTCTGTGAAGTGTAGCAGAATGTAGTCTGCATTTTTGATTAGTTTCAGACATGTTTCGAGGTTCTGGGCTTCCTTGAGCTTGTCTGGGATCATGATATCCCTTGCGAGCAGATTTGCAATACCAGAGGAAGATCCTAAACATATAAAACCTTTGCTCCCCCAGGAAAGGACAAATGTTAAATACCGACTGCATCTGCTGAATATGTGTTCACATGGAGTGATCTGAACATGCATTCGGATGAAATAGACGCCAGAATTCTGAAGGCGCTAACGGTGGATGCCAGACTATCATCGAGGCAGATCGCTAGGCAAAGTGGCATTTCAATAGGCACCGCTTTATCTCGCATAAAGAGGCTGGAGAAGGAGGGCTTCATACGCGGATATTCCGCGTTGCTAGACCATGAAAAACTCGGCTATGATCTGACGGTGGTAAGCGAGATAACGGTCTCGAAAGGAAGGCTTCTGGAAATGGAGAACGAAATCGCAAGGCTACCGAACGTCTGCTGCGTATATGACATCACGGGCTTAGTAGATGCCATCATTATCGCAAAATTCAGGAATAGAGAAGAACTGAGCAAATTCACCAAAAGGCTTCTGTCCTTGCCCTACGTTGAAAGAACGAACACGCATGTCGTGTTGACAACAATAAAGGAAGACTTTCGTTTGACCTAGACGCACTTGCGCGTTCTCTTTCTTTTGTCCAGTTTGTCACGACAAGATTTAATTTCGACTGCAAGCTAGAGATAGGCAAACGCAGTTTTGGGCGGGGGTCGCCAAGCATGGCTAAAGGCGTAGCCCTGAGGCGGCTATCCTGCAGAGGTTCGTGGGTTCAAATCCCACCCCCCGCACCATCATTGAACACCCCTCTCTTTGTGACGCTCTGACAAACTACATGGCTTTTCTGCTGAGCAAGAAGGCTCTGAAGCCAGCTACCATCAAGAGAAAAGTGAAGATGATTAAGAGTTTGATGAAGCATGGCTGTGACTTGGCTGATGCTGAAAGTGTGGTTAGGTTTCTGAATGTGTGCAGTTGGGCAAGTGGAACCAAAGACATTGCCCTTGACTCTTACAGAGACTACTTGGACATGCTTGGTTTGACTGAGGTTAAGTTGCCACACATCAGAAGAGAGGAGCGCGCGCTTTCCGCAAATCATATCTGCTAATTCAATCAATAAAAGGTTAAGAATTAGGTGATAAGATGACCGAAGGGAAAAGCAT
>CAZDNV010000066.1:0-10616 GCA_964506875.1 uncultured Candidatus Bathyarchaeia archaeon
CTGGGTTACAGTTAGCCGGCGAGTCTGATTTGCTCACACTGGAGTTAGCCATTCTTTGCGTTTCTTTGTATTCCCAGCTACCGTGTTTGCATAGTATTCAGCTATGCGCTTCGTTACGACTCCAGGATACTCTTGACCCAAAGGTAAGTCATCTATGCTGGTTATCGGCGTGATCTCCCAGCCAGTCCCGCACAGGAAAGCCTCATCAGAAGCATAAAGCTCAACACGCGTAATGTCCTTCACCTCGACTGGAATACCTAAGTCTTCTGGCATTATTCTTAGAAGTGTTTCTCGTGTGACGCTTTCGAGAATTGATGCGGTCACTGGCGGAGTTATCGCTTTTCCGTTTCTCACTGTCATAATGCAGGCGCCTGTTCCCTCACTAACAAACCCCCTGTTATCCAGAAATATTGCGCCATCATAGCCAAGCCTTTCGGCTTCTCGCATAGCGAGAGCAGAATTACCATAATTTGCCCAAGCCTTCGCCTGTGGAGGAAGCGCGTCAGAAGCGATGCGCCGCCAAGTGCTAACCATGAACCTCCGCTCTTTGGAAAACCTTGGGTTGTCTTTCCCAAGTACAGTCTCGAATGCCCAGACTGGAATGACAATGTGAATCTCTTCTGGCGCTCCAGCCTTTGGCCAAATTCTGGGTTGAACGTAAACATTAGTGTCAAAACCATTAGCTCTAACAGTCTCCCGTGTAGCCTCCAAAAGCTCCTCCTTAGCGTAAGGTATCTTCATGCCGCAGACTGCTGCAGAACGCCAAAGACGATCAACATGGGGCTTCCACTGAAAAATACTCAGCTTCCCCCTACTATTGACGTCACCTTCTACATACGCCTTTATTCCTTCGAAAATGCTGAGATGAATAGGCTCCATAGCCGAGACGAGCGCCTTCTCAGTTTCGACGATCTCACCATTCATCCAACAGAGCTTCGCGCCGTGGAATGCAGCAGACATAAGCTAACAGCCCTGAACAAAATCTAAGCAAGACCGCAGGGATTTATGAGTTTTGATGCAAAACATGCTTGACCTAGCGCGGCCAATCATGAGCAGTAGCCGTCTTTTCTCGCTTGGGAAAAGAGAGAATTTGCAGGATATATCTCCAACTGCACAATGCGTTAGAAGCAACACGCCAGCCTTTTATGGTGCGTGGCCTAACCTGCCGCGAAAGCTAGTCAAGTGTTTTGGCTTTGTGGCATTACTCTGGGCGCGCTGCTATCATACTTTGGCTTTTTCGATGTTTCTTTCCGTGTCTATGCAAGTGGGCGGCTGTGACCGGAGAGCTGGTAGCACTTCTCAGGCTGGTTTCCTTTTTTGGGCAAGCCGTACTCCTATGTAACCTGCAATTACAGCGGTGACTGCCGCAACTGCCGGGGAAAGCATGGTCCAAGTGTCAACACTAAATGATGGGTAGGGTTCATCTGCCAAGTAGTACGCTGCTAAATCGATGGTGCTCAGGAGTCCGTCAGTGAAGATGTAGGTTACAAAAGCCGCCACTAGCCCGTCTCTGAGCGTATTGAGTCTAAAAATGTATATCGCGAGTAGTGCAGCCAAGGAAGAGGGAACAAAATCAAGGTATATCGGCGAAATGAGATAAATGACTACCGCCAGCAAGACGCCAGAGATTCCCGCTTTTATGCTCGATCCATATTTCAGACCTCACACAAGCTCACCTAATGCGATTTTGAGGTTATTTCAGATTATACGAATCGTGACCATAGCAAACCGGTAACAGAAGATCACAAACATGCTCCAAGCTCCCTAATCTTCCTTTGTTGTTGCTAGCGCACATTTTTCTAATGAAATCTCAAGCTTCTTCAGCTCGCCGAATTGCTGGCTGATTTGGAGTTCCAAGGCATGTTTCTTTTGTATGTTTTCATAAAGCCCATTTTTCAGCAAATCATGCTTTTCTTCCAACAGCAATCGCACTTCCATTTCTTTCACCACGATGTCTGCCAATCACATTGTTCCTATTCTTTTTGGTTCTCGCTAAGGCCAGTAAAAGCTGAAGGAGGAAAGGAGAAAGGGGAAATGCACTTCAGCTCTCGTTGGACCTTGGCGAGTCCCACTTTGAATAGGGCGTTTCTGACTTGTTCTCAACCTCCAAGCCCATCATCCTCCGCAAATTATTAAACTGTTTTTCAGAATTAGACCCTATTCTATTCCTAATCTGACAATACGCTACGTTCATCCACGCACGGTTGGTATAGCTGAAGGCACAAAGCTACGAGCAAATAACAAGGCTCATATTCTACAAAAACTGTGGTTTCCTATGGAATCCAAACTATTGCAGGAACTTGCCAGCAAATCAATGACCAAAGACGAGCTTTTTCAGAGGACTAAGCAGGATCCTAACGTGCTTGCTGAGGTGCTCAAGGGGATATCGTCATCAAAAGCCGCTGTTAGATACGGTTGCGCCAAGGTATTGATGGATTTGAGTGAAGAGCATCCGGAAAGATTGTATCCGTACATGGATTCAATTGTGAGCCTTTTGGACAGCAAGTATAGAATCCTCACTTGGAACGCCATGGCCATAATAGCGAATCTAGCCAGGGTTGATAAAGACAGAAAGTTTGATGCAATATTCGACGAATACTACAGCTTTCTGAATGATGAATATATGGTGACTGTGGCTAGTGTTGTTGGACACTCTGGAAAGATTGCGTTGGCAAAGCCCCACCTAATCCAGAAAATAACAAACGAGCTTCTGAAAGTCGAAAGCATCTCAACGACCCCGCATCTGACAGAGGAATGCAAGAGAGTTATAGCTGAAAAAGCCATTGGGTCATTTGACCTGTTCTTTGACCAAATCGAAGCAAAAGAGAAAGTGATTTCCCTCGTAAAGAAATGTCTTGACAGCCCCAGAAGAACCTTGAAAACGAAAGCAGAGGATTTTCTTAGGAAATGGGATCAGTAGCATAGCGCGCTGAGAAGACATAGCGAAGAAGCAAGAAAACATCCTGAATCCCCTTTTTCCTCTTGAGGGATTACAGTGGCTTTTGCGGTGCTTCTGCATCCAATGACCGCCAAGGAATAGGCGAGACTTGAAGAAGCTCTCAGCCCAGGATCAAAGAGAGACTGGGAGAATCGAGGTGCAATCCGAAGTCAATCGGAAAGCTCCAGAAGCCTTCTGAATTCCGAAGCCTAAGGATAGGCAACTAACGCGCTATCTTTGAATCATGCTGCTCCAAAAGATAGGTCATAGTGCTGTTCATAGGGCACAGAAAGAAAGCTTATGATGACTTCCCAAAAATGCTCTGGACTACACGTGCACAAATACCATTTTCTGCTTTGCAAGGCTAGAAACTCTCTTCTTCTAGGCCCTGCTTGCGGCATGATTGAGTGAAGTGTCCCTTTAAGGTTTCGTGACTTGGAACAGTGATCTTGTGTTTCCCATCGGTTAGATACGTGGCACGCTATGCTTTGCCGAAGTCTGTGGCAATCATCAGAATATCGTCTATTCCCACGTAGTTGTCCGCGTTTATGTCTGCCTCTGGATTCCATCTCTGATGCCCAGGCTCTGACCCAAAGGCAACAGCTGCGGCAAATAGGTCCTCGATCCCGACGGTCCAGTCATAGGTGAGGTCCGTTCTGAAGGTCACTATTAGAGGAAATCCAAGATAGGAATTGTCAGAAGTATTCAGTTCGCCCGGGCATATACTCACCGTGGAGTCTATGACGTAGAGGCCAGGCTCCGGAGAGCTCCATGGAAACGTCACGTTGATCGTCTCTCCAGGAAAAAGCGATGATCGCTCAGTTAACACCAGACTTGAGTTGACGTAGACGTTGACATCAAAGTCCGCAGGCTTTTCTCCAAGATTCCTCGCAGTAACGCTAACCGTCACTGGAGATCCTGGCTCGGCTCTTGTGCAGTTCGCAAACACGGACATGATGCCCAAGTCCCAAGTTGGGAAACGTCTTGCCATGTCTTTCTGGAAAAGAGGAAGGTCGCCATCTCTTACACTGTAGTAACTCTGGGGGTTTTCACCGCCTCCCCACCAGACTATCTGCTCCGTGAAGTTCTTGGCAAATCGGAACACTTCTTCAGCCGAAAGCCAGCCATCGTAGTTAGAGTCGTTTGCCACATAGAATGAGTTGATGATTCCATCGGTGAAAATCCCCGTATCACCTCCGTATGCAAGCTGGTTCGCCGTGCATGCTGCTAAGATGTTGCATCTTGGCATGAACGTTGTCCATAACCCGCTAGCACACGTGTCTAGGATGAGGGTTAGGCAGGCTTGCGAGATTGTTCTGTTCAGCCACACTTTCAGTCTGCTTGGAGTTATTCCCAAGAAGCCTGGCTGTATTTTGCGCGGGTCGTTTGGATCTGGCTCAGCACTATCGTGACCGCAGTAGTATATTATCACTATTTCGCCTGGCGACGCGTTTCCCAGAAAGCTCCTGATCTCATCCGGCAGGCTCACGTCGCCCAGAGTTCCAACCCATGAAGGCTTGACTTCTTCAAAAACCTCACTGTAATTGTACAGTGTTATCAAATGGATGTAGCTTACGTACTCATCTGTGCTGTTGTTCCAGTTCGGAAACTGCAGTAGTTGGCTGATCAGAGCTTGGGCTGATCGCATGCGATGGCTATCAAACATCTGCTCAAGAGCAAGCAGCCTAAAAACGCGAGGATGCGTAGGATCTGCCCTAACAACTGTCACGTTTGGTGTGTGCGCGCACAAGAAGCCCATCAAGAGCAGGACAGAAACCATCACCGAGAATGCTCTCTTCATTCATGGTCACTTTCTCCCAATTAGTACTTGGTTATGCTTCAAGATAATCTTTTTGGGTAGCGCACGAATGAGAAAACTAACAATTAAGAGCGAGAGCTATGATTTGTACGTCCTGCCCCATGCTGATGATGCAAAAAGATAATTCCTATATGTTTTCCGAATAGTATTGTCTTGGTAACTATGTGTGTTAACCGCGCCCGCCAGCGCACCGTATCTTGCAGAAGCTTGCACAATTTCGCTTTTCTGCAGATCTTCATGCTGTCTCCTTCAAAGCGCTCCTGACTCGGCGACTGAGTAGCCACCTTCCTTTCTTATCGTGTAAATCACGTCCGCTACATCCACGATTTCAGGATGATGAGTTATTATCAGCATTTGAGGTATAATCCTGCCCCCCTCCTTGAAGAAGGAATTCAGAATATTCACCAGCTCTTTTCTTCTCTCTTCATCCAAGTGAGTTGTGGGCTCGTCCATTATTATGGTCTCAACTCTTCCCGATAGAACCTGCGCTATGGCCAGTCTAAGGGCAATAGCTAGAGCGACGCGTTCTCCGCCGCTTATCTGATCAATTTCCTGTTCACCACTAGGCCCTAGAACTGTGATGTTGTAGTCATCATCGATTTTGATGTCAGAATAGGCTAGATTGAACCTCTCAAAAAGATCCCGCGTAAACCTCTCAAGCAAAGGCCTCGCCCTAGCCCTAATCATCTTCTGAACACCATCCTTACCATAAGCAGCCCTAATCTTGTTCAGAAGCCTGATGAAACCATCAACAGTCTGCTTTTCCTTCTCCTTGTCTCCAAGGGTCTCCAGTTTTCTGTCGCATTCGGCGGTCTCATTGTCTGCAGCCTTCTTTTGAGCGACTAGTCCGCTGATTTCTTCTTTCAGATCGGCTTTGCGACTTTTTGCGGTCTCAAACTCGGTTTCTTTCTGTCGATGCTCCTCTTCGTCATAGGCTAGTTTCCTTATGGTTTCGTTTGTTTCGCCAAACTTCTGCTCTTTTTCGCGAAGGCTCTGTCTTGTCAGCTCTAAGCTTTGCTCAAGCTCAGGCCTGCGTTTTGCTATCGATGTGTTCTGGTCATACTCCTGTTTCTTCAGTCTCAGCGATGCCAGTTCTTTTTCGGGTTTTTCAGGCTCATAACCCAGTTTCGACACAGCTTCCTTCAATTGCTTAGATACAGCATCCAAGTTTGCCAGAACAGGTTCCATCTCACCGTTGATTTCCCTTCGCGAAGGTAGCTTGGACAGCTCGCGTTTGGCAGATTCAAATTCATGGTAAGCTTCCTCTAGCCTGCTTTTTTCGGTTTCAAGTTTTGCAAAGTCTTCATCGAGTTTTTTCAGTGCTTCAGCCTGTTTTTCGAGTCTCTGTACATCGGCCTTTTGTTCTGCCAGTTTTGTCCTTGTCTCTTCTAGTTCCTTTCTGATCCCGCTAATCTTGTCCGCGTCTAACGATTCCACTTTTCGAAGTTTCTCATCAGCTTGTTTCTTGTTCTCAACAGCTGCTTCCAGATCTGTTTTCAGTTTGCCCAATTCACATTCTATTGTGGCCTTCTCAACACTGAACTTGTCTAGAAGCTTGGTCACACGATCTGCAGGCAAGTCGGTCTCGCAAGTTGGGCACGTCACCACTTCGGCCTTTGAAGATCCAAGTCTTGAGATACTATCCTCCAAGTCTTTCGTCTTATTCGTCAGTATCCCATTTTGTTTCTTGCAGTTATCGACTTTCGTGCCAAGTTCATCTGAAAGACTTTGGAACTCTTTCCTCTTGCTCTCGACCATTGATTCAAAGTTCTCAATCGTGACTTGCTCGCCTAGGGCTTTAGTCCACCTTGCTAGCTCTTTCTCCAGCTCCTCGCGCTTTCTCTGCTCTCCCTTCTCAAGTTGCAGAACCTGCTTCCGAACGTTTTCCAGAAGACTCTCTGCACCTTCTATCGTCTTTCGTTCAATGCTCTTCTCTTTCAGGATCTTCTCCTTCTCCAAGTGGAGTCTATAGTGTTCTTCATTGTCTTGCAGATTCTTCTCTAAACGATCCAGATTGGCAAGCTTCTCTCTAATCCGTTCTTGCCGCAACTCAAGATGCTGCTTCTGCGAGAGGCAAGCAACGTGCACTTCTAAGAACTGAAGCTTGCCAACTTCGCTTTCCAAGCTTCTGATGCGTTCTTCAGCCCTGATGGCCTTGTCAACCTCGACCTGTTCTTTCTTCAGTTTTTCTTCGGCATTTTCGATGTCTTTCTCAAGTACACTCCTCTCTTTGTCCAGCCAGCTAAACGTCTTCTTGCTTTCTTTCAGTTGATCCAGAAGGGTTTGAAGGCCACTGATGCTCTTTTCAATTTCCCTCAATTCATCTTTCTTAGCTTGTAGTAATCCCTGTGATTCGCGGGAGGCGGCAATGTATTTCATTTTGTCAGCTTCTATAGTTGACTTTTGGGCCAGTTCTCCTTCAAGTCTCTCCGATGATCCTTCAAATATGTCAATGACGGATCGGATGTTTTCCCATGCCTTTTGAAGGTCTTCCACCCCGAGAAGCCTCGACATAAGCTCTTTCCTCACAGCGGGCTTGGCTGTAACGAGCTCCTCGATTTCGCCTTGCTGTATGTAGATTGACTGCAAAAACATGCTTCTGTCCATGGCCAGCACTTTTTCGATTTCGGCAACAACTGCGCTTCCGCCCTGCGCCAAGAGTGTTTTCAAGCCGTTTTGTATGCGATAGAAGCTCCCCTTGGCGGGTTTGTCTCGCTCCATTGACCATTCTGCAGCATACTTGATCCCGCCTTCGGCGAACTGGACCGCAACCTCGCATTTCTTCGCTCTCGAGTTGATGAGGTTCTCTTTTCTTCCGCGGTTGCTGTAATCGTTGAATAGTGCAAAGCTTATTGCGTCAAGTATCGAGGTCTTCCCTGCGCCATTGGGTCCTACAACCACGTTTATACCGTAACCCAGATCCAGCTCGGTATTCCTGTGAGAAATGAAATTGTTCAGCTTGACTTTATTTAGTATCATCCAGCTTCCCTGCTTCTGAGATATTGTGGAAGTATCCATCAGCGACGTCCTTAGCCCCGTCAGCGTCGCCCTGCCTCAGATACTTCAGCATTTCAACCGCGAACTGACCGATCTCCTTGTTCTTGAAGTAATCACTCAAAACTTGATTTACATTGAAAGAGCCGGGCTTCAGCGTAGGTGGCCTCGTCTCGCTTTCTTCTGTGACTGCGGGTCTGAACGTCAACACTTTGCCCGCCAATGTTTCGCTCAAGGTTTGATGTACGGCTTGTCTATCAACCTCTTTGCCTTCTACGCACACATGAACAACCGGCAATTTCTTGAAGCCAGCCAAGCTTTCGATAAGCCCCTTCAGCTCTTCCTTGAGACGCGCATAACTGAGCTTGACATCCATCTGGGGTCTGATACGTTCAAGATTTACGTCAGTTACCTTCACTTCCCCATAATCGATGTCCGCAATGTAGAAACCTTTGCCTTGCTTCTTCCAGCCGGCAATCTCGTCACTACGGATAATCTCCGAACTGCCCGGATACGTTAACTCACCTTGGCCGTGTGAGGCCTTGATTCTTGCATGAAGATGACCCATGGCATAATAATTGAAGTTCTTTGGCACATCTGTCAATGCTACTTCACATGCTCCTTCAAATGGGAAAAACTTGTCGATTGCTTCATGAAGTACGAGAATACGGCAATCGCACTTGGGCTTGACGTTTCCGAGTTTCTTCAGTTCTTCCGCGAGAACTGTGTGGTACGTTTGGCTTAGATTTGAGATGCCTGCAACGAGGATTTCCTTTCCGTCAATGCTTATCTGCTGCTGCTCAGCAGTGCCACCTACGCCTAGAATCTGGATTTTATCCTCAAAAAGCCTATGTGGCGGCATGCCTCTTGTTTTGGGTTTATCATGATCGCCTAGAACGGCAAGAACCTTGACTTTTCCATCGAGCCTTTTCAATAACTTCTTGAAAGCATAATAGGCCTGTGTTGTAGGTCGCGGCGAATCGAACAGGTCGCCGCTGTGAATGACGATGTCTGCATGCTCTTCAAGGATCCTGTCGCCGATTTCCTCCAAAACATCGTAAATGTCCTTCTCGCGTTCTTCCAGGTTGTACTGCCTATAACCCAGATGTGTGTCGGCCAAATGGGCAATACGGACCATGCTATTGCTTCTCCTCTTCGGCTGAGCCCATGAACCCTTTCATATCTTTCCTCAAGCGTTCGCTTTCATTTTCGAGAGTTTCTTCTTTCGCTTTTGTGACAGCGTCTTTCATCTTGCCCAAAATGTCAATGTCGCTCCCGCCTTCCTGAGTGGTTCGCTTCTTGATTCTCGCCATGATGGGAGCCCGCGTCATCTCACCCACGATAATGGCCTCACCGGTATTGAGACCAGGCAAGTCATTTAGCAGGTTCTCGCCAAGACGTTCAGAACTGGCAGCAACAGCCTCCTGATCCTTAGGATTCGTGATTCGCATTATGATCTGGCTATTGCACTGACTCAAGGCATCGGAATGTATCTTGGAAGGTCGTTGCGTGATCACAACCAGAAAGACGCCGAATTTTCTGCCTTCAGCCGCGATCTTCTTGATCATGCGATTTGAATGTGTAGACCCGGTGGCTGGGATAAAACGGTGCGCCTCCTCAACAAAGACGAAAACCGGGTAGTCAAATTCGCTGCTCGAAATCTTCTCGTAAGCATCTGAAAGAATCCTGTGGGCAATGTAATCGGACACTTCATCATCTAAGCCTGAGAGATCTATCACTGACAAGTGCATGGGTCTAAGCATTTGGCCAATGTTTGTTGATGCGTCGGAAAACACCCGCATCTTTACAAGTCGGCTCAAGTATTTCACTGCGGATTTGGCCCCATCAATTATCTTTGGATCCACATTCTGGTCTTTCCATTTGCCAGCATTTTCAAGCTCTTTGAGAAGGTCCTCAGGTTGAAAGGCCTTCTTCTGGGTTCTCAGCTCATCAAGAGTCTTTTGCAGACCGCTCACGATATTCGTAGAGTGCCGGCTTATTCCAGAAAGCAACCGAATCTCATCGAGGTCAAGATCGGAAAAACAAATCTCGTAAGGCTTGATCTTCCCCACTTCGGCCTCAGTGTACCTTCCGGTGCTCGCCGGACTCCTAAACACAGTCATTCTGTCTGAGAGCTCATGTCTTTTGCCATCAATTTTTCTGGATAAGAAAACATAGTCAGCGTGAGGATCCAACATGATAATGGTTCCACCCTTTCTCAACAGCTCCTCAACGATAATACCTGCTAGATACGTCTTCCCGGAGCCGGTCTGAGCAATGATCGCTAGATGCCTTCTGAAACCTTTGATCGACAAGCTAATGGGGACTTCACTACGCGTAATCAGACTGCCAACTTTGATTGCCTCGCTCTCAGGATAAGAATAGAACTTCTCAAGCAGCTCAGCTGGCGCAATGTATACTGGTTTGCCGGGCATTACGGCTTTCTTGGGTTGCTGCAAGTCACCAGTCTCAGTCAAGTATCCAAGCACGCGGGCCTTTCCCCACACTTTTCTATCAGCCAAGCCGGATTCGATTATCTTCTTGATTATTTCAAAATCCAATTCCTTTGTCAACGCTTGGCTAGCAGAAAGGACGCGTTCAACCTGAGCCACCACCTCTACCTGTTTTGGCGTTCCGTCGACGTCTTCTTCGGAATAAGTTAGCAGATATTCCCAGCGCGAAGGCATCTCACCAGGCTTGGAAGAGAAGAAGAATTCGTTGGAGCTTGCTTCACCGACTATGACTCCAACCTCCTTAAGGGAATCTGACACGTCTATACCCCCTTCCACGAATTATCTTGCTCTGAAACAGTTTTTCCATGTATGGAAAGTACATTTCATCAACCACTCTCCTTTCCAATTTGAC
>CAZDNV010000067.1:0-10610 GCA_964506875.1 uncultured Candidatus Bathyarchaeia archaeon
TCTCAGGATTTCGATTGGCGTAAGCGCGTAGCTTTTCCTGAGTTTCTTTTATCGATGTTGCGTTTCTCAAGTCAAGGGACTGCAGTGATCGACCAAATGCCGCCATGTGAACGTGACAATCAACCAGTCCTGGGAGAACAGTATTGTTTTCCGCATTGATGACCCTCGTGTTCTTTCCTATGTAACGGCGGATCTTCTTGTTTGAGCCTACGGCGAGTATGTTTCTTTCATGGATTGCCACGGCCTCAGCGGTTGGCAGCTTCTGATTTAGGGTTATCACGTGTGCATTCAAAATGACGAGAGTAGCCTTTGTCACGCATTAATGCTTAGGCTCGTGTAAATAAAAACGTTGATGCTCGCTCAGACCCAGTTTTGTCCAGATTTTCTCTGCAGCATTATTCGTTTCTCGTAATTGCGCTTGTTCCTGGACCTTGGACTAGGGCTCTTTTTCTCCGTAGGCTGTATTTTGGGAGTCTGGCCTCGGACTTTCCCGGCCTTTGAAAGTGAACCGTGAGTCGGCAACTCAGTACACCAATTTTACCCACTAGCACGTAGCAACTCTTAAAGATTTCCGCACAATATTCACTTGATGAAATGCGGGGGTCGCCGAGCATGGTCAAAGGCGTAGGCTTCAGGAGCCTATCCTGCAGAGGTTCGTGGGTTCAAATCCCACCCCCCGCACCACTATGTTGAAAAAGCACTGGGGTCCTGAAGACACTGTTCACTGTTCGGAAGCCAGGGGATCTTTGGGCTTTGCGAATATCTTGCCGCCATCGTCGTATTCTCCTGTCTGGTACTTCCATCCATCCTCAATTAGAGCGCAGGCCTCGTTAACGTTATGAGCTACCTTTGTTACGCATTCTTGTTCATTCTTGAATAGCACTTGGGCAAGGTGGATATATCGCATGGTGTTCTTGATGTTTCTATGTCGAAGGAATTCCTGGACATGGAAGGGGTCTTTTGTGCGCCAAGCTTCCATTGTGCCTCTGAAGTGGCGAAGTGTTTTGAAGCTTATGTTCAATAATCTGGGGTTCTTCAGCTTGTCAGCTGTTCTCTTCCTCTGTTGGGTGAAGTTGCGACTGTGGTGATCTAGCGGCATGCCGGGCTTTGAGAATATTCTGTCACCATACTTTCTCGACATGGCTTCAAGCATTTCTGCGAGTTCTTTGGAAATCCTGTATGTTCCTGACTTTGAACCTTTTTCAGGTGTGACCTTTATGGTTCTTGTGGGTTTATCATAGTCTGACCAACGAAGCTGCCAAGCTTCTCCGGGCCGCATTGCTGTTTCCTGTAATAGTTGCAGGAAGCATGCCATGCGTGGGCTACATCCTGCGATCATCTGTTTTACTTCTGAAGGCTGAGGTATGAAAGGCTCGGTATCGACTATCTTGTATGTTGGGCGTTGCCATGTTCCGCCAGTCATTGATAGAAACGTTGTGTAGGCATCGCAGGCCAAGTCTTTCCTTCCCGCCGTCCATGGTTGTGAGGCTATGACTCGTTTGACGCTTTCCGGATCATACAAGTTGACTCCTAGCTTCGCAAGCCTTTTGATAAGCTTGACTCTGCCTAGGATTGTACTTTCGGCGCGTCCGTTTTTCTTCATGTACCAAATGAAATCAACGATCTTTTGCTGGCTCAATGTGCCCTCCCGCTGGGCTGTTTCTTGTCGGGCGTTTACTTCGGTCAAGTTTTTCGACTCTTCTGTCAAGAGCTCGCATACTTGACGATTAGAAGAGTAGACGGAACCGCGATTTAATGGCTGCGTCTCAATTCTCTCAACATGTTGAGACATGCCTAATCTTTTTTGTAATGGTTGAGTAGGGCCCTGGGACACTTTCTCAGAAAAGCGGTATCCACAGCGTCGACATAGAAACCGTTGAACTGTATTCCCATCCCAGAGGCACCTAAGGCCGTCTTTGTAAACACGATCACCACCGCATTGTGGGCAACGTGGTTGAGACTGTTTGGGGGGCTGTGTGGCCGGGTTGAACGGACTAGCCCGCTTCCCACTAGTTGAGCCGCCTTTGCCAAGCATGCGCTCGTGCATGATCGTGGAAGCAGCCTTTCCCCTGTCAGCCTCAACCATGTCCTAGCTAACCTTCCTCTCCAAACTCGCAAAGCTCGCCGTTTTCAGACCGTTCAGACTGCCGTTTTTTCCAGGCGCGGCGCCTCTGGTCTAATGGCTCATCAAAAACTGCGAGATCCCTGTAGAGAACGGCCTTGACGTACTCGCAGGGCTTCATGTTGAAGAGGGCTGCAGCCTGTTTCAATCGCTCTTGTGCTAAGGGTCCGATGCGGAATGTTATCTGACGTCTTTTCCCATACTTCTCATCAGGGCCCATTTTTATGATGCCTCCATGCTTCGCATTCTTTCAACATTCCAATTCAACGGATTTTCTGCTCGCCCATCCAATGATGGTTTAACAACGTTGTCTGCTACAGCCTTTGGAGCCAAAGGTTTCTTGTATGCAGAACGTAGCGAACGAGGACTGCTAGCGCTCGTGGCCATCGTAGAAGCTTCAAGCCTCTTCAGGGTGATTGTGGTCCGAGCAGCTGGGTTGACTGTACTGGGCTGAAGCTCGTTCTCGCTCTTGAGGACGCCGTATGCATCAGTGTCTGGTAGGGAAGCGTCCTGGAGTTTCCAGATTTTCCTGCACTTGTCACAGATAAGGTAAACCTTTCCCAGGCCGAGGGGCGTTTTCGGAGGAGGAGTATGGACAAGGAAGAGGCTGGATCCGCATGGACATCGGACTCTCATACAAACCACCAGTTGCCTTCCGGAGTCATGGCGGTTTTTCCCTCGTCTATGAGGGTTTGAAAGGTGTGTTCTGCCTGAGACTGGTCGCATTTTGTTGCCTTGCCGATGACGTCTAAGGCGTCTTTTTGAGTGAAGGGTAACTGAAACTTGTGCCGCAACGCCTGATAGGCTCTTTCAAAATCACTCATGTCATTGATGTCACCGGTTTCAGGGGTCACACCCCCCTCCGGGTTAGGCTCTTTACCATTCTGAATACCCCTCTGACCCCTAAAAGTGGTGACATGAGTGACTTCTGTGATTTGGGCATTTTCAGGTAGCCATCTTCTGAAGAATCGCACGCCTTTAGCCGTGAAGTGATACCCGTCTTTGTCGCTTCGGAGAAGTTCCAGTCCCTTCAACAGCTTGGCTTTCCGAGAGATGGTTTCGGCCTCTACGCCAGCGCAGGCTGCTATCTCGTCACGTTGACCTCTCTCGTTTTTGGCTAGGAACTCCACCATCTTGTAAGTGTAGGCTTCGGCTCTACTGCCGCCATGTTCCTTCAAGTCGGCCGCTATCTCGCTCTCAAGCCTGTTCTTTGCAGTCTCATATTCTCCGTCACTCAGCTGATGTTGGCTGCGCCACCATTCCACGTACTTGTCGAGTTCAATGTCTCTTGCACAGTAATCCAGCCATTCATACGCCAGTTTGACGTGGCGTTCAGATGGGTCAGTGGATCCCTCCAGCAACGCGAATGAGTAAGCTAGAACAGACAGTTTGTATGGATTGGAGCGTAGAAGCAGAGGGATGTCCTCGCAGCCGTAAGTTTCTTCGAGTTTCCGACCGTACTCCATTATTGTAGGCCAGAGCTGGTCTTGAACGGAGTAGGTGATCTCTTGGCTTAGGTTCCATTTGAACACCATTTTCGCCGCCGTTAAGAGTTCAGCGTCTCCTGGCAGGGACCTCCTTACGTCTTTGCTGTAGCGGTCTTGAGTTGAGACTCCATAAGTGAACACGGCGAAGGCAAACCTGGCGATCAGCTTTGAGTCGTACACCTTCAGAGCCGTGCACTTGTAGAGAGTCTCATCGAAAGGCTGCATTGGATTGCCAAGCAGTTTTAAGCGACATCTGGCCCAAAGCTCAGCGCTGCGGATGGCCGTGATGGTGACAACACCGTCTCTTCTACTTTCGATCTGGCTATCGAGAGCGTGTGGTGGCATGTTATCTATGACGAGCCAGCTCAGGTCCATGCTGGGCAGGAGACCTTTCCTGACAATCCACCCTATTCCCTCGGTTTTTTCAGCGCCAGCCGTTAAGCCTGCCGCGGTTTTTCTCCCCGTGTCGTACTTGCCGCTTTCTAACCAGTCTCTGAGCATGCGTACGCGAAGGCTCTTAGCTGTCGTCGTGGGTCCCAATTCACAGGTTGTGGCGCCGAGCTGAGCTGGCCCCTCAGGAGTTTTCACCCACACTGGACTCGCGTTCGTTAGAAGATCCGAAACGTTGCCCTTGACAATTTCTTTCCCCTTAAGCTGGCTTCCACGCTGTAATGCCTGAGCAACCTTCCATAGGACGCTGTGCTCCAAGCTCTCGTCATCCACTTTGGCATGCTGTTGCAAGCACATCATCGCTTTCTCCACATCCTCAGTTTTAGGCGCTGATACCTCGCTCTCAGCCGTGAAAGCGTGGACCAGTACGCCGATTCTCCCCAGCCGACCCTTGCACAGCCAGCCCTCAGCGATAACCCAGTTTGGCGCTTTCTTCAAGTCACAATGGGGTCCATGGATGAACCAGGCGCGGCCTTCAACTCCCTGGCGGTCCATCACAACGACCTGCGTGACTGCTCGTTCGTCTTCACCGTTGCAGATGGTAGCGTTGCACCAGGCTGGGCAGCCCGGTTTTTTTCCGCGTTCGATTAAGACCCTTAAAGCGTCTCGGGGCATGTTCGTGTCAAAATACGTGGCAAATGCTGATGCATCCATGTCCGGCGACTCAAACGTGAGCTGCACTGAAGATGCTAGATCACACGGGGGGCATCCTTCCCTGGCTTTTGTACAGTGGAATGTTAAGCGCGTGTATCGGCTCTGCGGAAAACCCAGCGCGACCACTTGGATGCGTCCACAGAAGCGTCGATCACCCGTGTACGTGAACGTGTCCCCAACCTCGCCTGCCGCTCGATTTCTCACTATCGTATCCTGGGCGATTAACTCGTCAATCTCTGCTTCCGGTGGATCCGCCGCGGTGTGAACGGCGACAACTATCCCAGTTATAGGCTTGCCCGTCTGTTGCCCGCACTTTTCACACTTGAACCATTCTGTTCCAACGTCATCTTTGTGATCGAAACTCAAGCTTCCCCCGCAGCTAGGGCAAACAAGACCATTATGGTCTTCAGCCAAACCCTGAGCATCTCCTGGTCTCTTCTTCCATTGGATCACGCTGGGTTGTCTTGGTCTCCGCGTTCTGTTAGAAGCCCCATTCTCAGCAGCTTTTGGCGAACGGCGTCTCTGACAAAGTCTGACTTGCTGACATGCGAATTCTGTCTTACTGCTTTTTCAACGCACTCGTCCAAGTGCTTGGTTACGGGTATGTTCCAGAATTTCAGTCTCCTGTTCTTGCGTGTTTTCTGCATGTATAGGGGCTGTTGCACAACTCTTATATAACACTTCTAGTACACCATGTGCCAGTGATGAAACAGTTATTGTTATGAGTTGAGATCTTGTTAGGCAATCAGATGAGAAAGTATATTATGGACGAGGCAAAGAGCAGGTACAACAAGCAGGTCCAAAACGTGTACAACTACAGGATCAGGAAGTATGCTGTACAGGCTTTGAAGGATCTGGCTCTTCTGGCGGAGAAGCTTCCGGAGAAGCGTCAGGCCGAAATCTTCAACAAAGAGAATTTGGAGCCGCTTCTTGAAGCTCTATTCAAGCTTGACATCAGGAAAGTTGGCGCAGACCGTGAGTCGATTAGGAGAAAGCGTGAGCGGCTGCTGCCTGTATGCCTGAAAACCATAGGCCTGCTGAATGATGTTACTCTGGCTCACTGGTTGGCGCCAACCTTTTGGAGCGCCTACGTGAATGAACAGGGCAGCGACCATTTTGCTGCGCTGAAAGCACTCTACTATCGATGCCTAGGCGAGCCAGAAACAGAATAGCAGTCTCCTTAGACTCGTGCCAAAACAGCAGCCATCGTTCGCCGTAGACACGTGCCAATGTAGTGATGAATAAGATGGAGATGCAAAAAGGCAATGTTTTTGTGGAAGAATGTGCCATTTTAACCTATGCTTAAATTGGCGTTTATTTTCATGCTTATCATCGCGACCTTCGGCTATATACCGCCTGGCATCTTGGAGTCTTTCTTGCATTCGCCTGCGCTGCTGACTGGCACAGGAACAAGCTTTGTCAACTTATGGGTTGACCAGTTTACGAGGGAAAAGCCTGGCTGGAGAAAAATCGGAACTGAACCTTGGCTAAACAGTGCAGGTCCAGGGGAGCCACCAGCCGCTTACATCAACAGCTCTATGGCTTATGAGGCATGTGGGTACTTCTGCTTCCAAAACCTCACAGGTCTTGCCATCAGCGTCGTCAATGTTACGGTGCAAATCTATATGAGAACAACCTTCTTTATGGGCTACGTGGAGCCTTACTTGAACAATGGCACCGCAGACTACGACCTTGGCGAGTGGCATAGCCTTGATGCTTACATCTGGCAGACACTTGACGTCACAGCCTATTGCCCGACACCTTCAGCCGTGAATGCCACCAAAATCTACTTCGATAGTGGCGCGTATGGTGGCGCAGGAATGGGCAGCGAAGTTGATGCTGCGCTTCTAAAGGTGTGCTATACGCATCCTGCTCCTGAAGCATCCAATATTAGCTATTCATCGACAGTTTCGGGAAGCAACTGCACTTTCTCATCAAAATGGAGAGGAATCGGGCTTGACAAGGCATATTTCGTTTGGAACGGAACTTGGTTAGGCGAGTGGGAAGGAAGTCCACTGACAGATCCTTGGGTTGGCTCACCAGACACAGGATGGTTTAACATAACAAAGGCGTTGCCCCTATTTCCTGGACGCACAGTCGGCTGGTATTTCTCCGTAAGCGATACAAGAGGGTGGGGTGACAGTAACGTATCATATTTGACGATTGTTGACTATGGAACGTGGCAGAGAATCAACTTCACAAGCTGTAACTACACGACGGCAGGCCCAGATGTCTGGCAGGACGTCTACACAAGCGGAATGTACGTGGGAAGTGGCTGGCAAGAAAACACGATGACGCATAGCAGCATGACACGCTGGGTCAGACTGGACATCATGCAAACGCAGGATGCAAACTTTTCGCTTGTCGTTTACGAGGTGCAGTTTTATGATGCGCAAATAAGCAGCTACAAGAGTGGAGTCACGGTTTATGCTGCTTGCGGGAATGATACGGGCCATATTTCAACTGCCGCGCTGGATAATAACACAGCAACCTGGTGGCGGCACAATCTTCAAGTTTCAGGTAGCCATACTCTAATCGTTGATTGTGGCTCCTTCATAAACCTCACGAAGGTTCGATTCTTTCTCAAATCCTCTGAGCCCAAATCGCAGATCAACATGATCAACATCTACACTACAGGCTCATGGGCGACTTACGGCACAAGCCCATGGATAAATGCGACAGGCTATCCGATGAACTGCATTTCAACCAGCAGCTCCCATGCAGTCTGCGGCAATTTCAAGCTGCAACCTGTGCCTAACCTAAGCTATCTTTGGGTTGAGGCTGCCATGTTCGAGTTCAACCTCTCCAAAGCAGCCCCAACAACGAACGTCACATTTCAGTATTACAGTCCCGACCCTGATTGGTATCCGCACACCTGGACAGGTGACAGCTACAACTCTTCGGCGATAGGCTGGCAGGCAGGAAACGTAAGCTTATCTGTGCTGCCTGTTGGAAGCCATCTGACCAATTTCACGATGAGAATCCTAAACACGGGAGCCTCAAACGTGATCATCGACCATGTGTCATTGCTCGTGAAAACATGGACACTAGCGGATCGACTAAGATTCTACGCCAGCTTAGCTTCGCTAGACTGGACTAGTGAATATTTTGGGCTAGTATTGGGAATGACAACCAAGACTGGCTTCGGCAACTACATTGATTCTCTTGCCGCCAATGGAAAATGGGTTGATGTCATACAGTGGTCCGTGAGGGCGAAAAAGCTTGGGATCGAGCGGGAAGCAGCTATCAGAAACGCACTGGGCAACATTTCAACTGTGTTAAAGTATTTGCCGTCGAGGGATGGAGGCCCAGTCTTCAGCGTTTACTCACGAGACCTTCTCTATGGCTGCCTTTTCTACTCCGCAAAATACAACTATCTGACGACAAAGTGGAATGCAACCGCAGCCTACAATACATTCCGTAATGAGTGTCAAAGCCACAAAGGCGGTTACGGTGGAGATCCTGCGCTGCTTGATATTTCGAATGATTCCAGCGTCTTCAGTTCCCGCAGATTCTATGATGAGAACGCGGAGACAATAGGCTGCTACCTTGTGTTCTACAGTCTAAATGTGACGAAAGCCTTGGATGATGCAATCGAAGTTTGGAACTGGGTTAATAACAATCATTGGAACGAGACCTGGCAGTATTACCGTTACTTGCCCACCAGTGAGGACCCGCTCTTCGAGTGTGAAGCAGCATTCTTCCTCAAAATAATTGCCCTGCTGGAATACTATAGCCCGCAAGTGGAAAACACTTCCCGGTTATATGTTGACAGTTTCAATCGTTTCCTAAGAAACCGTTGGCTCAGCTATCAATGGCTGGCGAGCTCGGATAACACAAAGTTCTGCTGTGTTCACGCCTACGATGGTAATCCAGAGTCAAGACTACAGAATGATTTGGGATCATGTGGACGCTTTTGGGCATCTATCCGATTCTGAATGAAACGGGCAAAGAGAACATGCGCCAGATGCTTGACAACGCGTGGGCGTTGATCGGCACTAGCCGTTCTGGGCTGTATGTCCAGAGTTCGCAGCTTTTTAAGACGTCAAGCAATCCTGGAAGCCCGACATCGCAGGCTACGATTTGGTCAGCGACGAGATCATTCTTGCTTGGCATGGCTCCGATGACTGCTGCGATTGCCTTTCCGCTTGAGGAATATCATTACGAGTACACGTTTGACATTGACCCTGACCTGTTTGCGCTTAATCTTACCGCAAGAACCGTGAGAGTCAGCTTGCAGTCAGGCGGAATCATGCGGTTCATTTATGGTGGCGTTCCAGTCAACTGCACTTTTGCAGATGCAGGCGTCTACACTGTGACTTTCAATGCGACTTGGACCGGCATAACAAATGTCAATCGAGACAGCGGTCTTCCAACCGACAGAATCTACCTGCTTCCAACAAGATCGGTTCTGACAGAAACAAACAGCTTGCAAGCCTCGACATCACGTGAATCTCGAACACAATGGCATCCGTGGAACAACCTTACGGGCTCAGAATTCTACTGGAACTCATCAGGCTCGATGCAGCCAGAGCCGGCAGTGCGCAAGCAAGTTCACAAAACCAAGTCGACCTCTAATACTTTTTGACCCCTACCCCCTACCTTTTTTCTGCAGGAAGGCTTAGAGATCTGAGCAGGCTTGCGCACTTGATTAGAGTCTGCGGTTTTCCGATGAAGGCAAAAGTCTATCTGTTTTGGGGAAGATAGAGCAAGGATCGGCTATTCGCAGAGCATGAATCGGCTGCCAGTCTATTCTTATGATTACATCAAATGATGCACAATAGGCTCATTCTTTGGTGGGATTCTGAAAAGAAGAGCGCTGGCCATTCTTGATTTCCGTTATTCGTGTTGCATTTGATACAATACTGTCCCGTAACATGTTGATCTTATGTTCTAGAAGATGGTTCCACAAAGCATTTAGACACTGATAGGCTGAATGGATTTCACAAACTTTCAAAAGAGAGGAAAAGGAGAAAGAAAAATGAAGAAGACAATAGCAATTCTATTTGTTTCGATGCTACTGATTGGAAGCACCGGTCTGCTTGGGTTTGTTCAAAGAGCATTAGCCGCGGAACCCTTGACTATCAGTGGCTGGATTCAGCACAACAATGAATTAGGAACTTCAGTGGATTCTCGTTATATAAAAATCGAAGCTTGGGAAAAACAAGCCATCCCCTTGACAGATTACAAGATTGCAGAAGGTTACACAGATGATACTGGTCACTTCACATTCACCCAAGACACTAGTGGGAACACGATTCTGAATGAGGATCCAGGCTTGGGCGAATCGGGAACTCGAGACATATACATCAAATGCTTTGCTGAAAACGAAGCAGCACGGGTGTCCGATAATTGGTTTAATGAGATCTTAGGGGCTACTTGGTTCGCAGACACGACAGTTCATTATGATGTGGCGGGACCAACATGGAGCATTTCTATTGCTATTGTGGGGGATAATAGCCCCGCATTTGGAATACCCGCACTCATTAAAGCTGATCGAGATTGGTTATCCTCAAGAACAGGCGGTTGGACACGCGACAAACTCGGTGTACTCTACCCAGATACAGATTGGCCTAATTTCTTCAGCATCTGGTTTTATAACATTATGCGCATTCCTGATGGCTGGGCTGATGATGTTGACACTATTAGCCATGAATATGGACACGGAATACACTATTCTATCCGGGGAGATTTGCCTAATACAAATCCTGTTCCTACCGGCGAAGAAGATCCAAACGATGGAACTCCCGATGCAGGACAAGGCGGTCACTGGGTTTTCAGCGAATCCTCTGGTGGTTTCGCTCTAACTGAAGGTTGGGCAGAATTCTTTGCAGCTGCCCGTCATGGGGACCAAAGTCTTGAGACAAATGATTATTGGATGGGTGCGGATGGGAATG
>CAZDNV010000068.1:0-10488 GCA_964506875.1 uncultured Candidatus Bathyarchaeia archaeon
CAAGGGCTGGCTGCCAAGCGACAGACAAGTGGGCACTTCAGGAAAGACCGTGAAACCAAAGCTATACTTGGCCTTGGGAATAAGCGGCGCGTTCCAGCATGTCTTAGGCATGAAAGCTTCAGACTTGATCATCGCGGTGAACAAGGATCCGAAAGCACCAATATTCAGCTTTGCAGACTATGGCATAGTAGAAGATCTATTCAAGATAGTTCCCCCGCTTAAAGGCAAAATATATGAACTCAAAACGCAAAAGTCGTGAACTCGCAAGGAGAAATAGCATATGGAATTCAAGTTGAACGAGGAGCAGCAAGAAATCAAACGTGCAGTTCGCGAATTCGCCGAAAAGGAATTCACCCCTGAGCTCGCACTCGAATACGACCAGAAAGAAGAGTTTCCGATGAGCCTCTACAATAAGGCTGCGCAGCTTGGTTTCATAAGCATGCGGATTCCGCAAGAGTATGATGGCCAAGGTTATGGCGTGCTGGAAGACTGCTTGGTCGTTGAGGAGATGTGCCGAGTTGACCCAGGACTAGGCGTCGCGATCTCACTTGGAAACCTTATGATTCCAGACGTGCTTCTGAAACATGGGACAGATGAACAGAAAAAAACGTACATTCCTCCACTGGCAAAAGGAGACAAGCTTGCCGCCGCAGCCTTCACTGAGCCAGAACATGGAAGCGACATCACCCGAATGGATTCAACAGCCGCGAGAACAGGAAATGAATGGATCATCAACGGGGCAAAAGAATTCATAACCAATGCAACGACTGCAGAGACATTCATACTGCTTTGCCAGTCCGACCCTAACATTCAACCATCACACAGGGGGCAAACCCTTTTCATTGCAGAAAAGGGCATGAAGGGTCTAGAAGCTACGAAGCTTCATGGCAAGATGGGCATCAGACCCTGCGTTACAGGTTCTCTTTCGATGAGCGACCTCAAAGTCCCAGCAGTCAACGTCATCGGGGATTTGGGCAAGGGTTTCTACTACACTCTTGAGCTTTTCGATGGAACAAGAATCACTGTAGCAGCCCAAGCAGTCGGCATAGCGCAAGGCGCATTCGAGAAGGCACTGAACTACGCCAAGACAAGAAAGCAGTTCGGACAAGCGATAATAAACTTCCAAGGAGTCAGCTTCAAACTCGCAGAAATGGCCATGAGAATAGAATCAGCGCGGTTGATGATGTACAAGGCAGCATGGCTCTACGACAAAGAAAAACCCAGCCCAGTGCAGACATCGATGGCCAAGGTCCTGGCGAGCAGAGTTGCAATGGAAGTCACTGATGACGCGATACAGATCTTCGGAGGATACGGATACCTTGCAGATTACCACGTTGAACGTTTCCACCGCTGCGCAAAGATAACCGAAATATACGAAGGCACAAGCGAAATTCAGAAACTGACAATCGTAAACTACTTGATGAAATAACAGTAACTTCGACTCATCTTTTTCCCATCTTTCCTGAGACGCAAACAACTGATTGTGCATTCAAAAGTCTTATTACCACTTTTCTTCAACCATTAGCATCCCACGGAGGAAGACTGTTGGCAGAAAATCTGAGAAAGGCTGTGGTCATAGGCTCTGGAGCAATGGGCCATGCAATCACGCAGATTCTTGCAATGAACGGCTTGGCAGTAACCATGGTAGACATAAATGACGAAATCCTTGAAAAGGCCAAAGACAAAATCAAATGGAGCTTAAGCAAATTCGCTGAAAAAAAGAGAATAAGGCAAGAAGATGCTGAAGCTACGCTAGCGCGGATAGCGACAACGACAAGCTACGAACAAGCTTGCAGAGACGTGGACCTTGCAATTGAGGCATCTTCAGAAAACATGGAACTGAAAAGGAAGATCTTTGCGAAGCTTGATGAACTCACCCCTCCGCATGCAATACTCGCATCCAATACTTCGACACTAAGCATTACCGAGATGGGAAAGGCTACCAAACGCCCTAGCAAAGTCGCTGGAATGCACTTCTTCAATCCGCCTCAGATGATGGCACTAGTCGAAGTAATCAAGGGTGACAGCACAAGCCCTGAGACGATGACCACGCTCGCTGACCTAGCGAAGAAGCTTGGAAAGACACCAGTAATAGTAAGGAAGGATGTACGTGGCTTCATAGTGAACCGTATACTCGGCGCAGTCTTCAATGAAGCCTTTTGGGCCTATCAAGGAAAAGAAGCCACGAAAGAGGGCATTGATGCCTCAGTCAAATATGCAGGCGGCTTTCCCATGGGATGGTTCGAGCTTGGCGATTTCGTTGGACTTGACATAGCCTATGAGGTTGGAAAAATACTCTATGAAGCCTACGGTGAAAGATTCAAACCATGCTCTGAGGTCATAGACCCACTTATAAAGGAACACAAGTTTGGCCAAAAGACAGGCATTGGCTTCTATGATTGGACAAAAGGCAGACCGAGAATACCTTTCGACTTGCTTGACGAGTATGACGTAGATAGATCTTGGGCAGTGGCTGTAAATGAGGCTGCATGGCTCATAAGAGATGATGCTGCCAGCCCTGGAGACATCGACACAGGAATGAGGTTGGGGACTTGCTGGCCTTCAGGCCCATGCGAATATGCGGATCGTACGGGCATAGATGTTATGTTAAACAAGCTTAAGGAATTGCATGCCAAGCATAATATGGAAATGTATAGACCCTGTCCGCTACTCGAAGATTACGTCAGTCAAGGGCGGACGGGAAAGAAAGCAGGAAGGGGGTTCTACTAGATGAAGTTTGAGTTCACCGAAGAACAGATTGGCATAGTGAACGCCGTTAAGGAATTCTGCGCAAAGGAATTCAAGCCAGAACTAGCTCTGGAACTCGACAAGAAAGAAGAGTTCCCACTAGAGCTTTATAGGCAGGCGGCGAAGCTTGGATTCACAAGCCTGAGTTTCCCAGAAGAATATGGTGGTCAAGGATACGGTCTGCTTGAAACATGCTTGGCCATAGAAGAGATGTGTAGAGCAGACTCATCACTCGGAGTTGCAGTCTCAAGTGGGAGCTTTGGAAGCGAATTTATCGTTGTTCTCGGCAATAAGGAACAGAGGGAGAAGTATCTGCCACCCATATGCAGGGGCGACTACATAAGTGCGGCTGCATTCACCGAGCCAAGTGTGAGCGGAAGCGACATAACACGAATGGAAACGACTGCGACTAAATATGGAAATGAATGGTGGATCAACGGCACAAAAACCTTCATAACAAATGCAACAACCGCCGACTTCATGATAGTTCTGACACAAACGGACACTAAGGTCCGACCAACGTACAGAGGAGAAACACTTTTTGTAGTTGATAAAGGCACAACTGGGCTCGAGACTTCAAAACTGCATGACAAGATGGGCATCCGTTGCTCAGTTACCGGCGAAGTGCGCTTTGATAACGTGAAGGTCGCTGATTCGAATATTGTCGGCGAACTGAACAGAGGCTTTCACAGTTCAATGGAGTTCTTTGACAAAACAAGAGTAGGTGTCGCGGCACAAGCTGTCGGCATGGCTCAAGGTGCCTTCGAAATCGCCTTCAAGTACTCAAAACAGAGAGAGGCCTTCGGACAGCCTCTATTGCAGCATGAGCTGATAGGCGCTGGATTAGCTGAGGCCATGACGAAGACTGAGGCTGCTAGATGGCTTACCTATAGAGCAGCTTGGCTTGTTGATGCGGGAAAGATGGATCCGATGGCCACTGCAATGGCAAAATATTATGCAGGTCAAATCGCGATGGAGGTTACAGACTTTGCGATACAGGTTCTGGGTGGCTATGGCTACTTGGGTGAATACCGCGTAGAAAGATTCCACCGTGACGCCAAGATCACGGAGATCTATGAGGGCACAAGAGAAATCCAGAAACTTACAGTGTTGAAGTATCTGCTGAGGAAGTTCTAGAGAAGTAATATATGCAAATGGTTCAGACTTAGGCATGGTGAAGAAAAATGAATGGCAAAGCGTATGAAACTGTGAAAATAGAGAGAGAACAAAGTACGCTCTGGATAATATTGAATAGGCCGCATCGAATGAACGCCTTCAACGATGTCTTGATTGAAGAGCTTGCAGATGCTTTGGACACGGCTGAAAAAGATTCAAGCATACGATGCGTCGTGCTGACAGGTGACGGCGACAGGGCCTTTAGCGCCGGCGCGGATATTACCATGTTTTCGAAAGCAACACCAGTGAAAGCAGAGGAGTTCTCAAGGGCTGGACAGAAAGTTTTCGGCAAAATAGAGGAAATGTCCAAGCCTGCCATTGCAGCGATCAACGGTTTCGCGCTCGGCGGGGGGCTAGAACTTGCCCTAGCTTGCGACTTCAGGGTAGCTGCAGAGCATGCGGAGCTTGGAAGCCCCGAGATAGCTTTGGGCTTGATACCAGGCTGGGGCGGAACTCAGAGGCTGGTCAGATTGATAGGATTGCCAAGGGCAAAGGAGCTTGTGATGCTTGGAAATAGGCTGAAGGCTGACGAAGCATTGAAAATAGGCTTATTGAACAAGATTGTTCACTACGAGAAGCTGAGAGACGAAGTCCGAGCGATGGCTCAGAAGCTCTGTGACGGCCCTCCGGTTGCAATGAAGTATGCCAAGCACGCTTTGAACTTCGGGACACAAGTGCCACTGGAAACAGGGTTACGGCTAGAGGCAAGCCTAATGGGGCTGTCATTTTCCACAGAGGATCTCAAAGAAGGCGTTGAAGCCTTCATGTCGCGAAGAAAAGCCCAGTTCAAAGGCAAGTAGGGAAGTCCCCTCATTTCTCTGATCATTGTATGTGGCTTTAGGCGGAGTTGACTAACATGCGAAAGGTAGCCGTGATCGGAGTTGGCAACTCGAAGTTCGGTATCAGGAACGACGTTAACGTGTCAGAGTTGACTTTCGAAGCTGTCAGACCTTCTCTTGAGGAAGCAGGCTTGGAAGCCAAGGACATCGAGTTCGTTGCTCTTGGTTCTGTTGGGGCAGGAGCTTGGTATGAGGAGCTGCTTCCAGCAGTTGTCGTTGGCGAATACTGCGGATTGACGAAGGCAGGTTTGATGCGTTGCGAGGCTGCATGTGCAAGTGGCAGTGCAGCTTTTCTATCGGCCTATTCCATCGTCGCCAGTGGTCAAGTAGACATTGCCATGGCCTTGGGCGTTGAAAAAATGAGGGAGATCGACACATCCACAGCTATGGAGTGGATTGGACGGGCTGGATACTATTTCTGGGAATTCCACAATTTCGGTCTTACATTTCCAGCATATTATGCCTTGTATGCAAATGCCCACATGGCAAGATACGGTACTACTGAGGAGGATTTGGCCTTAGTGGCCGTCAAAAGCCACAAGTATGCAGCAATGAACCCGATTGCGCAGCTTCAGAACAAGATCACTGTGGACGATGTGTTGTCTTCCATGGTTGTTGCTTCACCGCTCAAGTTGTATGATTGTTCTCCCATGACCGATGGCGCTTCAGCTGTCATCGTTGCTTCCGAAGAGAAAGCGCGCGAACTAAAGATTGACACACCGATTTGGGTCGCTGGAATCGGATTCTCTTCCGGATCGGCCAACTTGAGCAAAAGACAGGATTTTTTTGGTCTTGACGCAAGCGTTCTATCTTCCCAAAGAGCATACAAAGCCGCTGGAATTTCGCCAACCGATGTTGACTTCGCGGAGGTTCATGATTGCTTCACCATTGCTGAAATAATGGCCTATGAAGACCTTGGTTTCTGCGAAAGAGGTGAAGGCACTAAGTTGCTCCGTGAGGGGCAAACTGAGATTGGCGGCAGGATTCCAGTGAACATGGATGGAGGGCTTAAAGCCAAGGGGCATCCGATTGGTGCTACAGGATGCTCAATGATCTACGAGTTGACTCGTCAGCTCCGAGAAGAAACCATTGAAAGGGGAAGACAGGTGCCCTTGAGGAATTACATAGGCCTCGCCCATAACGTAGGCGGGACAGGTCACTACTGCTACGTGACAATATTGAGGAGATGATTGAGTTGCCTTCGACTTCGATGCCTGTGATAAAATCGAAACCGATAACGATTGTAGAAGAGATCCCTATCAGCAAGACTCTGAAGTTCTGGGAAGGACTGAAGGAAGGAAAAGTCTATGCAACCAAGTGCCATAAATGTGGCACGCTTTATTTCCCGCCTGCTGCAGATTGCCCGAATTGCATGCGTTCAAACATGCAGTGGGTTGAGCTGAGTAATGAAGCCGTGATCGAAACCTTCACGCGCGTAGTGGTCAGGCCAACTTCCTTTTGCCAATTCAAGCCCTATACTGTCGCGATTGGAAGGCTCAAGGAAGGCGTTAAGGTGCTGGCTTGGCTTACCGGGTTCAAACTCTCTGAGGTCAAGGTAGGTATGCGAGTTAAGCTCGTGGCGAAGGTTTCGCAAGACACAGATCCAACGTACGAGTTTGTACCACTTTAGCCAGGCATTCCATGAAGGCATGCTTTTGAATACTTCAATCGCGAAAATCGCGCATGCTAAATCGAGCATTGAGGGGAGAATGCAGAATCGTTGAGGAAACGAGCCTGACTGACGCCCCATATTACACTTCGAATGCGCCGAGGCCTGGTTAGAGTGCTCTTCTTATCCAGTTGATTGTTTTGCTGATTAGCTCCTTTTCTTTTCCTTTATAGATGTGGTCTGCAGAGCTGATTATCAGCAAGGTTTTTGGCTCATTGGCTGATCTGTAGATCTCTTGTGCTTCGTCCACGCCCACTATAGAGTCGCTTGCGCCTACTACGATAAGTATTGGTATTGATTCAAGCTTTGAGACGGCGTCGCACTCGTTCAGTTTCATTAGTTTCTCTCTGACGTCTCTTGGACGAAGAGATATTCCGTAGACCTGAAGGTCAAACAGCTTTGAGATGTCAAGGAACTTGTCTATTCGTGATAGAACCAGAAAAGTGTACAGGCCAGTCTTCCCTTTAGTTCGCTTAATGAATTTCTTGACGTTGTAGTCGTGGTTCTTAGGTGTAGACCATAACACGAGTCCCTTAACTCTCTTTTCACTCCTTAATGCGAGAAGCGAAACTGCGCCCCCAAGGCTATGACCGACAACGAAAACAGTGTCAGCAAGAACTTCAGGTCTTGATGCTAGATAGTTCAAGGCGCACTTAACATCTTCCTGTTCGCCCACGCCATAGTCGAATGATCCCGTGCTTTTTCCAACTCCTCGAAAGTCAAAAACAAGGACAGCAAATCCAGCATTGCAGGTAGATTCGGCCAGCATCGCATAGATTCCTAGGCCGCGAGAGCCTCGAGCGTTCATGCCGTGACAGATCAACACCGCTGGGGCTGGAACATCCTCTGGAATATAGAATTCAGCATAGAGCTTCGACTCTCCGCATTGAACCCACACTTGCTCAGTCCTCACGATTGAACTTCCTTCAGTGGTACTCTCTGTACGCGAATCGCGCTTTTTTCAAGCAATGCCCTATTCTCAGCCCTTTAACTCTTTCTGAACCTAGCGCGCATGCTTGTTCCGAAATTGGCCTAAAATGGTTTTTATTCGCCCTTCATGATCTAGGGACGGCTTTGGGCTTCGTATCTGTCCTTGATTTCTTTGGGGATTTTGTCTTCCTCGAACACTGGAGAAACGGGCAGACAGGAATTAAAACCATTTTAGACCATTTTAGGAACACGCATGCGCGCTATGATGGTTCCAGCGCGTAAGGCCAAGAGAAGGCCAGCTCACATTATGAAGGCTGCTGTCGTTTGAAAAGAATATGACCATGCATAATGATGAGCGAATCGCAGAAAGCATTATTACCCTTTACCTTTGATACTTACAGAGTTGGGTTCAAGTCATGCCTAGAAAAGGGGCCAAAAAGCATCAAGAGGCACCTGACACGCCTCAAGCCTCTGAAAAGCCTTGGTTCAAATCTTGGCCGGAAGGAGTGCCCAGAAGCCTGGATTATCCAGAGTTGCCACTTTCAGACTTACTTAAAACAACTGCCGAAAAGTACCCCAATAATATGGCAATTGTCTATTTTGACAAGGAGATTACATACAGAGACCTAGAGCTAGACGTCGAAAAATTCGCGACTGCACTTGCGGATCTCGGAGTAGAAAAAGGCGACAAGGTTGCACTTTTCTTACCGAATGTACCCCAGTTCGTAATCGCCTATTATGGTGCAATCAAGATAGGAGCGGTAGAAACAGCTGTCAGCCCGTTGTACAAAGAACGGGAACTGGAGCATCAGCTGAACGATTCAGAGGCTGAAACGCTGGTAGTTCTGGACATGCTCTATCCAACAGTTGAGAAAGTCTGGGAGAAAACCAGACTGAAGCGAGTCATAGTCACAAGCTTGAAGGATTACATGCCTTCTGCTAAGGCGTTTTTAGGAACCTTGTTGAAGAAAGTCCCGCAACACAAGGTAGAACCAAGATCAGGCGTCTACTTCTTCAAGGAATTGATCGGCAGGTACAAGGCTGACCCACCAAAGGTGCAGGTCGACCCGCGAGAAGACCTTGTCGCTTTACAATACACGGGCGGTACAACAGGAATCTCCAAGGGTGCCATGCTGACACACATGAACCTTATCTCAAACGCAGTGGCATGCGCCGCTTGGCTCCGAGGCACAACAGGGAGTGAAGTGTTCTTGTCAGTATTACCATTGTTCCACATTTACGGCATGACAACAGGCATGAATGCACCTATATACCTGGCTGGAAAAATGGTTATGCTGCCACGGTTTGATCCTGTGAGCACCTTCAAAGCAGTACAGAAACATAAATGCACCGTTTTCTGTGGGGCACCGACAATGTATTCTTTGCTTCTATCTCATCCAGATATGGGCAAATATGATTGCACTTCCGTGCGCTTCTGCATATCAGGCTCAGCTCCACTGCCTCCAGAAGTTCAGAAGAAGTTCATGGAAACCACAGGAGGAGTTCTCGTCGAAGGCTATGGACTGACAGAGTCTTCTCCAGTAACACACTGCAACCCACTGGATAGATCCCTGAAGACAGTAAAAGTGGGCAGCATAGGCATACCTTGGTCTGACACTGACGCAAAGATCATGGATATGGAAACAGGCGAGATTGAACTTCAAGCAGGAGAAACCGGGGAGCTTGTGGTCAAAGGTCCACAGGTGATGAAAGGATACTGGAAAATTGCGGAAGAGTCCGCTGACGTCCTCAAGGGTGGGTGGCTCTATACAGGCGACATTGGAAAAATGGACGAGGATGGATACTTCTACATTACAGATCGGAAAAAGGACCTCATCAAATACAAGGGCTACAGCGTCTATCCAAGAGAAATCGAAGACGTGATCTACGAGCATCCCGCTGTAAAACTCTGTGCAGTAATAGGCAAACCAGATACTGTAGCAAGCGAGATCCCAAAAGCCTTCATTGTTCTCAAAGAGGGAAAGACGGCAACAGAAGAAGAGATCAAAGAATTCGTCAATAGCAAAGTGGCCCCTTACAAGGCAATAAGAGAACTCGAATTCCGAACAGAGCTACCAATGACACTGGTCGGCAAAGTCCTAAAAAGAGTGCTTCAAGAAGAGGAAAGAAAGAAAGCTATGGCGACTTAGCGCTCGTTCCTGTACTCGCCTAGAATGGGCCAAGTCATATTGGTTCGTTGATTTTCTTTCCTGTTTTTCTTGTCCATTCATTGACAGGTACTGCAAACTGTTTCTCAACATTCGGTCTATGTATGCTATTATACGTGCAGAAACACCTTATCTTTCCATCAGGAGTCACATAGTGAATTGCGCATCGCTGAACGCGATCCAAATCACAGTTCCAGACATCTTGGAAGTGCATGATCCCAATCATGACGATTCTACGCATGAAATTTCCCAAAGCCTCGTAGCTTCCCTTCGTCACTACCTCTCTAATCAAACCTCTTACGAAATCTGATTTCGCCATTGGCAGGAGCTTCAGCATCTTCATCTTAGCCATGGTTTTTCGGCCTTTGGCGCCCGAATAGTAGATGTCCCAGAATACATCAGCGAACTTGTCAACATCTACATAGTGCATTATAGGCTTGTAGGAGCCGTCTTTGTTGATTACCAAGAATGTAGCTGCACCGCACATCGGATGAATTGTGAATTCGGGATAGTTCCGATTCTTCACTACACCCATTCCTTTGGAGATGGGAACAGGCCAATTCACGGGTCTCCAATCCCATCGGGTTATGGCTCCTTCAGTCTGACTTTCTATCTCCTTCATAGTGTCCGGTATCGTGATTCGTAACTTTCGCATTTCGTCCTTCCTTGCTTTTCCAGCCATCGAAACCGGCTGAATGTTGATGCATCGGACGACATCGTGATTCTTGACAGCATAATCAACTATGTCTCCCAGATCCTTATCGTTAACACCCTTTGCCAGAGTAACAACTAAGACCACAGAGTCCATACCCAATTCTCTAGCATTTTCGATGACTTTCTGCTTTATGGGAACCATACCAGTTCTAGCTCTCGTTTTCTTGTAGATGTCCTCTCTCAACCCGTCAAACTGAAGATAAAGCGTGCTCAACCCTGCTTTGAGGAGCTTCCTGAAATAGTC
>CAZDNV010000069.1:0-10300 GCA_964506875.1 uncultured Candidatus Bathyarchaeia archaeon
ATCGGACGTGTAACATCAAGGTTCAAAGACGTGACAGAAGTCCAAATGAAGTCGAGCAAATCATCAGAAGCTTCCAAGTACGGAGTTCAAGATATGGGAATCGTCATTAACGGGAAGATCAAGCTTTCAGAGAACTTTGAAGAGAAAGAACTTCAAGACGCAATATCTCAAGAAGAGCAGAGTCAACAGTAGAACGCGCGCAGGCAGGTCAATCATCGTGGAAACAAGCTTCGAAGAAACAACCAAAGAATACCGCTTTGTGAAAACTAGAAAGATCAACGTCGATCATAGCGTGCGCTGCAAGTGCGGGCACGATGCCAGCAAACGAAGTCAATCCTGCTGTCGTTGAGGTCATGCGAGAAAAAGGAATAGACCTATCAGGAAACACGCCAGAACTGATTACTAACCAGATGGTTCAGGAAGCAGACATGATAATCGTGATGGGTTGCAGCTTATCTGCGATTTACAAAGCGCGCTGGCGGTCGATTCCATTCTTCTCAGAAATGATGTTAATGATTGTGCTGTCGCGAGTAGATATTTCAAGCTGATCATTGAAGCTTTTTTTCATGCATGCATTTTTTATACCTACTCTATGACCCACCTTCAATTCGCTGACTACGTTGGCGTGTTTTCGCCATGCTGAAATCCAAATCTTGCCGGATTCATCCTTCAGCTCGAAGCTGGCGAGTCTTACGAGTTCTTGTTTGCTTGTTTTGACGTCTCTGACTATGGGTTTACTGGCAACTTCTCCTTCAATATTCACGTGAAATAGGCCCTCTTTCAATTCGGCAATTCTCAATTTTTCTTCGGTTGGCTGATATTCGGCCAAGTAGGATCCTGAGTCGACATGTATTTCCAAGTCTTGCCCTGCTGGCTTCTTCGCCCTCGCATTCACGATTTGTAGTTCAGCACCCTTGTCTAGCAGTTTCTCAAGCTCATCGACCTTTTCATTCCAGACGACAACCGAAATATCTCCTGTCTCGTCAGCTAGAACGAATCGCATGACTTTTCCCTGGCTTGAGTCTTGTCTTTGAAAGGCAGACTGCGAAGTTAGCTTCTTGACTCTGCCTGTAACGTTCACTTTCTCGTTCCTGCGAACCTGAGCCAGTTTGGAAGCTTTCGTGATGAAACTTGATATAGTTGGAAACTGCTTTGCATCCACTTCTTTGGGATCAACTTCTATTTCGCATTTCTCGCCGACGTGCAGTTCTGTTTCTCCTCCGTAACCTTCCTTCGTATATCCATGAGAAACACGCACTATCTGCCCAACTTTCACATGCTGAGATTCTAGAAGGTCTACTTTACTATTCCATAAAACGACTCGCAGCATCCCACTCTTATCAGCCATCAGAAAACTTGCCAGCCGACCGCTCCGGTTTCCTTCAAAGGTCTTAGTAGAGAAAACTGCGGTCACCCGTCCAATCACAGTGACATCATTGAAACTTGGAAGCAAGCCAGCCACCAGAAGCGCCGGAGTCGATGTCCTTTCCTTCTGTATCTCAACGCCAAGCCCAGCTGCAACGATACGCAAAAGAGTCTCATCTGAAATGAGGCCATTCGTCTTCCTTCTTTCCTTCTCCAGTCTTCGCATGATTTCCTCTTCCGTTACCTCGGGGTTCCTCGAAAGGATGCATTTCACCAGTTGCTGCACTGCCATCATTAGAGGCTCGGCACCACAGAAACTAATGAAGATGCCGAATTCATAAAAGGCTATGGGCAACCTTCTACGCGGTCAAAGGACGCTATGAGCAAAATCCCCAAGCGAAGAAATCGCCCACCTACACTTGTCTGCTGCTTTTCAGACCTGTTGAAGGAACAGCGCGGATGTCAAGTCAAGTAGCCAGCTTCAACATAGCTTGATCTTAGTGCAATGTCATGCTGGACTCATGCCCTCGAGTGCCACAATGTCCTGAGCAACTATAGGGACAACTGGAGAATAAATGGTCGGCTTTCTCTATTTTTCCTCTTCTTTCTTGCCGTAGAAGGTGTAAAGGAAAATCAAAACCAACACTACGAAGGTTGCAGTCATAAGTAGGTATTTGAGCAACTCAAAGTATTCTCCAATGCTCATCGGATCGTCTCCCTTATCCCTTTACATTTGGAGTTTAAATATTTAAGGAGTAGGTTTTTCCCACTCCTTCATCAGAGAATCATAGAGCTCATCCCGTTCGTCAATATTCTCAAACCATTCTAGCCTGTTGGCTATTTTCTGCGCGATGAGGTGGTAGCACAAGTGTACTTCTCTATCCATAACGCGGAAATAGAAATCGTCACAATTGCAGAATTCTGCTAATGGAATTATTAGGTAGTCTCTTTCTTTGCCCACCACGATCCAAGCGATTCTGCCGCTTGGCCTAAAGGCATACTTCTTCACGCGATTCTCCGTTAAGGCTTCAAGAGCTTTGGTGAACCGCTGGCCGAAAATGTCGTAGAGCTTCATCAGATTCTTACCAGTCAATTTGCCTTCTGCCTTTGCTTCCTTGCATATGGCATTAAGTGTGTCGATCTCTGATTTCTTGTCCATGTGGAGACTGCCTGTTCTTGGCCTATAAGCAGGTTGGACTGAGAGGGCAGCGCTAGTCTATGCTAATCGGTTCACCTTTGGGCTTTCTTTCTTCATTGCTTTTCGGTAAGGTAACCTCAAGTACACCGTTCTTGTAAGCGGTCTTTGCCTCTGTCACTCTGACCTTTGCTGGCAAAGCTATCTCCTTGTAATATTTGCGCTGCGGGCTGTCAACCGAGATAGTTAAGGATTCTTCTGTTCCATGCAGTGTTATGTCCTTCTTTTCAACGCCTGGCAATTCTGCCACGACATGGACCTCGCCATCAGTTTCTATTGTATCGACTAGCGGTTCGCGCTCTTCCTTCACCTGCGGACCTCGACGAGTTGACTTGAGGTTTCCGAATTCATTAATGGCTGGCTTCCCGTCAGGACCTATCTTCACGCTGTAGCCGTAAACAAATGGACCGAATTCACGTGTAGTTGAGCCATCCGGGAGCTTGCGTTCTCTCACGTAGTCTTTGGGGACTTGGGAAGTGAAGCTTTTGAATTCATCCTCCATCATCTTTTCCATTTCGTGGAACATCTTGTCAATGTCCTGAAAGTCCCAGCTTCTGAAGAATGGCGAGCGTTTCCTTTTGAACCACTCTGGGTAATCATCATCCAAAGGCATGCTTTCACCTGGTTAACTTGTGAAGAAAGCTATTCTGTATAAACATTATGCTAAAGGCTCTATGCCAAGTTTCTAAGCTGGTCTATGGATCCAAGAAAGGTTCCATCCAGAAGACACACTTCTGCGTTGCGAGAGTCAATAGCGTCTGAGCGGAGAACAGGTCCCGTAACCATTGCGGTTTTGAAGTCACCATCTGATCTTCTTTCGTTCAAGGGCTTTCCTCCTAGGAAATCGTTGAACGAGGGCATCACAACGAGTTGCATGGCTCTGGGCCTGATCTTGTAGTGTTCAAGCAACGTTTTTTCAGGCGTCTTTTCAATCTTGCATCTGTGTTTCTGGAGCAACGCTCTAGTCAGCAAAGTCTTGTCACAGTTGGCCCTCACCCAGACCTGCTTCGTTATCTTGAAGCCTGCGGGGTCATGCAATGCGATTACAGGGTGAACATGCCCCATAACGAGCGTCTCACATGCTAGAATCATAGGGGAAGGCCATTGGTGCCCATGAAAAAAGCCGACGTCACCCAGCACCGTACCTGTTGCGGGGACTAGACTCACTTTTTCAGGTAACAGTGGTTCGAGGTTGCCATCATGGTTGCCTCGGACTATGAGTATTTCTCGCACTTGTCTTCTCAATTCGTTGAAGAAGTCTGGCACGTCATGCCATTCTCCTGTTTCCGCGGTTGCCACTGTATGCTTTACATCGCCCAAGATCAGCAGTTTGTCAGGCTTATACTCCGATATTATTGAAGTTAGTTTTCCCAGAAGCCTAGGCGTCTGTGTTGGAACGTATATCCCCTTCTTGGAGAGGGACAGCTCCCAGCCGATATGCAGATCGGATATGGCCAAGATTCTTTCTCTCCTGGCCTTAACCAATGCGGCTGGATAAGGCGAAAGCAGCGTTATCATGTTTGTTCCTTTTCAGCTCTGATCAGTGCAAGTATAGCCTTGTGCATTTCCTGGTTTGCTGCTGCTATGAATTCCACATTTTGTTTTGGGTCCAACTTAACATTTAGGAGTTGCCCTTCGGGGGAAGTCATCTTCCCACCTGCCTGTTCTATTATCAATGATGCGGCCGCCATATCCGTGGCGCGGAGTTTACCGCGGATGTCTATGAAGGCGTCTGTTGTTCCATCTGCAACATAACACAGTTCAAGTGCATTGGCGCCGAAGTGTCGTATGTGCTTTGTTTTCAGGATCAGTCTTGTCAGTCTTGGAATTATTCTGTCGACCTTGTAGGAATTAAGGTCGACTCCTATCACCGCGTCCTCCAGCGACGTATTAGATGATGGGGTTACGTCCAAGTTGTTGCGAGTTGCGCCTTTTCCCTTCTGCGCCGTGTAGGTTACGTCGTGATACAAGTCTGCGACTAGCGCCGTATGTATCGAGGACAAAACTGGTTTTGTAGACACTGCAATTGACGTTGCGTAGAAGGGAATTCCTCTTGTAAGATTCGTCGTTCCATCTATAGGATCGGTTGTAATGTAACATCCATGAGGGTTGTTGCCATATTCTTTAATGCCGGATTCCTCGCTTACGAGCGTGAAAGAAAGGTTGAACTCTTCAAGAACGTCTAATATTGCATTTTCAGCTGCTAAGTCTATCCTTTTTATAGGGTCCCCGCCTGCTCCTATTCCCAGATTTGGTTGCGGCTGGCTTAACGTCACCAAGAGCGGAGAGATCTGTTTCTGCAAGTTTTTCCTGCAATCAACAAGAATTTGCAGCCAATCGACTTCCCGCGTTGTCAAAAAGATTCTCCATTGCCTTGTACTATGGCTATTCTGTTTTTGATAAAGACTTTGCTTGCAATCATCTGGATCAGATACTAATTCTCTGCAATGCTGGGAAACAAAATAGGTTAGCGATTAGAATCGGCCATTCGAGTCTCTCTTTTGGGATTAGTCGAACCTCGGTATTATTCCAGCCATAAGCCCGCCAAGATGACGGTCAAAACACTCTTCTAGAAATAAGTTCTGAAACACAACACCAGAAGACAATCTCAGAAAGCATTTAACCACCAACGTACAAACAGATGTCGCCCACTGGAGAGAAAGACAACGACCAAGATTGCAGTCGTTCTAGAGATGCTTAGCGATGGCAAATGGCATACGGTAGAGGAAATACGGCAGAAAACCCAACTAGGAGAGAATCAAGTTCAGCGACTAACCGAATTCTTAAGAGAATACGATTTCATAATAGTGGACGAGACTAGAACGAAGATAAGAGTGAACGAGACGGCGCAGGGGTTCTTGACTCAGAAAACTAATGCATGAGTGACTTCAAGCCATCATAGGCTTTGAGGAGCTTCTTGCCTTTGTCAGTAACCTCAAAAGATCCCCCATTCAACTTGCCTCCGTCTGCAACCAATTGCATGAATCCTTGCTTCAACAGGAAATGCGAGTAGGTTTTCAGCTGTCTAAAGCTTAGATTGCAGTTATACATTAGATGGGTCTTCTTGACGCCACCTCGAGAAGCATCCAGAATATCCGCAATAATGTCTAGGCGACCGCGATGGTTATTGCTACTGCGTTTTCCATTCCGATCCAACATAATCACCTACACAGCCCCTCAAGAGGCTATCTAGGTCTCCAATCTCCCTGAAATAGAAGACCAAAACACAGATTTAAACGTTCTGAAATCTGCTTAATACTTGATTTTTCGAGTTCAAGAAACGAAAATGGAAATTGGATTATGGGTTAAGCCCTAAGGCGCACGTAGCTTTTTCAGGATTTTCTCTCTGTCAGCGTTTTTCTCCATAAAGATGCTTATCTTGTTTTCATCGATCGTCAGGGAGAGCACGTTGATTCTCTTGCCGTCTATGACAATGTCTTTGACGTCGCTCAGAGCGAAAAGCTCTGAGAATTCATTGGCAGTCTCGATAGATGAAGAGGAAAGACTGGCGTAGTCTATTATCTTTGTTGGATCTTTTAGATCCACAGTGGCAGAAGTTGTGTTTCTCAGGATGTACCCTACGACCCCATCATAATTCTCGATTTCTTCAAGTTTAGCCTTCAGGCCGGTTACATGCGCCTGCTCCAAAACAGCTATTGGTCCAGCTGAAGTAGCGATTTCCTGAGCTTCTTTTCTTCTCTTGGCCATACTATCTGCCTCCATTATTCGAGTATGGGTTTGGCCCTGACTAGTTCGCCTTTCTTGATTTCTAATGCGTCCAGTATTCTTTGAGGGATCTGGATTATTCCCCTTCCTTCATGTTTCGTTTCTTTTATAGGTTTGACTCTGCATCGTGTTGACTGTCCGCCAAATGTCACGATTTCAACTCCTTCGATTTCTCGGTCTTCATAAGGCTCCTGCCATCGTGCCAGGGTTTCGCTGTCTATCCGCACCATATCTGAAGGTGCAAATAGACCACTGAGGTTCTCAACTATGAATTGTTTGACTGGTGGTTCAGGGAGCATGGTTTCAGATTCGGCTTCAGTCTCTGATAGTTGCTCGGGTTTTTCTGTCCAAGACTCTTCTGTAAGCTCATCTTCTGATCTTTCGGAACCTTTGATCGTCGTTGGCTCTGTCTTGATGTCTTTCTTTTGGAGGGGGTTTTTGAGGGGGGCAGGGGTGAGTCTCTCCAGCAGCTTAAGAACTGTGGGTATTAGAACGCGTGTTACAGTGCTTACGTAGTTCTTGTCTGCGTTTTTTGAGGTAACTGTGACGATGTAAAGGTTGTCCACGCAGGAAACGTTCACTCTACCCTTGACGCTCTCGATCGTCATGCCGTCAACTCGGCCTATGGCGTCTGCTTTCTTCAGTATTCCGTCGAAGGAGTTTATGATTCGAGTCATGGTTTTCTCAGGGGTGTTTTGATCCTTTGCTATTGGTTCGCCGTCTTCTCGGAATATGAAGCAGTTTGTTATGTCTGGGCATATGTTTTGGATTTCCTGTATTGTGTTTTTAAGAGCGAAAGAGTAGAGTTCGTTGTCCATTTTTTTCGCTTCCGTGCTTCTTTTAGGATATTCTGAAAAGTATGCGCTCTGGGACTCCATCAGTTTCGAGGACAAGGTACTTGAGACCTTCAGTGTCGCCAAGCTGATCTAACCATTTGAGTGATTCGCGGGCTTTCTGCAGTACGAGAAGTCTTTCTTGTTGGCTGCGGACGACTTGCTCTATGGCGGTTAGTTCATGGAATGGGTTGGCGTCTAGGACTATGCTGAGGTTGCCGATGGATATTTCTCCCAAGCTTTCGTTTGCGGCTTTCTTGCCTGCAAGTTTCAAGACGACTTCACGGATTTTCTTCGACTTTTCAGCTAGCACTCTAATGTTGTCTAGTCGACGCAGGTATTCACCTAGCGTGCTTTTTGTTTCAGAGATTTCCTTTTCGAGGATCTCGGCTATTTCTTCTGCTGAATTGTATTCCTTTATTTCAACGACCATTTGTTGCACCTCCAAAGAGGAAACAATAGAGGGAAAGTGGAGAGTATATTTTCACCCTACCCCCAATCTCAACGATACGATGAGCTTGTCAGAATCTAAGGCGCTGTCTTTATGAAAGGACCGAATGTGTTGCCCTTCGACGTGAGTACCGTGAATTCATATTGGACTCCACTAGAGTAGGCGCTGCTGCGAGTGACATTGATAGTTACTGATGTTCCCTTCGCAAGCGTCGAGTCTGTGCAATTACTGGTATTTGGTGTCGCACCATCTATCCGGGCTTCGCGTACCATGAGATCTGTTGCGCCCGTGTTCTTTGCAGTGAAGAGGAAGTAGGCATTACTTGGTCCCCACTGATAGTTCGTGAATGTTATTTGCTCCGTGTTCATGAAGTTGAATGATAGGGCTCCCATCCATGCTGCTACGGCGATGCTGACTGCTACTGTCACTGCGATGAGTATGATTGATGCTACTACGGGGCTTAGGGCTTTTACGTTCTTCCATATTCTCATTTTGTTTTTTATCCCTCCTTTTTGGGATCTGTATGTATGCTAGTAGACTCGGGCATTTAAATCTTACGACTTAAGACATCATATTGATCATCTACTAGACAACGCACCAACGTAGAGAAGCAACCCAACCACTAACTACACGCTAGGAAAGAGGGAATAAGTCATCAAGGAGATAGTAAAAAAAAAGAGCTACGCCTGAAGGCCTTAGCCACTCAATTCGTCAAAGAACCCCAACAGAAGCTTTGCCACTTTTTTGCCAAACTCAGTTATCAGATACTTTTTCTTTAGTGGGTCAATGCGTTCGCTCTTGGCCAACCCCAATTCCTCAATCTCGATCATCCTAGCTCTGAAGGTGCCGTCACTAAGCGTCAAGCCATTCTCTCGCATAAATCCCTTGGCTTCCTTCCACTTTCCGCGACCCATGTGAAGCAGCATCATGCAGTCTATGGCATGGTCCTTCTCCAGCATAGCCTTAATCGGAGCCAGCTTCGAATCCGTTAAGATGTGCTTAACCTTCTCCTCTTCTCCACTCTTGGTCATCACATATCATCCTAACACTTTGTTTTCTGATAGAGGGTAAGTCCTTTAAAAGATTTAACCTATATTACGATTTATGACTTATTATTTCGTTTTACAGCTTAATGGAGACTATCACTTGGGCTTTCGTAAATATGCCGATCGGTCTTTCTAGGCGCGTCGCGTAGCCCTCTCTCTCGCGGGTTCATGTCTTCCAGAAGCTTGGCGACCTTTCTGTGAAGGAAAACCTTAAACGTCATCCAGCGGCGTCAACTCTTCGAACTCCTTCCCTTAGCCAGCCTATCCGCATCGTTCAGCAGAATGCCTTCCTCAGGCGTCAAGAGAACGTCCTCCAAAAACGTGCTTAACTCGTCAAGCTTTTTGTCTATCTTCTTGACCCTTTAAAGAACAGATTCCGTCAAAGATCCAACCACAGAAGAATAGAAGAGCAGAATCTCCTCTAAAACAGTTACACCTAAAGCCACAGCTCATAGCGGACAACGAGCAAAAAGAAACAGCAGAAGAATGTAGAACTGAAAAGTAGGAGAACGTGTGGGAGGCATCCCCATTGCATGACAGGTTTAACTCTCATCTTCGGCTTCCAGGCAAATACCCAACAGACTCACTTTCGTCTCCTGAAGAGATAATGGCAGCGGACTTGACAAGCTTGCGAGCCTATTCAAGATCTGCGGTTTCTCGATGCAGACAAAGGCGTACCTTTTCTGGAGCATGGAAACTTAAGTTGCTCTCTCTTGTTTTCGCGGTTCCTATCAATATTCTGTCTAGGCTTGGATTCAACTAGGCCTGTAGCTTTGTCTTCAGTCTGATTTGGCTTTAGGTATGCTTATAGTGAATTGTGCTCCTTTGCCTGGCACGCCTGTTTCTTCGATTGCCCAGCCATAGACATCCATCATCCTTCTGACCAGGTAAAGCCCGTAGCCTGAACCTTTGCCAGTGGTGAAACCCTCATTGAAAAGCTTGGATTTTGCGTCTCGAGAGATGCCGACGCCATCGTCTTCGTAGATCAGTTTTAGCTTGTTCCCGGATTCTTCATAGCGTACTCTGATTTGGGTCAGCTTCGCGCCGTACTTGAGCGAGTCGTCAATCAAGTTGTAGAAAAGCTGCCTCAGGAGCGAATCAGCCAACACGGTCAATCCTCCGCACTCGTTCACTATTCTGATGCCATTCAAGTCTGGGAAGAGCGACGCTGCCTCGTCAACAGCCTTACCAACGTTCACGCTGACTAGTTGTTCGACGCCCAGCTTCTCGTATGCTCTGGCAAACTCAAAAATGGCTTCCACGTTTCTGACTGCGTTCTCCATGTCGGCCAACTGCTCCAAGGCCTCAGGGTTTCCAGCCAGCTTTCGCTTCAGCAGATAAGCGTTTCCAGTCACCGCGGACAGCTTGTTTCGCACGTCGTGCCTTGTGAGGCTACCAACAACCCGCAGTTTTTCCTCCAGATTCTTCCTTTCCAAAATGTCGCGGAATACGACGAGATCAGCCGGTTTGCCTTTATAATCGATTTTCGCCGCGTTTATTTCGTACATCAGTTTTCCTCCGTCCTTCTTTAGTACTTCGACTTCGTATGGTTGCACGTGCATTCCCATCATTCTCTTAGCCAGACTCTTTATCATTACCGCCTTGGTTTTCGCCCCAAACATTTTTACTTTCAGCAAGTTCTTTCCAACAAGCTCTTCTTTCTTGAACCCGGTTATTTCTTCCA
>CAZDNV010000070.1:0-9660 GCA_964506875.1 uncultured Candidatus Bathyarchaeia archaeon
GGCGACCTTTGGCTCGTAAAGCCAATGTCCTAACCAAGCTAGACGACCGGCCCACTGAGCTAGTATACTCTTTCTCTTTGTTTTTTTACTTTCTCTTCCGGTATATAGCTACTTCATCTTTTTCGCTATTACGTATGAATTCAAAGCCTGCCTCGATCAGTTTGCCTTCCTCTTCCAGGTTGGTTGCGTGGGCAACGTGCCATTCGTCGCTTTCAAAGTTTAAGAGTTGAGTATAGAAATCAGTGTTTTCAAGTTTCTTGTGGCCTAACAGCTGCCCGCGCTGGTGGCAAATTAACACTTCTACCGCTTCTGACGCTTTCTGGAGTTGATAAAACCAAGTCGACGTCTAATCGTTTTTGACCCCTACCCCCTACCGTTTTTTCAATAAGGAGGCTTAGATGATGCGTAGACGCGAATACTTCAAGATAAGCAGCCTCAAGCGAACATACGACAAGACAACGGGTAAATTCACGATTGATATTGCTCATGAGACGGCTCCTCCTAAGCCTTCGCCTCGAGTGGTAGCAGTTGCAGAGGGCTTCGGTGTAGGCTTAGACAAGTGGGAAAGGTTCGTGATATTTGACAATGTTGAGCTTAAGATCGGGCAGGAAGACATAGTCTATGTCACAGGCGACAGCGGTTCTGGAAAAAGCGTCTTGCTGCGTGTGCTGGAGAAGGATATAGCTTGCGGAGTGAGACTGGACAGTATCAATATCGCTGATGTGGGGCCTGAGCTCCATTAAGGTTTACTGACTAAGAACAGATATAAAGCGGCTATTCTCATAGTGCAGAGCGAAATCGGACAGCAGTTTCACTGATTTGCCATCGAGTTCAAGGTGAACGGGTTGAAAAGGATCCTCATAACCGGGGCAGGTGGACCTGCAGGCATAAACCTCGTCAAATCTCTCCAGATAGCATCGGAGAAAATGCTCATAGTCGGCACTGAAGCCAACGAGCATTTCCTTCATCTTGTCCCCACCGAAAGGAAATACTTGGTTCCTAAGGCAAAAGCCCCTGACTACGTTGATAGACTGAATGAAATCATACGTAGAGAGCATATCGAGTTTCTTCACCCCCAAACGGATGTCGAAGTGGAAATTGTATCAGAACAGCGCGATGAGATTGAAGCAACTCTATTTCTCCCATCGAGAAGCGCAATTCGCGCCTGTCAAGACAAATCTGAATCCGCAAGAAAGTGGCACGAGAGCAACATTCCTGTCGCGAAATTCGTCGAGCTACGAAAAGAATCTGATGTTGACAAGGCCTTTGAAGAGTTCGGCAACTCCATTTGGATCAGAGCCACACATGGTGCGGGCGGGATAGGAAGCACACCTGCCTTGAACAGAGAGACGGCGATATCTTGGATCAACTATTGGAAAGGACGAGGAGTAGGTTGGACGTTCATCGCCCAGGAACACTTGCCAGGCAGAAACATGGCTTTTCACAGCTTATGGAAAGACGGCGACCTTGTCACTTCAATGGCTAGGGAACGTTTGGAATACATATACCCTCACCTCGCGCCGTCGGGCATCACAGGCACACCGGCGGTTCAGAAAACGATTCATGACCAAGAGATTAACAGGATCGGAACAGAAGCCGTGCTTGCTATTGATCCAAAGTTCAATGGAATCGCATGCGTGGATCTCAAAGCAAACAGCGAAGGCATTCCTTGCGCCACTGAGATCAATGCCGGAAGAATGTTTACGACCTCCTTCTTCTTCTCCTATGCGAGCCAAGTACTGCGCAAGGATTGCTATGCGAATATTCCATATCTTTACGTTAAACTAGCATACAAGGAAAGCATCCCAGACATTCCGAAATATGATATTCTACCAGAAAATGTCTATTGGATCCGCCACATCGACGCGCCTGCACGAATGGTGAAAGATGGAAAAATCATTGGGGAAATGTATCGTTGACAAGGGCAGTCATATTCGATCTTGATGGAACTCTAGTCAACCTACCCATTGATTATGAAGGAACACTCTTTCCAAGATTCAGCAAGATCTCAGGAATAGAGAAGATGCACCCTGTGACAGAGACAATCGGACGTTTAGATCCAGAAACGAAAGGAAAAATCTTTCAAATCTGGGATGAAGTTGAGCGCAATGCCCTAGAAAAAATGACAGTAAACGATAAAGGAATGGCTATCTACACAGAATACTCCAAGAAGCCTAAGGCACTCATAACCATGCAGGGCAAGACAGCAGTTCGATCCATTGCAGAGGTCTTGGGCTTACGCTTTGACGTGATTGTCACCAGGGAATACAGCCTTGACAGACTCAAACAGCTCCAGCACGCCACTAGAGAGCTTTCACAGCAACCTCAAAACGTCTTATTCATTGGAAATACAGAAGGAGATTCGGCAGCAGCCAGAGCCTATGGATGCCAGTTTCTGAAGGTAGAGAAATGAAGATATGGTATGATGCCCTAACAGGCAAACACGTAAGATATGGTGCGGCGATCGCAAGAAGACTCAGAGCCTCAGAACATGAAACGATTCTTACGACAAGAAGGCACCCAGACACTACCCGATTGACAAGCTTTCTAAACGAGAAATCATTGACAATAGGCAAGTATGATCCTGAATCTCTGATGACAAGACTGTGGGAAGGTACATGCCGACAACTCGCATTCTGCAAACTTTTCAAGAAGGACCCTCCGGACTTGGCGATCTCTCATGGTTCTCCAGATCTCTGCAGAGTCGCCTTTGGCCTTGGAATACCAGCAATAACGACAATTGACACACCCTACGCTGAAGCTGTACACAGGCTGACGTTGCCACTATCAAGGTTCATCGTAGCTTCGAAGGCCATCCCCAAGGAAAAACTGCAGGCATACAACCCAAACGGAGAAATCATCCAATTCGATGGCGTTGACGAGGTCGCATGGATTAAGGATTTCACACCAGCAATTACATATGACTTTGGAAGACCATTAATTGTGGTCAGGCAAATCGAAGAAAAAGCCTCCTATGGCAAAAAAGGAATGGATCTGGCTACTCTTGCTGGGAAGCTAACAAATCTGGGAAAAGTCGTGTTTCTTTCAAGATACCATCGCAAAGGAATCAAAAACTTGATCGTGCCAAAAGGATTCATTGATTCTGCAAGCCTGACCGCCCAAGCTGACCTATTCATAGGCGCAGGAGGAACCATAACTCGCGAAGCCGCATTGCAGGGAACGCCAGCAATAGTTGTTAAGGTTTTTGAGGGTCAATACGTCAATGATTTCTTGGCTGAAAAGGGCTTCCCGATTTTTGAAACAAAGATCACCTCAGCTCTTGCACTTGCCAAGAAGCTACTAGGCCAAAAGCACGATACTAGAAGCCTACTGGCTGAACTAGAGAACCCAGTGGATGTCATTGCAGCCATTGTAAGCAATATTGTAAAAGGTTGAGTGCAGGTTTTTCCTTGGACATTTAAGTTTATAGGGAGCATTCGTCAATTCGCTGTTGCACTTGGTGGAGCAAATGCCAAAAGAAAGCGTGCTCATCGTTGGTTTGGGTGAAGTGGGTCACTCACTTTTCGACTTGTTCAAGGAGAGCGGAAAGTTTGATGTCTACGGCCTTGACATTGACAAAGAAAGAACAAGAAAGGTGGCAGGAAAAACAGAACCACCCAAAACAATCGATGTAATGCACATTTGTTATCCTTGTTCCAAGCAAGAGAAGTTTGTGCAGACAGCTCTAGACTACATAAGAAGGATCGACCCAAAGCTTACGATCATCAATAGCACTGTGCCACCTGGAACAACGCAGAAAATCTATGGATTATCGGAAAAACCCATAGCTCATTCTCCGATACGTGGCATGCATCAAGATCTAGAGACAATGAAGAAAGACATACGCTACTGGCACAAATACGTTGGCGGAATTACAGAGGAAATGGCTTCCCAAGCACGGAAACATTTTGAAAAACTTGGCCTGAAGGTGAAGGTGCTAAGAGGACCGGCGGAAACCGAGTTAGCCAAGCTTTTTGAAACAACCTACAGAGCCTGGATGATCGCATGCTTCCAAGAAATGCATCGCATAGCGAGAAGATTCGAAGCAGACTTTGACGAAGTTGTAGACATACTGGAAGACATACAACGCGTTCGATTCAACAAACCGCTTCATTTCCCGGGAGTCATAGGCGGACACTGCTTAATCCCTAACACTGAGCTGTTGTTAAGCGTATATGACTCGGAGTTCCTGCGCTTGATCTTAGAGTCAAATAGGAAACGCAAAGATGAGGTTAAGGACAAGGCAGTTGCTGAAGAGGTTGAAAAAATCAGGAAGAGAACTGAAGCGCTGGAAGCGGATCTGATGAAGAGGTCAGTAAGAGGGAATTGACGGACTCCGTTGCCTGCAACCCCATTTTAGCCAGACTTAAAAAGAATTTTAGGCTAGACCACAGTTCTAGCGTTGAGGTGCTGCAATGAAGGTCGTCATGATCAATGACTGTGCGTTTGTAGGCGAAACCCTGCTCAAGTACTTGCCGGGCACTGTTGAAAAGCAGCACATCAAACGCACTCGAGGCGCGTGGAACAAGACAGTTGGCATAGCATACAAGATACTGAAAGCTAAAGGTGACGTGTACCACGCACATTATCTACTGCAAGACTGCTACATTGCATCACGATTAGGAAAAAAACCTTTAATTGGTCATGCACACGGCAGCGATTTGAGAACTAGCCTCAATCACCCATTATGGCGCAGGATAGTCAGACATAACCTGCACCACTGCCAAACAGTGTTGGTCAGCACTCCTGATATTCTTGGCATAGCAAGAGAGTTCAGAGAGGACGCAGAATACTTCCCTAATCCAGTCGACTTCGAGAGCTTTCACCCGACGCCTATAGCGCCGCATGGAGAAAACAAAAGAGTGCTCATTGCAAGCGACTCCAACTGGAAAGTGAAAGGCACAGACATGATCATAAGAGCACTAAGCAAGATCAAAGATGAGATTGAAGCGAGCATAATCGGATATGGCCTTGATCTTGATAGAACCATCTCATTGGCTCACTCACTCGGGTTGCATCTAGATATTTTGCCCAAGACACCCCATGAAAAGCTCAGTGAATACTACTGGAACGCCGATGTAGTAATCGACAGGTTTGGCCTAGGATCCTTAGGAGTAGTTTCCCTAGAAGCGATCGCATGCGGCAGACCAGTCATAGCTTACGTCTCCTCAGACTTCCCAGAATACAGAGACTTCCCGCTAAAAGACATAAACAATGAAGAACGAATAATCCAAGCTATTAATGAGGCCGATGTGGGATTGTGGAAAAAAGAAAGCGACTATCTGTCAAAGCAACATGACCCTAAGATCCTAACAGAAAGACTGCTGACACTTTATACCGATCTGGAAGGAAAATAAATGAGAATTCTTCTCACTTCCACGGACAACCCATACACATCTCATCTCGGAGGAAAGCACATCCACCTACGACTTCTAGAAAGAGGATTGACAGCAGCAGGTGCAGAAGTAACCGCCCTTTACTATAACCGAGACGCAGCCAAAGAGTTCATCAAGAGAAGTGCCTTGATGCTGTTCCCTGAGAAACGTATGTTCAAGACCAAGATTGACTTGATGACAACTTATCTGAGAAAGCGAATCCCAGCAAAGGAATTTGATGTGATTCATGCACACGACATCTTGTCACTCCTAGCCGTAAGCCATATGCCCCAAAAGAAGACCCTAACACTTCATGGCTACTTCGCGAGAGAGAACATAGAATTCGTTAGGAAAGAAAAAGATAGAAAAGCGATTTACCCATTACTTCTTGATTATGAGAAAGCTGCAGTGAAATACGCCGATCACATTATAACTGTTGATCAAAGACTGAAAGACTATGTTGAATCACAGTTCACCTTCCCTGCTGACCAAGTTACAGTTATGTACAATGCTGTTGACACGGACCGATTCAGTCCCGTAGCCCATGAAGAACAAGAGAGATTAAAGAGAAGCCTAGGATTTAGCAAGGAGCATTTCATCGTATTGGTTCCAAGAAGACTTGTAGAGAAGAACGGCGTGATTCATGCCGTGCAAGCTATGAAAAGCATCAAGAGCAAGAACATAAGAATGATAGTCGCAGGCGATGGTCCAGAAAGGAAAGCGATAGCCAACAGAGCTCGACAAGACGGTCGAATACAGTTAGCAGGAACCATTCCACACGATAGAATCGACCCTTACTACAAGATGACGGATATCGTTCTCATACCTTCAATAACCTCCCACGGAATACAAGAAGCTACGTCACTTTCAATGCTCGAGGGAATGGCATGCGGCAAGGTTGCTGTCTGCTCCAGCATAGGCGGTATGAAAGAGGTGATTCAACACATGAAAAACGGGATATTAGTAGCAGAAAAAGAGCCAGCAATGATAGCACAAGCAATCGAAGAAATAGACGAAAGCCCCAGCTTGAATGCTAAGATAGGGGCCGCCGCAAGAGAATATGTAATGCAAAACCACTCATACATATCTCATGCAGAGAGAGTTCTGAGGATATACGGCACCGCTCTAGGAAGCTGAGAAGCCGTTAGGCTCAAATATCAGTAACCCACATTCGGTCCGAAACAAATCAAAGCCTGACGGAAAAACCTATGGCAAAGCACCAGAAGTCTCAGTCTAAGTGCCAACCTACAACGATTTTGAATACATAGACTGCAATTCAGAGCGCCCTCAACCAAAACCACGAGAACTGGGAATCGGTAGTCAAAGATGCATGCACGCGAATCTGCCTTCGTAAGGAGCCTTTCTTTCTAGTACCTCAAATCTCCCCTTTTTGATCGTCAACTTCCACTTATTGTTAGGAACAAACTGGAAAAATTCTCTTCTGTCAATGAAAATATGTGTTGCCTCGTATTTTGATGTCAAGTTCTCTAGTCCTTCTTCTGTCCTGATTCTTTGATGCACTTCTTCCTGAAACAGAATCCCCTCTTTAGTTGACCCCACTCCATCAAGAACCTTCTTGTCTGCGTAGTATGCTACCGCCGCACTATAAGCTGGTGGCAGACACAGCACTAAGGATCGCTCATTCAACATACTTTTCATCGCAGAGAATAAGGTTGAAAGCTCTTCGTCAACCGACACTAAATATTTTCCTTTGAGAAGCTTTATTGTGATTCTCGTAAGTATCGCAGTTTCTATTAGGAATATCGATGCAAATAGAGGCTGTTGATAAATCATTGAAGCGGAAAGTATTGATGCAGGGATAGAACTCAAAGCTATATGGCGTTCTCCCTCTCCCCAAGGCCAAATGAATGATAGTGCAACTATCGTGCATAGCCATATTGAAAGGAAATAGTTTGCACCTTTGGCGACAGCAATTAACCCAATGCACCACCAAAGACTATAGTAGAATATCAATGCAACTCTTTTCTTGACAGATTTTTCCTTCAAGCTACTGTTCTTGAAATACTTTATCAGAAAGACTTGCCCTTTCAAATCATCAAGAAATTCCTTTCTCGATACTACCATACATAATGAGATTCCTATCAGAGCAACAAAATATGTAGCGGGGCTCAACAAAAAGGGAACCAATACGAAATAGCTTTTGTATGCAATCCTATTCGAGTTCAACAGCAATAGCACGCTACAAGCCGCTACGATCAGAAACACCATTTTTGAGAGATAATCGAGTTCAACCATTGCCACATACGACGCAATCAAAGCCGAGGAAAAGAAGAAAGAACCGATGCTTCTAGCTCCCATTCCATAACAGCTTGTCACATTTATAGGTGTAACTGCGTAGATTGCGATGGCAAGTAGGGCAATCGATTCGTTTCCTGTAAGCCAATTTGTGAACAAAAAGAGTTCAATTGACATGAGAAGATCAAAAAACTTGGGGACAAAATGTGAAATCCTTAATGGCAAATGGAGATAGTTCAATACTCTTGGAAGGAGATTTGGATACGCCGGGTTTTCTCCAACCTTGTAGATGCGACTCGTTTTCGATTTCAACCATCTGCAATAATTCAAAATACCAAAGGTGTCCACTCCAAAGGATTTGAACTTCAGGATATCCACAGAGCGAATCAATGCGGAAAAGGCTAGTATGGTTACAGCAAACGATACTGTAATAAGTTCCATTACTAGCACTGAACCTCTTCTAGGTCCCTCTTTATCTTTGGCGGAATTGATTGAAAGTGTCTGGAGAAAATTCTAATCCCGTAATGCCTAAGGAAATCTCTCAGGTCATCAGTTATCTCATCATCCAACCCATTCCACGTTTGCTTTGAAACATTTATGGAGAAATCCCTGTCTGAAACCAACAAATCCTCAAAAGTCAAGTAAATTCTCCTTCTATTTTTGCCAAAGCTACCAACGTGCGTGTACGCTGGAACAGATGTAGAAAAGATTATCTGGAATTTCTTTGCTCGGAACTCGCCTAGGATAACTGTAGAATCTTCCTTCTTCGTTAGAACAACCTTATCCACCTTGTCTCGAAGTAATTCAGCATATTCTTCCACCAACTTCCTCATGATTCCAGCTTTCTCTTGGAGAGTTAGCACTTTCGGATAGTCTGGTTTTGACTTTATTACTTTTGCAGGAACACCAGCGACAACACAGTTAGGTCCAAAGCTTCTTGTTACAACCGCTCCCGCACCAACACTGGAGTAATCACCTATGCTCACGCCTGGGAGTATGATAGCCCGATAACCTATGATTACGTGGTTTCCTATCTTTACTGGACCGAACTTACTATCATACCCTTCAATGACTGAGTTCCAGAAACCATGAGTTATAATCTTTGATTCCGGGCTGAAACCAACATCGTCACCTATTTCAACTGGCATAGCTACATTTATGAAAGAATCATGCATTACACATCTTGAGCCAATCCTAATTCTAGCAGTTGGTCTATTTGAACCACCACCTCCAATCCTAAGAGGGACTGGATTATTATCAGAGTAGAAGAAGTCACCAATCTCGATACTTCTTGCATTGAATCTGGCATTTTTACCTACGATACAGTTCTCTCCTATACTAAACTTCTCGTAAGAGGATATCGATACCCCTTCACCTATCCTTGTATTTTTTCCAACGTGAAACTCGTAAGAACATACCTCTACATTATCTCCTATAACACATCCATCTTCAATCAGAATGTCCCTCGCTTTAATCTTGAGGTGTTTCCCAAGTCGAGCACTGCTGGAGATCTTGCGCTCACATTTAACCATAGGTTATCACCTACATATAGTAACCACCATTGATATGAATCACCTGGCCAGTAATGTATGAACTAGCTTCGCTAGTGCAGAGAAATACGACTAGGTTGCTAACCTCTTCGGTTTTTCCAAAACGTTTAGCAGGAATAACCCGCAGTATGTTTTCTCTTATTTCCTCTGGAAGCCGAAGATTCATTCCAGTCTCAATATAACCTGGAGCCACACAGTTGACTGTGATATTTCTGTCAGCGACTTCTTTTGCGACACTTTTTGTGAACCCAAAAAGAGCTGATTTTGATGCTGAGTAGTTGCTTGTTCCGAATGTCCCAATCTGGCCAGCTACTGATGAGACATTTATGATTCGACCCCAACCGTTCTCTCGCATCAACGGTAAAACATGCTTTGTACACAGAAAAGCGCCAGTGAGATTGGTTGATATTATCTCCTTCCAGACATCAGTATTCATCTTCCAAACAACGCTGTCCTTGTGCACTCCTGCATTATTGATA
>CAZDNV010000071.1:0-9493 GCA_964506875.1 uncultured Candidatus Bathyarchaeia archaeon
TTTTCAGGTAGTGGATTGCGTGGCACCGCTACTTCAACAACCGTTTTGCACGTAGTTCCTGATATTTCGATATCCACTATTGCTTCGTCGGCTATTATCTCATTGCCAGATGCGTCTTTCATCACGATTTTTCCGCCTGTGAATGATGCACGTATGCCATCGGCAACGCTTCTCGAGATGATCGTCTTGTCTGCACCAGAATCAAATAACGCGTTCGATAATCTGCAAGAACGTCGTCCGCAGATTTCTACTTCATCTTCTATTCGTTGTGCCATGGTTTTTCGCACCAATCACTCAATCGTACATCCTATTTTTTCTTTTGATGCAAAGGTCTTTTTCTTCGGATCACAAAATTTCCCGAACCCGTCCGCTTCTAGAAGACAAAGATGATTTTTTGCAGTTCGGGTATCTGTACCTGCTTTTTCCGCTATGAGTTCTACGTTGTGACATGCATATGGGCTGTCTCTCTCGATTTCGTGTAGAGCTTTCTTGATTCTTTTGTGGACATCTACGGAACTCATTTCTTTCCCACAAGGAACACGCTTTCGAATTTTATAAAGCTTACTGATATAGCATCAAAAAGATGAGAGCATCAAGACATGGGTCACATAAGCGCGCGATACTGTTGACTTATTTGTTATGGTGATCTTCCCACTAGATAGTCGTAAGCCTTGTTGTCAAGCGCAAGCAATAGAGACTTAAGAGACATGGGTTCTACAGATCCAGCCCTATCTTTATGAAGAGGCCCATAACATTCCTTCCAGATACTGTCCCGTGTAGCCACAACGAATCCTCGTCCACGTTTTACCACTGCTGAAAGAGCTAACATGCCTCTCAAATCTCTAAGATAGTTTTGCCGATACCTTCCTAGTGTGTTAACATATTCTATGAAGATTCTATCTTCTGGCTTGTCTCCAATGTTTATTATGACATCAGGGATGTGTGGAAAAATAGGTCTATCGCGATGTCCCCAAGCTATGCACTCCTCTTTCTCATTCAACTGGCCAAGTTTCAGATTATACTTGGACGCAACAACCTCTTTGAGCTTTCGCACGAGCGCCGCATGACCACTTTTGTCTTTGGGGAATAGTTCCCACTTACAATATTTCCATCCTCTGAATCGTCCCAAAAGAGCGCATCCTCCGCGGATACTATCAACTTATCCGTCAAAACGTAATCCGCACACACAAATATGTCTTTAACGTAGCGCGCTTTTTCTGCAATTTCTCCTCCAAAGCTTTCACGCGGGCTTCCAACTTGGCCAATCTGTCAATCTTGCTAATCCTGGTTGTGTAAAGTCTTCATCGGATTTGTTTCCTTGTAAAAAATCGTCGGATGAAGCGCGCGCGATTTTGTGCATGATCTATCGCCATACGCTTTTCCTTGCGAGTTAGCTCGCGCTTCTTGAATCGAACTAGCGTTAGTTGCTCTATTGATATGCGCTTTCTGCAGTCAAGCATTTGCCCTGTGTGCAGTCCTGGTCGACTTTGAAATTCTGATCAACCACTCTTTAGCGCGCGCCTTCTGTTAGGGGTCGATTACCCACAAGCCAATGGACGCTGGGAGACGCCATTCTATTGGGATGGGATAAACTAATGATGAAAGCGCCAAATAGCCCTTGGCTATCCACCTCAGCGTGTCCGTCTTTATAAGTCGGTCTTTGCCAATCAAAGAGCAGAAGAACGAGAATTTTTTATTTTTTGCATCTTTGAAATAGTGAATGAAGGCGTTTCCCGAACGCTTGAGTATGTTTGTTAGGCCCAGTTCTGGAAGGAAAATGGGCTTTCCCTGGCGAAAAGAGAAGCAAAGTATCTCAGTGCACACTGCTGCTGCAATGCTGTTCTCCCTATCAATATCTGATAATGCCTTTTGGAATGCTCCAGGCTCAGCTTGTCGCTCGAACTCAAAAAGTTTTTCCGTCGCGATCAGATTTTCATTGAGTCGCCTAAACTTCTCTGTGTGAAACCAAGTGAAAAACTCGTTCACCATTTCGGGCTTCCAAACCAGTAGCGTGTCTACTATGTTTCGCAACTGTTCCGAGTAAGCATCGGGGAACCTATGTGATTTTGGAGAGAGCATTTCAGGTATCCACACCTTGTCTATTATCTCAGATTTTGCGATTTCGATTGTTCCTTCCAGATAATCTCTGGACATGTAGCATGTTGGATCAAGAACTAACTCCCTAGGACGTTTCTTGAACCGCAGAAAAAATCTGATTGCCTCTACATTTTCAATGCGATAGAGGTATTTCATCTTATACCTCACGCACGAACGACAGATGCAACTACTATAAGAGACTTGGGGTGCACGATGGACCATGCGCTAGGGTGTTTAGAAATTGATTTGTTGTTTGGGCCATTTAATGTTAGGAAGAAGCTTTGAGCATTAAACAAGTGTTGGGTTCACTGAGCTTAGGTTCTATTCGCGGGTTCTTGATGTCTCTCTATCATATCGCGGGTCCTGGCAGGAAGCCTCACGATCCTATTTCCATGTTGAAGGCTCAGTTGCTGAAGCACATGCTTCGTGTTCCAAGTGACCGACGGTTTGCATTGCCGTTGAAAAGAAATGGCAAGATGGCTAAAGCATGCAGGTTCAGACAGAGGACGCCTAGCCACGGCTTGTTCACCCAATTTAGACAGAGGCTTGGCAAGGATTGATACGAGAAGGTGTTCTCCATGCTGTTAGAGCAGCTCAAGGAGAGCCGGGTGGTTAAAGGAAAGGTTGTGGCCGTCGATAGTACAGCGGCTAAAGCGTATAGTCAGAGGGATCTCGAAAACAAGAGGGGAAAAGTGACCTTGATGCTCGTGTAGGAAGAGGTAGGAGAGGCTTCGTACTCGGCTATGAGGTGCACACGGCATGCTGCACAAGCAGTGAATTGCCCTTAGCATTCATGGTTGAGCCTTGCAACGTGAACGATAAGTGCTTCATCAAGCTGTTGCTGGGGAAGCTGAAACGTCGAGGCGTCGGCTTCAAAACTGTTGTGGCTGACGCTCAGTACGACTCGGCAAAGGTTAGGGAAACGGTAAAGGAGCATGGCACTGAACCAATCATACCATCCAGTAAAAGCTCTAAGATTAGAAACGCCTTAAAGGTCGGAAAAGACTTCGTGGCCCACGGAGTTAAGCGTCTGGTCAACCTCTTCAGGAAACGAGTATGCATTGAAAGGGTTTTCAGCAGGACCAAAGAATGGCTGCGCCTAGACCATTTGAGGGTTAGAGGCTTAGAACAGGCTTTCATACACGCTTGCTTAAGCTTCTCAGCCATGCTAGTCGTAGCCTTAACCGCGGTCGGGCAGCATAACCCCCGCCTTATAAGAAGCATAAAACACTACATCACCCAATGAGGCAAAAGAAGAGACATCAATGAAACCTTAGAGATAGGGCTAACGATCAAACAGGAAACCAAGAAAAAGGCAGAAGCCCGCTCAGAACTCTGTCTTCCAGATAGAAACAGCCCGTCAAACAGAGAAAAATAAGCAGAGAAACTCACAAAAAGACAGCACCCACAAGATGAACGATAATTTCTAAACAGCCTAGCGCCTTCTCGCGTTCCGCTAATCACCTCTCGTGAAGTCTCCCATAGCTGTGGAATGGAAAGCTTTGAGGGGAATTCTTCTATGAGCATCCACGCTGCCTGGCTTCGTTCTGCTCTCATTGAAAGCATTTATCTGGTGTTTGGATGCTAGATCACCTGGTGAAACCTATGATCAAGACTGTTTGGAGTATAACCTTCTACGTGTCAGATTTGAAAGAAGCTGCGAAATTCTATGAAGAGACGCTAGGCCTGGAAAAGAAGTACGAGTTTTCAAGCTATGTTGGCTTTGAGTGCGGAGGCGTAGAAATAGGTTTGATCCCAAAACCAAAAGGAAAAGCATCGCAAAGCGTATCGCCAGTCGTGGAGTTTCTCGTTGATGACATAGATGAGGCCACCCGAGCACTGGAGACGAAAGGTGTACAATTCGTCAATGAACTGCATAACGAAACCTGGGGTGGAAGACAAGCAGCTTTCAAGGACCCGGATGGAAACATGCTTGAAGTCACGCAGATAAACTGGAAAAAGTACTTCGAAGTCTCAGCAAAAGGCGCCCAAGAGAAATGAGCACTGGCTTTTCGTTCCGATAGATCATTCCAACGGACGCCGTTCTAGATATTGACCCGTATAGTCCGAGATTCTTCAGGCAGTGCCTTCCCCTACACGCTCCTGAATGAAGCGCCTTCTTGTCACTCGTCCTCCTTTCATGACCAAGTCATTATCCGCCTCTATCGTTGGTTTGTAGAGGACAAAGTCTACGTGTATTGATGCCTCGTTGGTTCCGCCTAGGTGCGTATTATTGCCTATAGCTACGTGTGCTGTGCCAAGTGCTTTCTCATCGTAGATGCGGAGACCTATTGGTTTCATACCATGATTTATTCCCACGGCGAACTCGGCTATCCTGTCCTTTTCCCCATCGGCTTCATCCAGTAATTTCTTGAACGAAGCTCCTCCCTTCTTAGTCTTGAAGCTCACTATTCTTCCCTTTTCGAAGTCCATCTCAAGCCTCCGAATGCTGAAGTCTCTGAGCTCGTCGGTCACGAGCGTTCCGCATGCCGAATCCTCCAGGGGGGCGACATACACTTCTCCCGCTGGAACTTCCACTTCGCACTCTCTTCCAGTTGAATAGCAGTCTTCAAGAGTCCCAACTTCCATACCAAATGTTCTGCTTTCAATGCAAAATGTCAAGTCAGTGCCATTTGGATCAGTAACCCGAATCAACCGTCTTCCGTTCAAACCCGCAGCAATGCTCAACCCAGTTCGTCTGATCCTATCGTAGTTCACGTTTACGGCGTTCGCGAATGTTTCGAGAAATGCCTCATATTCTATTCCCATGGCTACTAAACATTTTGCAGACAATAGATTTAAGGCCAGAAGAGGTTTGCCCTTAGCAGTCTCGTAAACTTGATCCCAGTAAGAGCAAGCAGCCGTCCCGAGATCGGTCAAAGCATTCTTGGGGTCTTCAAACTGGGTAAGCCAGATTATCAGATCTGAGTTGTCCAGAAGAGAACGCGTGTGTTTAGGAAGCATGTCATCAGCACCCTCGGCAACCATCTTGGCTCTCTTCGGCAACAGATGCTCGTCGAACACCCAAAGATGAGGGCAAGCATGTTTTGCATAGCATTCAAGCATCAAACCTTCGGCAAAGGTGCTGTTGTGTTTGCCACAAATGATGAGAACGTTTGATCCCCGCTTCAAAAGAGCGGCACGAGTAGCGATCGAATGCGCAGCCTTCTTCACCAAGCCCTCCAAGCCCAACTCTGCATCACAGCCAGTTCCACAGTACCGTTGCATCAAGTTATTAGTTTATCACCAGCGAAACAAGGAAGCTCGGCTTGGCTTGTATCGTTGTCCTCTGCGAACGCTGGAAACGGTGTATCTGACAAAGAACTAGGAAGCCAAAGATCGCTGAACCCAGCCACGTTGCATGTGGGATTTGTCAGTCAAAGGGATCTTGGCGTCGCAACGTCCAGAAACTTCGAAAGTCGCAGGCATTCCTGCAGGCTATGCATGGGAATGGCTACCAAGGAAGCTGCCCTTACGGAGCCTCATTTCATGAGCGTACATGATGGGAAAGGATTTGGGGACAAGCTTTCATCATCCGCCTAGGAGAAAGAAGATGGAGATTCTAGCTCTAGCTTGCGCCCCGAATATATCATGCAGAAATGAGGATAAAAGTTAGCAGGGAACAAAGTTTCAGTATCCATCTTTTGCAAAACGAAGAGAAAAGCGCGCGATGGAATAAGGCTTGTGAAAGTATCTTCTATCAGTGTCGAAACGGTTTCTCCTGCTCAAGCAAGTGTATCAAAGAGCTCGCCAATAATGAGCCCATATCATAGCGCGTTCTTTATCCAACAACGACCAACATGAGATGTTTCTTATGCATACCTGGAATACTTCCTAAACACTTAAGTCAACCTTTACGAAGGCTCTCAAGAGGCAACTCTTTGGGAATCATCGGCTCTCTAAAGAAAGAGTTTTCGTTCATGACTGGCAACTACAGAATTCTCATTATCAGCTGGATAATAATGGACCTTGCTAGCGAAATGCCGGCTCCTAACTTCCAGTATTATGTTCAAGAAGTGCTGGGCGGCAGCGGATTGGCTCTGGGGTTGATAGGACTGACGGGGTTCTTTTGCATGGCTGCCGTGGCTTTTCCCGGCGGCTATCTAGCAGACAAGTATGGCAGACGTTGGCTCATAACCACCATGACATTTGGGATGGCATCTTCATTCCTTCTCTTCGCATTTGCTCCAACATGGCACTTCATACTTCTAGGAACGGCAATTAACAGTCTCTGTCTCATCTATCAACCAGCACTTTTCGCAATGGTCCAGGATTCCCTTCCTAGTGAGCGTAGAGGAATGGGATCATCTATCATACAGCTTATTCATAGTACATTTAATACGCCAGGTCCGGCAATCGCAGGTTTTCTCCTCTTGCAGCTTGGACTGGAATGGAGCATGAGAGTGATCTATTTGACGATGACAGCCCTATACTTAACAGCGGCAGTTTGGCGTCTGAGACTGAAGGAGACTACCCAAGGTAAAGAGGCAATCCGCTTCAGATACTTCGTTTCTTCTTACCCGAAAGCCATCAAAGAAAGCTTTGGCATGTGGAGAACGCTTCCAAGATCAATGCTCTGGCTCGTCATCTCTCAGATCCTCACAATGCTCGGACTATCAATGTTCTTTGTAATCAACGCGGTATACGCAAGAGATGTGCTTTTAATATCCAAAGCCGAGTGGTGGCTTGTCTTTATTCCCCTAACGATTACTATGATCGTAGCCTCCATCCCAGTTGGCAAGGCAATTGACAAGTTCGGACGAAAAGCCCCGCTGATCCTAGGGCTAGTTGTCTTCGACGTTGGCCTTGCAACGTTCATGGTAGCGCGCACGAGCCTTCTTCTTGTGACAATCGCAATGATCCTCTTCGGTCTAGGGCAATTGCTCGTGATGTCTGCCTCGATGGCTCTCTCAACAGATTTGGTTGAACAGGAGTTTAGAGGAAAAGTCAACGGATTTGTCAACTTCATGAGTTATATCGCAATGGGAATCGGCATGCTTCTTGGCAACTACTTGTACATAGCTTTCGCCCCGCAATTGCCATTCTATGCGGCCTTAGCGCTGACACTTCCCTCATTCGTAATAATCGCACTTCTAGTGAAAGATGTGCACCTAGGCGCTCAGGCATTAGCTCATAGCAAGAAGCCATCTGTCCAAGATTGACATAGCGCACACGCTTTCCGCTGTGCCTTTCCTCCCGTGCGTAAGCATAATGCGCGCGGTGATCATTGCCCTTGTTCACTATGGAATCAATTCGCCAACAGCCATTGACACTGCGAACTACAGTGCCCTGGAAGTATGGCTGTCTATGAAGAAGAAGCAGAGAAAATAAGAGATGACTTGGAAGAAAAGATCGTTGAGACTGCACTGTAGCGCGCGCTAATTTGTTGTAGGAGCTAATGCTATTCATCGATTATGTTCCAGTCGATGCTCCACAGCTTTGTCCTCTTTGCATATAAGTCATAGGAAAGCACAAAGGAAAGCGCAGCGAGAAGCAATGCCGGAATCACAACGGGCGTATAATATAGACCTCTCAAAAACATAACAGAACACGCCGCGATCGCTAGAAAAGCATAGAACACTGCCAAAGGTCGGCTCGTTCCCAACATGAAGTTAATCAAAGAAGACTCTCTGGACTTTTTCTCCAAATAACGCGTCCAGTAGGTTTCCCATCTCAACTCAGGCATTCTTGGTTCAATGAATCGCCTTATGTATGAGGATATTATACGGATCTGCTGAGTGTATTGGATGGTTAATACTAATGCAGCGTCAACGACTATGAGCGCAAAACTCACCAAAGCTAAAACAAAGTAGTCTGTTTCGTATCCGCTGGGCATGTCATCTTTGAGGGTAAACCCAACTATTGTTCCAATCGCTGCTATTGTGAAGGCAGCTATATATAGGCGGGCTGTTTGTCTTTCCATCACTTCTGTTCGGAGCGACTTGTATTCTTCTACTAACACATCTGCTCGTGGCTTGAACTGCGCCTGATTTTTCACAGGTTCCCCCTTCCTCATTGTTTCCTCTGTACTGTCTTCTCTGTCTCGGGCATGTGGAGAAGGTGTGGTGGAGTTCTGGGTTGCATTCGCTTCTGTGAAGAACCTGTACGTACTAACGAAAAGCGCCGCAGATGATATCGCAATAGAGGCTACAAACGTCAAGATCGCGGTGTTCAAAGCGTTACCATAATATTGCTGCTGTCTATAGGAATCACTTAAACGCAACCGATAGTCAGTGTAGACACTTTCTCCAGAGGTTCTAATCTCAGATCCGAATTGATTCGTTGAGAAGCTCTCAAAGAAAGGATTTGAGTCAGGAACTCCGATGAACTGAAGCTCGGGGCAGAGAAAGAGTCTCTGTGTCACTGTGAATGACCTGTCCTCAGTTCTAAGATAAAACTTGAGCAAGTGCTGCATGTCAACAGATGAGAAGTTCAGAACTAGTAGTTGTCTCATTCCGAACATGGCATTTTCGTTCAGATCTGGTGGAACAGTCACGTGCGCGATCCCGTCTTCCTTCTGAAGTTCATAAAAGGTTATGTTTTGAGCATATTTGACGAAGGGTCTTATGGTTTCATTGATATTCGATGAAATAGTGAAGTTTCTACCGGCAACTGCGGATGAATTCGAGATTGGAAGAAGAACCTCAACTTCCCCGAGGAAAAGAGAATACAAGGTGATCGACACTCTCGTTTCGTTTCCAAAGCCTTCAAACAGCTTGCCAGAATCATCTTTGAAACTGATTGAGCAATCGTGGTAGTCTGAGATAAGCTCGGAGGATCTGAATTGGGGACCATCTGGTCTGAGTAGGAAGGCGTAAAGAATGAATGGAAGAGCAATACATGTCAAGATTCCGCACAAGGTGACAACTTTTTTCCTGTTCATATCATTAATAGCCTTACGTTTTCAGCGCATAATGGCGTATTTATACTTTCAACATTACATGATTTGGGTCTGCGCGGTGCGCGCCTTTTGAATGCATGCGGCTTTCTAGAACTGATGGAACAGCAGATACTTCAGCGCAATTGTCGCTATGGCAAACGCGGTGATCGAGAACTTGAAGCCTTTGATCTCAATGGTGAAAGAAATCCTCTCCAGAAAGTGCCCAGTGAACCCTTCAACAATCGCCGCTGCAACCATTGAGAAGACTATGCCAATGAAGGCGCTGACGAGCCATTCAACCATCCAGTTGACCAAGGATTGAGGTAGCTGAAAGAAGGCTGCAATGATCACTACTACGACTATCAGAACAAGTATCCATTGAAGCTTCTCTGTGTATTCCTTGCTCATGTTCAGAGATTCAAATGGGTTAGGCTTAAGAACTCTGCGCAGTGCGTGTTTTTGCTACGTCTTCTTTGCCACTTCTTGCTGGGCCAGCTTCTCTTCAACCTTCTTCAG
>CAZDNV010000072.1:0-9287 GCA_964506875.1 uncultured Candidatus Bathyarchaeia archaeon
CAATCGCCATTGCAACAAGCAGAAGCGTATTTCACCGAATGCGTAATTATCGCAAGTGAAACCCCAAATGACTTAGACCGAGACCTTAAATTTGAACAGGCCAAGATGACCGCCATAAAATTGTTGAATTACAACATTGACTACTGGTTGCAGACAAGAGCCGAATTTGAGCAAATTGTTACCATTGCTAATAAAAAGAATCCAAAATGAGCGAGCCAAATAAAGAACGGTTATACCTTTTCTTCAATGACGATGAATTGTTGTTTGCTGATGGGTTTGACGCATCCATTATGGGTTTAGATACCAACTCAATGAGAGTGGTTTATTCTAAACAAAAAATGATTCAAACGTTAGTTGATGACGGTATGGATTTAGAAGATGCCATGGAGTATTTAGAGTTTAACACTTGGTGCGCCTATGTAGGTGAAAGAACGCCAATTTATGTTGACGAAATAGATTGCTTTGAATAGAACTTGTAGTCGTTAAACGGGTGGATTGTTTGGTAACTCATGTAGGTTGACTACTCCTGCGCATTAACCCCCAACTCGTACTTGGGGGTTTTTTGTATCCAAATATGAATGCCGTAACTGCAATCAGCCCATACAGATTAAAGGTTTCCGCATTTGTTTAATAAATTTTTTTAACTAATTTTGTTTTCCCACATAACTCTCTCTCTCTCTCCATGTTTACCCTAACCAATTTGTATTATGGCTACCAAGCAACTTGACTGGCAGAAAAAACGCAATCAGCGTGTTAAACTGTACGCCAAGGTTGTCAGAGCCGTAAGAAAAGAACTCAAAGCCCAAGGGCAGGATGTTGATTACAGCGAGGCAAGGAAGTTTGCTTCAGCCAACGTGTATCCCAAGTTCAAAGACCAAAAAGCCTACAAGGTTAAGGTAAAAGATATTCGGGAAGCCACCAAGGAAGCATTAGTACCCCCCGCCCCTCCGCAAAAGTTATTTATTGACCCACGGACAATTGGTGATGAAGAGGTAACAGGTATCAATTGGTTTGATATTGATGGTTTTTTATCGGGCGGGTTCTCTCCGAGCATCCGCAGTCTGAGAGCACTGGTAACAAATCCCAACAAAGATTTACGCTTGATGGTTATGGCAGGCCCATACGGTAACACTGCTGAGTTCAATTTGAGCGATTATGAGTATGTCACCACGGGTTTGCAGGAAATTGTAGAAACTATACGTAAGGACAGCCCCAATGTGGGTTCTGAGCCTTACTTGTCATGGGAGGGGTATGTTGGAGTAAGGGCAGGTGCAACCGACCTTACCGACCCCGATAGTTATGTGTTGCAAATCATTCTGATTGAGAATAACGAGCCAGTTGTTCAACCAACAGAAATTAATACACTTGCACCCCAAAGGATTCAAACGCAAGAAGACTTAGAGCGTTTGCGTGCCGAACAACGGGAGCGATTGGTAGACCAGCGTGAAAAACAAAAGGCCAAAGAAGAAGCCGAAAAGCGCAAAGCCCGTAAAACCAAAGAACGGCCCACGACCAAGAAACGTGTGAAAGAGCCAAAGACCACCATCCCCGAGCCTACAGAGCCCGCAGGTAAAAAGACGACCAAGGCTCAACAGGTTATTAGATTGAATGAAATCCGTTTGCGAGAACTTGAGTTGTTGCGTGCCGAGTATGATGACAAACTTATTGGTAAAGCCAAGTACAACAAGGAGAAACAGCGTATTATCAAAACTTACGAAGACGCATTCAAGAAATTACGCACAGGAGGTATCATCTAAAACTATTTAATCTTTTTATTTGCAAAGACAAAATGTTTTACTATTTTTGTATTGAATCAATAAAAAAACTATGAAAACCACTCTCTCTCCCTCCGAGCAATCAGCCAATGAAAAGTTCTTTAGAATGATAATTGGCACAATCAAAGAAAACGGTATCTATGGCTTTCCCGACAGGAATGCTATCTTCACCAAAAAATCAGGTAAGTTATATGGCCACCAATCGGATATGGATGCCGTGAAAGATTTGGTCAGTGATGATTTTTACTACCTCAACTTCGGTAACATAGACGACCTGCAAATTATGTAAATGAAAAAGATGTATCCCGACTTCAGTAAACGTCAAACCTATTTCTTCATGCAACAGATACCCCTGCAATCAAGACGGGTGTACGATGCGGTTAAACGAGTAGTTGACCCTATGCCCGAGAACAAATTCAGTTTTTCAGAACTGATGAGCACGTTGTTTTTCAGCAAGGACATTCTGCTGAGGACTGGTTACTTCCATCTTAAAGTACACATAGACAAAAAACCGTACATACTCAATGACCAAAAAAGATGAATTGATGCTTGTTGACAGCGAAGCCCGTGTCTATCGCAGTCACATCCCCTTGTTGAACAAACTCAAGATGAACAAGCGTGATTTTTATGTGAGGGAAACACCATTTATGACCACCGTAATTTATGATGGCCGTGAAATTGTCTACACAAAGAAATCGGGAATGTTCCCTGCCAGCCAACTTTGGATTTTTAGAAACGTCAACCTTGATGCAAATAAATTCGCTGCCGCAGTGGAGCGAGGCGATGCCAAATTTGAAATGCCTGAGAAACACCCCGTGAACTTCACCAATATCAATTACGATGACACGAAGGGCGTTATTACGGGTACGGATGTTAATTCGGCCTATTGGACTATTGCCTATCAGATGGGTATTATAGGACAAAGCACATACGAGAAAGCAGGGCAAGCCTACCACAAGGTGACAAGACTGGCCGCACTGGCTATCTTAGGGCGCACCTTGGCATACAAGCAGTATGTCGGTGGAACATTATCCACAGAACCAAAAATTGTTGTTGGTAACAAAATCATTAAAGACTTCTATCGTGCCGTACGCTACAAGTGTTACGAGCATATGCAGGCCATGGCCGAGATGCTGGGTGACGATTTTGATGCTTACCGCACGGATTGTATCTACTACCGTGATACGGAAGAGAACCGCCAAAAGTGTTATGACTATCTTGACAAACACAACTTTGAGTACAAGCAATTGGTCTTTGAAGAACCCCAAGGGTTTCAATAACTTTTATTTGCAAAAACAAATCTTTTGCTTATCTTTGTGTCATCATGAGCATAAAATTAGATTTAATCAGTGTTAACCCGCACGACTTGGTAGACCAGCCAACGCTTGCATCCTATATGAGCGAAGGCGCAGAGCCTATCTTAGAAAAGAACAGACCATTCTATGTTGACAGCAAAGAGATTTGCATTCAAGGAATTTATTTTGCCTTGACAACGTTTAACGAATCGGATGCCGAGTTCACAGTTCTATCCCTGTACAAGCGTTCACCAAGACAAAAGAAAACGTATCGTTACTCTTTTGGTGTGTACGACCCCGAACTAAATCTTCTCTACTGGTTTTTTAACGCAGAGAGCCAAGCACAGAGCCGTGATTTGGCAGTAAGAACATTCAAAGCCCTCACAACGTGGTGTGTGACCAACCACCCCACATACATTCCTTTTGCCTACAAAAAATAACACTATACACTATGAACACCGAAAAAACTTATCGGGCATTACTGATTGCCCCTGCGACCCAAGAAATTACTGAAATTTCTTTGAGCGAACCCATCTTGGATTCTTACTACAACGCCATTGGTAACAATTGCCAGTACATCACTCAGATTACAGGATTCATTAGCGGAAAAAATTACAAGACCACCGATTTTTTTGGCGATGATGACATTCTTTATCGTGAAAAAGATATTGTGGGCGGTATGCTAATTACTGTTGATGACGTGCAATGGCAGGTAGTAAACAACGTTATCTGCATTGGACATGATGGTGAGGGAGAAATTTCTGATTGTATTGCGAGCATTGAGAGCATCCAAAAAATGATTACTTGGGTGAACAAGGAAGATTCTATCCAGTATGCCAAAGACGTTTTGGATGCAGGTTTTATCGTGACAAAATATTAATTGATGACCTCTACATCAAATTCTAATATCCACCACTATGAACTCTCAGTTAATGAAGCCGAATACCACTTTACGTACATCGTCAGCGATGACAAAACAATCGTTAGAAAGTTCCCCGAAAATTATGACGGGGTATTATCCAATTTACCGAAACTCTATCAAGTCTATGGGTTTGAGGAATGGGTGCGAGACAATGATTGTTTACGGGAAAGTTTATTACAGTTCTCCCCCGAACAAGATACTTGGATTGATTCAGAGTGGGAAATACCTTTTACAGCATTTTTACGAGATGATGAATTGGTCATCAAAGCGTATAAAGAATACTTTGCTGAGAATAAACTGGACTTATAAAAAAAGGGCAGTAACGACCATTACTGCCCAAGTGAACAACACGACCATAATCAAAGTTGCGAGACAAAGATTTGGACAAGACAAATTTATGGAATCGTTGGAAGAAACATACCGTCTTTTACTTGCCGACCAAGCGTTTATCTGCAACGCACTGCAAAATGAACGCAACCTACCAATACACTTGCCTGCACTGAAGAAACTGGCTCATTTGTTAAGCATCAAATATCAACAACTGAGTTATGGGCCGTTAGAATTAATTATGAAATATCATCTAAAAATGGTAGATGAATTATTAAAAGACATGACTATAAAATTTTACAAATACTATTTTGACGGTCAGGAAAAACCCGTGATTATAGAAGCATTGAGCAAGCAAAGTGCCAATTACGCTTTGGAACAAATCATGCCGTCTTTATCTGAAAAGGGCTATTTTTTACAGGATTTGAAAGACATGAAAGTGGAATTGCCCATCGTAGGTGTTAACAAAAAACAGCACCAAGGAAAGAGTTATGTATGGGGTTTGCAGGGCTGGATGGAAGACAATAGCAACTAAACAATGGCAAAGAAAATACAACTACCGAAAATTAGCCAATCGCTGATGAAAGCGTTGAGCGAGTATGTTCAAGGGAACGAATGTGGCATAGCGTTTAATGAGCGTTATATCAAAAAGACCGTTGAATTTGTGCAAACCGATGCGATGCGTCTTGGAACGTACTTTGAATACAAAGCCACTGGTGCTTTACCCCGTAATGGAGTTGCGCCCGAGCCTGATGTTGTTTACAAAGGAACGGCAAAAGAAAAGTTGGCTACTGATTTTGAACGGGCAGAAGCGAGTGCCTTGTTCTTTCAAGCACTGATGAAGTTTTGGGATATCAAAGTTCTTTACACCAATCACACGATGGAAACGGATATCATGAAGGGTATTGCCGACATAATTGTGGAATGGAATGGCAAGCCTGCAATATTTGATTTGAAGTACACTGGCATGATTGAAGACAAGTGGAGCGAATTTGGATGGCACAAAGACTTTTTAAGCCAAAAAGACAACTTGATGGTGCAGGGAGTGATGTACAAACTTTTAGCAAAAGAAACCCTTGGTATTGATGACATACCTTTTTATTTTTGGGTCTTTGATAGCAAGAATCCTCAGAACGTTAGAATCATTGAAGAGAAAGTGGATGAATCCCGATTTTATCAGCATATGGATGCCGTAAACAACGCCAAATCATTTATTGAGCATACGGCTAAGAACAACGGCTGGAAAGCAAAGCCCGACCTTCTGAGGTGCGCAAAATGCCCTTTGAAGCCCGACTGTAAGTTTGCAGTTGATTATCCAATCATAGAAGAAGTTTATTATTAATATGACCATTGAAGAAAAAGCCAAATCACTTTGTGATACTCACGGCAAAGAAACTGCCATTACCAAAATTAAAATTGTCATTTTTAACACCGAGCAGTCTTTTGACAAGATGGGGTACACGCCCGCAGACCTGCGAAATGTGAAAGAATGGAAATTAATTCTACAAGCACTAAATAACCTCTAAACCATAACCATGACCAAAGAACTAATTGCCAAGTTTTCTACAACGCTGGCACAGTACGAAAGTAAAGTTTTAACTGAACTTTTGGCTCAACACGGCTTACGCCCTGCTCAATTCACTCAGATAGTACTTACTGAAGTGAAGAAAAACCCTAAAATGCTTGAAGCCTTTCAAAAGAATCCAAGTAGTCTTTTTGCAAGTATCTTGCATTGCGCTGAACTGGGTCTATCTCCAAGCGAGATGGCGGGTGAATTTTATTTCATCCCTTACAACGGAATTATCAAGCCAATTTTAGGATACAAGGGTTTGACTGCCTTGATGCTTAGAAACCAAGGAGTGCAATTGATTTACGCTGAAACGGTGCACCGTGCAGACACGTTTGAGTATGAACTGGGCTTAGACCCCAAACTGATACACAAACCCGTTGACAGCGTGCGCAATTCGTCTACATTGACCCATGTTTACGCAGTAGCCAAACTCAGTAATGGCGAAAAGGTGTTTAAAGTAATGAGCGTGCAGGAAATCATGGGTATTATGGCCACGATGAAGCAGAACAACACTTTGTATTTTGACGACAAAAAAGACCCGATGATGTGGATGCCGAGAAAGACCGTTATCAAACAGTTGGCCAAATTGCTACCGAAAGATTATTTTGGCACTCACGCAGTCGGTATTGATGACAGAGTTGAGGGGGGTGGGTATCTTGTTTTAGATGACGATGGCAAAGTTGTATTGTCTCAAGAGACTGCCAGTAAACCTGCAAAGGCGAATGTTTATTCTACTTTGGGAAATTTACAAACGAATGATGTAGATTTGCACCTCGCAGATGAACAAACGCCCGTTATTAACGAGCAATCGTCTGAGAATGACAACAATATTTCAGCCACAACGACTGTTCGCATTGTGAAAAAAAGAGGTAGAAGGAAGGCTTTATAGCCTTCTTTCTCCGTTTTACAGCGTTCCTGTATAAACTAAGTTTTGAAAATCTAATTGGTCATTGGTGGTTTGGAGAATCGGAAAACCTGAGCCACCAAAATTGACCCAAAATAAACCCAGTGCAGTCTGCACATTTATGGCATTTGCAATCTCCTGTGCCGTTTGAAAACTACCGTACACTGTAATTGAAGAGTAAGTTATGTCGGTCACTTTTTTATAAAATATCTCTACCGCAGAAATATCAAAAGGTTCAAGGGCAAGAAAATTCCATTGCCACAAACCATTTGCATTAACACTTTGAGCATAGGTATCGGGTGCTCCACCCAGTAAAGATACCAAACCACGAAACGGCACGCCCAATGCCGTACTATTGTTTTGCACTCTCAATTGAACCAGTATATCTCTTTGGGTGTGGCTTACATCTTCCCTGTCAGGAAAATCCGCCAAATAATCAAAGTATTCCAATAATTCAAAATTGGTCGGAGTTTGTAACAGGTTGTTGGTGCTCTGCTCTTCCAAAGAAAACACGCAAAACACCGTCTCTGCTGTTTGTATAGGCATTACAAAAACTTGTCTGCCATCAAACGTCAATTGTTCTTGATGTTTTTGGTCTACCACATCACTTGTAATAGCCGAAACTAACTGATAAGGGTCAACGGTAGGTACAAACTCTTTTGCTTCAAATATGCCCCTACGATTGTTTTTTTCAAGGGAAATAGTTTCAAGCAACTGGGAAATGCTATTGGCTTTCATATAAAGCCCGCTTACTCCATACTGATAACCTTGGGAAATACTTTGCTGAATTGTATTATACGAAATTTGACCACCTGCGGTTACTGTTAACCACGGTGAGCCAAAATTGTCATATCCTGCTGGTATAGTACCCAATTACTTTCCTTTTAAAATTGCTTTTCCTGATGAATCTTTGGCGGTGTAAATACCATCTTGCTTGTACACCCGTAAGCCATACTGCGAAGCAAGTTCGTTGTTCAAAGCATTTAATGCCTTAGAACTTTCCCCTGCTTTAGATGCGCTGACATAAGCATCCAATGCAATCAAAGCGTTTTCTTTATTGGCTAATTCATTTGCAGGTGCTACATCAGGCTTTGGAATTAAACTTCCTTTGCTTTTAGGAGTGGTCAAATAAATTACCGCAATGGCAATACCAAAAACGATAAGGGCTTCTTTAGTTTGTGTTGAAATATTTATCATTCTGCGTTTTCTATGTACCAGTCCTTAAATGACAACAAAGTGCCTGATTTTTTCCATTTGGCTTCATACAGTGCCCGTTTCTTCTGCAATAAAGCGTTGCTCTTATCTAAGCCCGCTTGAATAAACGCATCAGATAACGGTTGTGGCGTGCCATTGTTGGTTGCTGGCTGTGATGTAGGTACAGCACGTTTTCTCATTAAAAGAAAAAAGCCCACTCCTGCGAATAACAGAACTGAGGAAATAAAAATGGTAACAACGGTTTTCTGTTGCATGGGTTATTTGTTTAAGATAACATACATGATTGTTCCAAGCACCACAAACGAGCCGACACCAATGGCTATAGTCAACATAGGATTTTGTTTTGTAGTCTTGCCACCTTGTGCCGCACCTGCTTGCGCTTGAGCCAAGATATTCAATTTACCTAAGTTGTACTGCTGTTCCTGTGTTTGTTTAGCCAATCCGAGTTCGTTGGTTAGTCTTTGTTGAGAAAGGTTGTAATCCATGGCTCTGCGTTTAGAGGCATCTATTGCCCCAACGGTTAATTCACCAATGATTTTTCCTGCCTCAATATATGGATTTGCTTTGCTGGCTGCTCCGCCTGCTGTTTCTCCTGCGCCTGCAATTGCATCAACGCCTGCGCCTCCTTGGTTATAATACATCATATCAATTTTGTTTTATTAAGTGTGCTATCAAAAATGTAATTGCCACCGCCCCAGTGGTGACGGCAATTATTTGGTCTCTCTTTATTTTTTTATCGGCTATCTCTTGCGCTTGCTTTTGCAGAGATAAGTTTTCATTAATGGTACTAATGGCATATTGTTTGGCAATAGATTTGAGTGCTTCACTGCGCTCGGCTTCCGTTTGAGTTAATGCCGTTTGCCGTTGTTGATACAATTCTGATTGGGCGTTGTAGTAATACTTATCCCTTGCTTTCTTTTTATCAGACGCACCTTTAGCAATACTTATTGCCGCCATTGTTGCTGATATAATTAAACCTATGGCCATTACGAAAAAGTTTCTTTACCGATATACTCGCCAAGGATTTTATAGTTTGGCATCTTCAAGTGGATACCATCTGTAGAATCAGTTCTTTTAAAATTAGCATAAGCAGGTACAATAACATCCGCATTTTTGATTTTTGATTGATTGTTTTTTTGCAATTCAATCACACGGTTACGCCCATTAATCAAAGAAGACTGGGTTGCACCTGTGTACATTTTAGATAAATCAAAGTTGTACGAAACGTTGTAAGGGGCATACCCTTGAACAACAATTACTTTTGAGCCTTTGCTTTTGC
>CAZDNV010000073.1:0-9191 GCA_964506875.1 uncultured Candidatus Bathyarchaeia archaeon
ATATCATTACCTCAGATTCGAAAAAAGAGGTTGCGCTGGAAGTGGATATATATCCTCAGCAACCGAAAATACCTCACCCCGGCCACTATTTGGACGACCTCGTAGCCTGGCGATGTCAGCTTTCTTTATCATTTGCGTTTCCTCAGGAATATTAGGTTATCTTTGTTGCAGACGTATTCAAAGCCTACTTCCAACAGTGATTTAACTTCCTCTGGCTTGTCTGTCACTTTGACGGTGAACTCATCGTTTCCAGGCTCGAACAGTGTTCTTTCAATGCTTATGTAGATTTCCGTGTTCTTCAGGCTCTTGTGTCCTAAGAACTGTTTGACGTAATAGGGATCTTTGGTTCTGTGATATTCATACGTTGCTTTCCAATGCCTCAGAGTGTGGAAGCTGATTCTCAGCAGTCTCGGATTCTGAAGTTTCACGGCTAACCTTCTGCGAGTCTTGGTGAAGGTTGTCTTCATCGATGCTAGGGGTCCATCACCGAAAACCTTCTCGCTTACCTTGGGAAGTGCGTCAAGCATCCCTATGAGTCTCTGGCTGACTTTCCACATTCTCGGATTAGAACCTTTTTCGGGATCGTCCAGTTTCATGATACTCTTTTCTGTGTCAATGTCTATCCATCTTAGGCGTTTTGCTTCGCCAGATCGCATGGCCGTTTGTTTCAGTAGTTCTAGAAAAGCAGCGTTCTTCTTTCCTGAACCGCTTATCAAAGCGTCTATCTCTGACTCTTGTGGTATGAATGGGAACTTCTGTATTACCTTCGTCTTCGGTTTTTCCCAGTGTAACCCATTTAACTTGAGGAATAGGCTGTATGCGTTTATGACGTTGCGTTTTCTTGACTCACTCCAGACCTTCTGTCTGGCTATTGCCTCTTTGACTGATTCAGGGTTCAGTAATTGAGCGCCTTTCGCAAGAAGGACCCTGAGGGCTGTTGTGTTAAGCCTTATTGTGGCTTCACTGTAGGCTTGCTTCTGCATGTAGAAGGCATATTCGACAAGTTTCCCTTTGACGTCGACCGGGGTTGTTTCTGTGCCGTCGGCTGGCCTTTCTGTTAGTAATCTCTCTTCCAAGTTTTTCGCTCCCTTTTGGGTAGCGCATACTCGGTATGGACTATTACAGTCACATAAGCTATTTAAGCGTTGTCCTATTATAGTCCGATTATGCGAAGCTACGTCTTTACTCCTAAAGAAAGGCAAGTTCTCAATGGCTTTTTCAGTGGCAAAGTCAAGCCCAGTGACGAGATTATGCGACAAATCGTTTCTAGACTCAGGTCCTTCAGCAATTTGAGTAGTGATGTTGAATTGTACCTGAGGCTCAGAAAAACGATAGCCGCAAGCCCGGCATAGCCATCTTTGGACTGTTCTACCATCAGCGAGATGCCTTAACCCAGACTTGAACATTCTTGTTGAACCACACTCAGGACATGGAGGGCATGGCTGTTTAGGAGGCTGCTGCGGCTCGCCTTGAGCCTTGGCGAACTGTCTTCTCGCCGCTTTACCGAGTGAATCATGATGACTGTGAGAGACAGCCTTTTCCTGAACCATGCTCTACTTTACCTCTGCAGTTTTGGGACAGGTCAGAATATCGCAGAGCAAAAAAACGAGCTTGACATAGACGTAACGCGTATCGAAAATGCAACCCGAACACTGTATACGGACACCCTTGAATAAGCAAACCCCTGACAGTATGACTACATGCTCGTTGACTCTCGGACAAAAGCAGTCAGAGTCAGCCCTAACAGAACGGGTTTCTTCATTCATGGTTGGTTCAGCCTCTTTTCAAGAGCGAGACCACAGTTTCCACAAAGCAATTTCCAAGAGTTGTCATGCAACGTAACCTGAAAGTCCATACGACCACGGAAACCACAGATAACGCATTCGTCTTCAAAATGGTCCGTCAAGCGCTCTAGTTTCGATGTTTTAGTGGCTAGGGCTTCTAAACTACCTTCACTAACTTCACTTTCTTCACTAACTTCACTTTCTTCACTAACTTCACTTTTTATGGCAGTTTCCATAGGCGGCGTGACGCCTTTGGCTAGAGAAACTTCACTAACTTCACTCTCTTGCTGTTCCACCTCGGCAGAATTATCCGTCATTAGTGAAGTTTGTGAAGTTTGTGAGGTTAGTGAAGTTGTTTTAGAAGGGCTAGGATAATAACGAGCCCTCAATCTTTCGATAAGTTTGTTATCCCAAAAGAACCCAGAAGGACCGCCACTTAAACGGCATTTCTCAAAACCTAGAGCCGTAACCTTTCGCCCTATGAACCGGCTAGTTGCTTGTTCGTTCTCAGGTAAACCTTCATTGAAAGCATTAGTTATTGCTCGAGTGCTAAGCTTTCCATTCTCAATGTTTCCCTCACTTTTCAGAATAGCCTCAAAGACTCTAGCCTCTATACTTGCTTGCTCTTCATCAAGTCTGCTTTGAGTTATCTGCTTCATGCACTTGATGAGGCGTTCACGGATCTCTTCTGTAGGAGCGACATGCAATAATGAAACGAAAAGCTCGATCACACGTGCATTGCTGAAGTAGCCATTCAGCCTAGAAACGTCAAAGTTTTGAGCCTTTTTTCCCAAGTTCCTGAATCGATACATCAGCAGCTTGTTTCTTAGGTTCTGAGCTTTCTCTTCATCAACAAAGAGGTTAACATGTCTCACGGACCTGCTCATAGTTGTTATAATACATCTGCTCTGTAGTGTGGCAGCAAGCTCTTCAGTTCCAGCTAGGACTTTGAAGCCGAAAGTGTCGAACATGCTTATCTGTGGACAGCCTTCCGCTAACTTCTCAATTCTAATAGCGTATTGTCCTCGTCGATAACCTGAGTTAAGCAGAGCAAGAACTTCGACCATACTCTCTCGATTATAGATCTCTGTTTCGTCAAGCAATAGTGTAGAGTGCCACGCTTCCAAAACTCTGAAAAGACTTGCAGCACTCATACTCGCGGCCATGATAGCACGATAACACAACCTATGAAAGCACTCTAGGCCCCTTGTTTTGCCACTGGCTAGAGGCCCAAGAAAGAAAGCGTACGCAACAACTGTAAAGTCTTCAGCTCGCCAGGTTGCTAGTGTGAAAGCAGCATAGACATCAAATAACAATTCGTTTGAAACATCTAGGTGTTCAATGAAGAATGCTCGTATCTCGTTGAAAAGCTGCTCTTCGCTTCCATACTCTCCTTGAAACTCTTGCTTGTTGAGCTTTTCTAGGAGCTCTTCTTTTGTTTGTGCCAGATCACCATTACGCTCGGATTTGATTCCACACGTGGGCCAGGGCAAACGTGCAAGAGGCACATATTCTAAGCCGCCATGCAGTAGGAGATGAGGTGGTGAGGATGTTATCTCGCCTTTCATCCGGTCGAAAACTAGGAAAGAAGCATCTGAAAGTTGCTCAAAAATGATGTCTGGAAACGTCTGTCCTGGCGATTGAATCGGTTTCTGCTTTTCTTCAGCCATAGATGGCACCAGGTTTAGGTTTTCCGCTTTCTTCCTATGGTACGCCCGTTATCAAAAGTCCACAAGAAATATCCGTCGAGCATCATCTTTCCTTCGTGGGCTTGCAGAGTTCTAAGTAGAGCTTGGAAACGTGGGTTGTTGATGTCTTCGCTTTTTTCATACAACCCTTTGGGTCCAGTGTCTGCTACCCAGACGATGCCGTCTTCTGTTGTTTCCGATTCAGGCGGTTCTGACCTTGTTTGAGTGCCCTGCTTAGCGGCTAAGTCTGTGCTGGTCCCGGTTAACCAACCATCAATTAGACCTTCGACGCTGGCCTTTGCGAGCTCTAAGCTATGTTCATCATCAATAGTCAACTCTAGCTCGTAGTATTGTCTGGTCCATTCTCCTGCCTTCTCATCGCTTATCGTTCGACCTTTGCCAACAGTCAGCTTCGTCACTTTGAAGCTCATTCAGTCTGAGTCTCCTTCTTTTCTGGGGCGGGTTGGAAAATCCACGATTTCATCGTTTTAACCGCTGATATGCGGTCTTTCAGAGCCAGGGTTAGGAGCAAGGATCTTGCTGTGTCCCATGCAATGTGAAGATGCTTTGCGATATAATCGACTGTACAGGGTATCTTTGCGTCCTCAACAAGTGTTTGGGCTTGTTTTTCCAGTTCTTCAATGTTTGATTTCTGTATTTTTTCAACCTCCATTTCTGTGGGCTTGCGAAGCTCGCAAGCCGCCTACAGTAGAAAAATATAGCATATAGTGCAGAGGACTCTGAGTGTGCGGGGTGGCGAAATCGCCCCTTAGTGGTTCGTTAGTCTTCTGCAAGTTCCCTAGCGTATGCGACACGCGCATCTATTTCTTCGAAAGTCAACCTCAACGGACAGATCTTCGAGACATCTTCTTTCGTCATTCTACGTGGTCTTTTTTGATCTGGAAAGTTACGGGTCGAACAAAAATGAGCCTTACCATCCTTTCCATACTCCAGCTCTACCTCGGCCAAATCATACGGCAGAGCTGCATAACCAACCCAAGCGCAACAAATCCTTAACCCTGTGCAGAAATGATACTCACTCTTGTCAAAAACCAAGTATGGACATAGACGCTTGCCGACGGTTATAGGCTCCATACTAATCGACTCCAGCCCCTCAGTCTCCCCTCAGCTCTTCGCTGATAATATCAAGGATGCTTTCCTGCGCTCTTCCCCTAATCCGCATCTCACGTTCCCTTAACGTAGCAGGAACAGGATGCAAGTACCTAGCCACGCCTTCATCCACGATCAGCTTCTTAGCATTTTGATCTTCTAGTGCTTCCCATTGGAAGTTTCCTGGCTTCTCGGGATTTTCAGGTAGACCGAATTGTTTGGCCTGTTTCTCTGTCAACCCAACATGTTCAAAGTCAAACGGTACGCTACACCATGCCCTAATATCTTTCAATGCAGCCTTGGGAATCAAGTGACCCTTGCGATCACAGTCACCATAGTACAGAATTTTAATCGGTTTCTCATACCTTGCGCTCATATCCTCCAGTTTCTTCGCAAGTTTCCACTTCATGGGAACACTGTAGTCGCCACGAAAAGGTACAAGACTAGCCCGAAAGTCTCGGGTGAAATACTCAAACTGCTGGTGCATAGCTTCAGCCTCAAACCAGACCTGCGTATAACAGTCCTGAAAAGGTATGGAATCAAGCTCGACCAAGAAACCAACGTACTGCTCACCCTTGAAATCTGTCTGCCGTATGGAATCGATCAAGGTGTCAGGTCGCCATTCTCCATAGAAGCTTTTTCTGGCTCGGGATGTTAAGTAGTCAAAACTTGTGATTTGCGTCTTGTCTCGAATAAGACCAGCCTGAAGGACACGGGAGAAAGCCCAGCGACTGTTAACCTTGTATGGAACAGATTTGATTTTAGCCATGGCATAATCGAGCAGTTTGACACTTTTAGGATCAGGGTGCCAAGGCATCTCTGATTGTCACCATGTCCTTTTGGTAAGCCTCATACAATGTTCGCAGATCGGGTTTTGTGGTTTGTTTGAAAAGTCTGTAGACTTGCAAGTTTTCCATTGTAACGACGTTACCATGTTGCTTTGCGTCTACCGCGCCCAGAACAGTTGAAGGGCTAACAGCCAGATTCCGCGCATCCGTAAAGGTGATTCGCCCTTCTTCAAGTTGCCTCAATGACTCTTCTGGCAATCGCAAGAGTGAGAGTCTCTGAGCCACGTAAACTCTGGATTTTCCAATGGCAGCAGCTATTCGCTCTTGTGTTTCACCAAGACTCACTCTTCGCTCAAATTCCTTAGCAAGTTCGATGTCTGTCAAGTTTTCGCGTACAACGTTTTCTGCGAGTCGCTGATCTGCAATCTCTTTCTCGTCGCCTCTACCTAGTATGGCCCTGATTGTGGGTTTTCCAGCTAGCGCGTGTGCCCTGAGTCTTCTTTCGCCCTGCAAAAGTGTGTATGTACCATTGGCATTCTTCCTGACTGTGATGGGTTGAAGTAAACCGACCTTTTTGATAGACTCCGCAAGCTCCCTTAAAGATTGCTCATTGAAGGTTTTTCTAGGCTGATTGCTATCCACCTTGATACGGTCTAATGGAATCAGAAGAATCCTTTCATTATCCGGTGTGGTCATGTTTTGGCCTCCTGCATTTCTAGGGTATGTTTGAAGTCTGCGAGCAAAATCTCAAGCTCCCTTCGGTTCGTTGTCCGGGAGTGTTTGGTTGTTCCTCTGTGCTTTTAGTAACATTTCGAGCTCTCGCGCTTCGTCTAACGTTAGCGCGGGTAGACTATCATTCTCCTGATCCATACACTCTAAGCCTTCAACGTAACCATTGATTAGAACGTACACTTCAAAGCGAACATTGTTAGGATGGCTTGGATCTCCGAGCTGCTCTATTGCTTTCACCTTTATCACTAGACCTTCAAACCACTTGTCCTTCTGAATGGCCTCTTTTAGTCGGTTTTCAAATTCCTCTTTCTTATGAATCGTCATGCTTTGTCTGTCTGTTTCACGTTTTCACCTCTGGCGTAGCGGCCTCCTTTCTTCGTACTTAAGCTCATGTTACCGGGATCTCCTTGCGTTCTTCAGGTGCCTTCTTAGGGAGAATCGGGGCTATGGTTAGAACTCTGTCGACTTCTATGCCACTTCCCGAATCTCAAAACCATTTTCTCTCTCAAGAAATTCGAGCCAAGACTTGGGGAGGCTCACAGCTTTGCTGTTTCCGACATCTAATATTTTCCGTATGATCGGCATACAATTCGCCGTTCAAACATAATAAGAATAAAGTTATAAATAGTCTATAGTTTAGACTAGTCTATTCTGGAGACTAACCATGTCATCGGAATTCGGGTCTAACGAGGAAGAACAGATACTCGCCTACGGAAAAATGCAAGGCCTCTTTCACTGGGTTGATTTGGAGAAAGAGTTCACCAAGACTAGGGGTTGGAGTAAAGGTAAATTCATAAATCATTGGAAAAGGGTGAGGGATTGCTTCGACAGGTCCGTCAAGGACCCCAAGACTGGGCGTAGGATGTACCTGCTTGCAGAACAGTATCAGGGATCTGGCACCAAAGCATTGCTCAAAATCGACATCACACAAGGAGACCTGAACGAAATACGCATTCCATTGAGTCGACTTGAGAAAGTGGCAGACTATATCATAGAAAAAATATCCGGCCAGATCATGCTAAACGCTGCGGAAACAGCTGACTCCGAAATGAAAAAGGCTGAAGAGGGAAAAGGGCAAGTTTTTCACGAAGCATCTATAGTAGCTTTTAAGAAAATGGAAGCTGACATCAATGACAGAGAAAATCAAATTCCAAGACCCGTAGCCGCAAAAATCATGGAACGACTCAAGCTGAAGGATGCCCCCCTAGAGAATGAAAGATTTACACTAGCAATCGCAAAAACTATGTATCCGATTCTTTGGGAGGCGCTGACAAAAGAAAGCGAAGTAAAATCAAGGCTTATGCAAGTTCTCAAACTAGTAAGGATTCAGCTCCTCTGTGACCCGTCTGAGACAGCACCCCTTTTGACAGATAATGATATTGCTCATATCATAAATGCCATAGCGCCTAAGCTTGTTGATGAGAACAAAGGAAAATTGCGAGAAAAACCATTCCATTTGATAATCTCGTTTCCTGTAACACCTGAGCCTCAGAGAAAAAGCGTCCTAGCTGATGACCAAGCTTGACATCTCTGAAAGGATGCCCTGAGAGGTCAACATTTCAGTCGGACAGGAACCAAGCTTCTTGTAATGCACGATGAAAAGGCTAGAAGACAGATCAGGCTTCCTTTTTTTCGTCTACCATAAGGTGCAACAAAGCGTACTCAATAGCGTGTGACCGGTTTCTGAATCGTCCCTTGTCAACTTCCTTCTGGATCCACTGTTCCACGTCTTCTCGGATGGTTGCGAAGACTCTCACTCTTTTCATTTCTGTTTCAGTCATACAATCTCACTTGTACGTTTTTATTGTTTATGCAACATTATAATACTTTCGCAAACGTTAAATGCTTATCATGCAACATTATACAACTACCGAGAAAAGGAGAAAAAGAAAAATGGCAAAAACCAAAACCAAGAACTTCTACGTTCGAGCCAGTCTCTACCGCGAGCTAGAAAACGCTGCGAGGGAAAAAGGGCAGACGCTAACGCAGTACATGGACGATTTGCTAGGAGCCTTAGCATGCGGTGAGGTTGTTGAGCATGGAAACTGAAAGCGTGACTGTGAAAGTTCCAACGAATCTTCTAAGGCTTCTGCAGGAGAAGAACTACTTTGGCAAGACAAGGGATGAATGGTTCACCAACTGCGTTAAGCAAGGCGTCGACGGAGAACTCAACAAATTGCGTGACACTAAAAGGAAATCAGAAGACTCGAAAAGAAGCATAACATACAGCCTAGCCTCATCTAAGGAGAAAGAAAAGAATGGAAACAAGCCTAGAAAACACAAAGAAACTGTTCATTGAAGAGAACGTGTACCTCTGGTTGAAAGCAATTGCAAAGGAAAAAGGCTTAACTGCCAATGAATACGCAAATCAGCTTCTGGAAGCAGCAGAAGCAGCGCACTATAAGCCCACAACCTTATCTGAGGATCTCAAAAACCCAAAAATGAAATGGTTCGTCCCCAAGAACAGTTTTGCACTTGCCACAATGCTCTCAGACGCGCATTTTAAGAGGCTCAGACGCTGGCTAGACAAGAAGAAGCCCTTGCAGCTTTATACGGGGAACAAAAACGAGCTCATCATTGAGAACCGACAGATCATCGACAAACACAACGCGAGGAAGGCACTAACCGAGGATAAGCAGGACGCCACGGACAAATCAGACCTAGGAAATTTCAGGATTCCCATGTACCTGGTCAACGCTATGCGCAAAGCAGCAAAAGAAAGAGGACAATCACTCGTAGAGTATGTTGACGACCTTGGCACGGTATTCATGCTTTGCGATACGTCAGTATTCAAAGATAGCAAATAGCAATTCCCACAACCCACTCTTTTTTTCTGTTCAAACCATAACCGCGAAGCCGGGAGTTGGTAATGCTCTTAGGAAAAATAGACAATTGTCTGAAATTCCTACCCCTAAGAACTTGCAGAACCACTACTAGAGATTGAGGCTGAACGAGCAAAACAAAGACAACAAGCTACTCTGCCGAAAGAGGGAACCGATGGCAAGTTTCAACCGTTAAGTTCAAATGAATACCATGGCGAAACAGAGTGCAAGGGGTCTTAGAGCCTAAAGGCATTTGCAACCGTTGGC
>CAZDNV010000074.1:0-9179 GCA_964506875.1 uncultured Candidatus Bathyarchaeia archaeon
AGCGTGATAGGGGGAACTTCAATCTAGAAAAGGGGAACTGAAACTATGAATAGTGATCTGATGGCGGTATTAGCCTCTCACTTATACAAGACTTACCAAGCAGAGGAAACTGAAATCGCTGTTCTGAAAGATGTCGAGTTCGACGTTAAAGAAGGTGATTTTGCAGTTTTGACCGGTGTCTCAGGCTCGGGAAAAACGACTCTATTGAACATCATTAGCGGTATTGATAAGCCGACGGGCGGAGCTATCGTCGTTTTCGGAGAAGACTTGGGAAGCAAGAATGAGGATTTCCTGGCTAATCTTCGTTGCAGCAAGATTGGCTTCGTGTTTCAGTCTTACAATCTTGTGTCAACGTTGACCGTTGCTGAGAACATTGCTTTTCCTATGGAGTGGCTCAGAAGACCAACTCAGCAAATTCAGACGCGGATTGAGGAGCTACTGGAAATGATTGGCTTGAAACCCAGATCTGAGCACTTCCCATACCAGCTGAGCGGCGGCGAACAGCAGCGAGTGGCCTTTGCACGTGCACTTGCAAACGATCCGCCATTGCTTCTTATTGACGAACCGACTGGCAATTTGGACGCGAAAACAAGCTCCAAAATCATAGAAGTCCTCCATAAACTGAAGGATTATGGCAAAACCGTAATCGTGGCAACACATGACGAACGAATACTTGAGCTCGGAGACCAGAAACTGCATTTGGAAGACGGGATGCTGACAAGCCAATGAGTGAGACATTCTTCTCAATAAACGATTTATCACGAAGAAAACTGCAAACAGGATTGGCTATTGTCGTCTTGGCTTTGTCCGTTGCTTCAACGCACTTTCTGCTATTGTTGGGGGGGAAAATAGGGTTTGAATCACTGTCAATAACAGAGAACAGGCTGACGGCAAGCTTTTCAAGCATATTTGTGGTTTTCATTATGCTTGTCACGTTCCTTGTTCTTATGCTTGGAGTTGTAATCATCTATTTCATGTCCTTTGTCATGATGGCTCAGCGCGTCAAGGACATAGGTCTTATGAAGGCCGCTGGGTGTCCAAGCGATTTGGTCTTCGGGTATTTCATGAACGAACTCCTAATCGTTTCATCGATCGGCTGCCTACTCGGTATTGCATTGGGCATAGCGGCTGACTATGCATCAGTCATTTTCCTTGGCAACCAAGGATTTCAACCCGCGCCAGAGCCAGTCAATATCTGGTTTGCCCTGATCATTTTTGGTTTTTTCTTTGTCCTTTCTCTCGCTGCGGGTTCGAGGCCTATTGTTCGTGCGACTAAGGTTGAGCCTGCAAGAGCCCTTTCGCCTGGTTTTTCACTTGGTTTGAGTAGAGAGTCTGATTTCATGGGTGCTTCCAGAGTGGGCTTCACCTTCAAGGTTGCATTCCGGAGTCTGTTCCGTCGCAGATCAGCCACGTTTCGTATAGTTTTATGTTTGATAATGGTGTTTGTTTTGGTCACTGTTGCAGTGGCTGGAGGTCTGATTGCAGACAGAACCACCAAGAACTGGATCGAGAAGGCTGTCGGTAGAGGCACAGTGCTAGTCGCGCACAAGGACGTATGCAATCAGTACAGGTTGCTTCTATCCAAGTTCTATCAGGTGACGGAAAGCCTACCCTTCAATTACGTGTCAGACTCGTACTTATTGCCAGTCGATTTCCTCGGTCAACTCAACAAGGTGCCGGGCGTGAAGATCGATGCACGCTTAGTGATGGAAGCCTCCGTGAAAGAAGTGAAAGGTTGGACGATCGACCCCAGCAACTCTTCGGAAAGAGAAGTGGGTGACTCTCGAGAAGGCAAAGCCCTGATCATTGGAATGGAACCTGAGAAAGCACAGAACGAGTGGGTTATGGAAGGTCGTCTTCCAAGGAGCGATGCACTTGAAGCAATCATAGGTGATTCCCTGGCGAAGAGAATGTTCGAGGTTCCATTCAATCAGAGTATAGAGGTTTCTGGCAAGTTTTTGGATGTGGTAGGCGTTTGTTTGGATCCGATCAATAATGGAAACGTGACATATGTGCCTCTGAAAGCGATTCAGTACATCACAGGTATATCGCAACCAAACGCGCTAATGATTAAGATTAGCACGCCTGTCCAGCGCTCAGAAGCTCTCAGCCAGCTTAGGACCATCGTAGCCTTAGCAAGCGAGGACTATGAGGTTCTCGAACTTGACGAGATGTTGGATAAGGCGGTGGGGTTTCTGGGATACGCATGGTCAACTATCATGCTTCTACCTTTGTTCTCCTTGTCCGGGGCGGCGTTGTGTCTTGTCGGGTACGTTGCTTTGTCTATCAGTGAGCAACAACAAGAATTCGGGGTTCTTAGGGCTGTGGGCGCAAAGCCTAAGACGATTGTGAAGATCATCGCCACGCAGAACCTGTTGGTTTTGATTTCAAGTTGCGCTGTGGGCATTGCATTAGGGACCATCATAACCTTGTTAGTGCTGATTCCAGATCCAATCGTATCAGCCGAGACTATCGTGGAAATATCGCTTTGGCTCGTGATCGCCACAACAGTGATGTTCATCTTGAGTTTGCTCCCTGCCCTGAAGTTCGCCAAGAAACCTGTTTTGGAGATCATGACCAAATCTTGAGTAGTGTGCCATTGAATCCACGTAGAATGGCAGTTTATCAAGAAAGTCAGGCATTCGAAGAATAGGAACTATTGGAACGTTATCGTGAAATCTAGGTTCATCGGTGATTAGTGACAACACGATAGGAACGAGTTTAATACTGTGCCAAGAAACGCAGCCGATCTTCGTTGCAGAATCGGGCAGGACCTTAGCAAGGGCCTTTACTCTCTCGATTTGCTTCTCCACTATCTTTTTGATTGTTGAGGGCCGCAACCCATGTTGCCAGTGTTTGCAGTCTATGCAAAGGACCAGAGGTTGTTTGCACCCAACGAGATCTATTTCCCATCTGCGTTCAGCGTGCTTGAATCTTAGGCTCCTCGTAACTTGGTATCCACTCCGCTCTAGAAGGATACACCCAATTCCCTCAAACTCTTGCCAATGAAGAAGCGCACTTGCCCTCTCAGGATCGGTACCCAGACTTATCGCACGAATGGCCAATTCCATACGCTGGATAGCATTTGTTTCCAACCCTATTCTGCTCAGATTAACGAGGCCTTCTTTTTGCAGCTTTACTATCAATTTCTTTGCAATCGACGCTGGGATCACCGCATCTTTTTTGATTAGTTCATGTGAAACAGCCCCACTTCTAGTCTGTTTCAGGATCGAAATTATCAATTTCCTTTCAATATCCATGCGGACGCTTCCAGCAATTGCCCACCTAAATGTGAAAAACGGCATTCTTCTGCAGTGCGCTTAAAAGCTTTTCTATTCATCTGTTGATCGCTTCCGGCACCCTTCGGATTCTGTTCCTCGGCGGAAATGGAGACGCCTGTGACTCACGTGCTTTCTGCATCCTCCATTTTGGCGGTAACCGTTGTTTTTGCACGATCAGAGATGTATACCTTGTCCTTTTCCTAATCCAGTCCAAACACAACGAAGGCATGACAGCCGAAGTGGGTGGTCTTTGGAACAGTGAGATAGGGAAGGTAGGCCATGTCACCATAACAAATGACCGGTTCTCCTTTCAGTAGCAGCGTCTTCAGCTCATCCAGACCTTTCTTCAGGCTTCTCGTCTCTATCACTTTCGCTCCAGCGCCAATCCGTTTGTGAGCAGTCTCCAAGAAAGCGCAGCATATGCCGAAGCGAGTTCCGATGAACGGAGAGGGTATCCCTTTTGCGTACCAGTGGATGAAGCCGACTCCTCCGCCTGACCCTAAGAGCATTTCTTCAGGCAGGTGCAACCCCTGAAAATCAAGGACTTTCTTCAAAGATGCAGTTTCACAATGCTTGCTGCCGAGATATTTGAGACCTTCAACGAGCATCTTTCCCCCCATGGCAGTCCTTCCTCGCGAATGTAGTTGCTGATGAGAGGGGGCTTTTAATATTTCTTGAAGCACATTGCCAAACGAAGAGGAAGTGTCGCTGTTGGTCGAGATAGAAGCAGTGCTCTTTGACTTATATGGGACATTATGTTATGCAGAAGGAAGAATGACTGAAAACGAGATCTCTGATTTTCTCTTCGAAAAAGGCTATGACGTGTCGCCTCAGCAATTAAAGGCGGCTTGGGCTTTTGTTTCATTCATAGACTACCCAAAGTATGGTTACAAGAGCTGGGGCTCTTTTTTCTCGCGTATCTTCCAGAGACTAAAAATCAGCGTGGACCAGAACACGGTAATGACGATTGCCAAGCAGCTTGAAGCCAGCCCATACAAGCTTTACTCAGATGCCAAAGAGGCTGTTGTGAACGCGAAGAAAAGCGGCTTCAAGACAGGGATAGTTACCACGATTGCGCACTTCCAATTTGAGGAAGCTATTAAACCGATTAGGAAATGCCTAGACTACGTGATGACTGGGTATGAAGCTGGAGTTGACAAGTCAGATCCAAGAATGTACAGGAAAATCCTTGAAATCCTAAATGTCCCTCCTAGCAGGGCTGTCATGATTGGAGACGACGTGCAACTAGACATTCTGCTTCCCAAGAAGCTAGGAATGAAGGCTATACTGCTAGATAGGCAGGGCAATACGGTCAAGGAAAAGGGTGCCGTTGATGCTTTTGTATACAACTTGAATGAAGCAGTAGAAACCATAATAAGATGGTGTGTCAAAAACTGAAGAAAGCTGGGAGTCTGAATTATGGCGGATGAATTTGCTTCCAAAACCCGACTTTCTAGGGCTCTTTACGAGCGGGCAAAGAAGGTTTTGCCAGGAGGAGTCTCCTATGGCATACGATATTTCGAACCGTACCCGTTCTACGCTGCCAAGGCCAAGGGAAGCAAGCTTTACGATGTTGACGGAAATGAATATATAGATTTTTGGCTTGGGCACACCGCTCTAATTCTGGGCCATAGTCCGCCGGCGGTCGTCGCGGCTGTCGAAGAGCAGCTTCAGAAGGGGACCCATTATGGAGTCTCTCATGAGCTGGAAATAGAGCTGGCTGAGCAGGTTGCGAGAATGGTTCCAGGTGCTCAAATGATTCGCTTCACCAGCTCAGGAACAGAGGCGAATATGTATGCTATTCGTCTAGCGCGCACGTATACTGGCAGAAGCAAGATAGCCAAGTTCGAGGGAGGTTGGCAAGGAGGTTACGATGCTCTTCATGTGGGCGTCAGGTATCCCTATGATGTAGCGGATTCGGCAGGACTGACTGCTGGCGCGACGCAGGATACCATTCTGCTTCCTTTTAACGATCTTGAAGGAACAAGAGAAAGGCTGAGGGGAGAAAAGGTTGCGTCTGTCGTCGTTGAGCCAGTCCTCGGTGCAGGAGGAGCTATCCCTGCTGAAAGAGAGTTTCTGAAAGGATTGAGGGAGCTTTGCAGTGAAAACGAGACATTGCTGATTTTTGACGAGGTGATTACAGGTTTTCGGTTGGCACCGGGGGGAGGACAGCAATACTATGGTGTCAAAGCCGATATTGCTGTTCTAGGCAAGATTCTTGGAGGCGGCTTCTCAATTGGCGCTTTCTGCGGCAGGAGAGAAATAATGGAGAGATTAGATTCGCTTACCTACAAGCGACCACAATGCTCGTTTCATGGCGGAACTTTCACTGGAAACCCGATAACCATGACGGCAGGCCTTACGACCTTGAGAATACTCGAGGATGGCACGAAGATCAGCGAATTGAACAAGAGCGGAGAGAGAATAAGAATGAGATTAGGCGAGATCTTCGAGGCAAACGACATGGATGCCAAGGTTACGGGGGTCGGTTCCCTTTTCAACGTTCATTTCACGAAAGAGGATGTGGAAAACGCAGGCGCAGCTGCTAGAGCAGACAGGAACAGACTCCTTGAGTATAATCTGAGGTTAATCGCGAACGGCGTCTTCCTCCTGCCCGCCCACAATGGCTCGTTGAGCACTGCTCACGGCAAAGCTGATGTGGAGAAGCTCATTTCAGAAACAGAGAACTACGCAAAGCATTGCAAGACAGGCTGGAATTGAATCATGGCTAACATACTCGACTGTGCTCGACTATCGTGGCTTTGGACGTGAGTAACCGAGTCTAAGCGTGTTTTCTGCTCTCTTCAAGTCTAATGGCGTGTTTATGTTGAAGAAGGTTTCGAGCTGTGGATCCAATTGCTTCAAAACGAGTGTTGAAATGTAACGTACCCCCTGAAGCTTGTTCACCATGGCTAGCATGTTGCGCTTGTCTTCCTTCACAGCCTTTCTTGCGGCTTCCAAGGTAGGTTCTGTGCAATAGGCTGCTTGTAGTGGCTCGATGTTGCCGTTGGGCCAACGTGGAATCGCAGCATTCTTGTTGACACATAGGTCGAGAAGGAGCGAAAGGATGTCCTTTGAGACGAAGGGCGTGTCGCATGGCAAGAGAAGCGAATATTCTCCCTGCGCAGCCTCGAGGCCTGAAAGAGCCCCTCCGAGTGGGGTTTGCCTGCTGTCCATGTCTGTTTGAACGTTCACTTCTGAATCTACGATTCTAGCGTAGCGGTCAGCCTGTGCTCTTGAGCTAACGACAACTATTCTTTCATCGACTAAGTGTCGAATCGCATCCAACACGTGCTCTATTAACGGCTTGTTTGCCAATTGCAGCATTCCCTTGTCCTGCCCTAGTCGGCTAGAGGGTCCGCCTGAGAGGATTATTGCTGATCTTTCCAACGGCCGCTTTCTCCATGTCCCTGATGGTGTGCGAGAGTAGCTGACGTATTCTATAAGTTTATTGCATCAGCAACTGTGCCCAGGCGGTCTTGGTGTATGAAATATTACTAAATGCGGAATACAGTATATTACAGAATCCGCGATTATATTATAGGCAGGGTGAGAGGAATTGACCATGCAGGGAGAGATCAAAGAACTGAACCGCATAATCTGCAATCAGTGTGAAGAGAAGGAATACGAGAAGTGCAAGATTTGCAGAATCTACAGGCTAGTCAACAAAATCGCTGAGCAATGAAATGCTTTCATAGTCACATTTTGTCTATTCTGTTCGCGATTTCTTCCAGTGTCTTCGTGAAAGGATGATCAGGTTTTTCTTCGGCAAAAATGACGCCACCTTCAGCTTTTAGAATGTCGCAGAAACACGGAATCATTCCCAGGAGTGGGACTTGGTATGCATCCTTGATTTTGGTTTGAAGATCTCCTTTTCCAGAAAAAGATGAACCGCTCAGGACTTTGTTCAATATCATTTCCGTTTTCTTCTCAAACAGATCATAAAGCTCTCTTAGCATGCGTTTTGTTCCGTCGACGTCTGATCTGTCGAAAGTGGTAGCTACGATAACTAGGTCTGCGCTCACAATAGCATTGATAGATGAATACTGTAGCCCGGGGCTAGTGTCAAGTATCAAGTAGTCAAACTGCTTGTCCACTACAAGAGAATTCCTGAGGGCGAGCAGCCTTCCCAATGCCCTCATTTCCCATTTCCTGTCTTTGGCAGTCATGTCCCTGATTGCCTCGGTGGCCGGGTTGGCAAGCCCTACGAACAAGGCTCCTCCGTTGCTGAACTTGTGGCTTAAGTCAATCAACACTTTGTTGATCTCGCAGGTGCCGTTTAGGTAATCGTTAAGCCAGCAGTCAGTGTTGCCCGCCTTCAGGATTGTGGCCAAGCTTGGAGCTCGGAAGTCAAGATCGAACAGGCACACTTTCTTGCCATGCTTGGCAAAGGTTGCCGCAAGATTAACTGAAAGGAGGGTTTTCCCAGTTCCGCCCTTGTACGAGTGCACGGCTATTATCTTTCCCAATCATGTCACCCTTGATTTTCTCTTTCTACGTAGAAGTAGGCCTTCCTTCCCTTCCTTTCCTTTTTCAAGTGGCCCATGATAACTAGCTGGTTTAAGTATGCGCTTTCGACAGCTCTGGCCCTGTGTGTTTGTTCAGCTACTTCATCGGCCGTGGCTCGACCGAGTCGGCACAGAGCCATCGCCGTCTTTCTGAGATGGTCGGGCATCGAAAGCAGAGTCATAACATCTAATGGAACCTCTGCTAGCGGCTGCTGAACATCCCTTCGGTCGTGCTTTTGCAGTTCTATCATGATTTCCATTTTTTCGTTTAGCCTTTCGAGGTTCTCTCTTATTTTCTCGAGAACTAGGAGGGGTTTCCTTCCCAAAACTTCTTGCGTTGTCGCCATGGTTTCTTCACTGTTTTACACATGTACACCACTATTGAGGAATACAGCGTCTATTAAGTCTTACGAAACCACTGTAAGGAACTAGCATACTTATTCAAAAGACGGAAACTAAGCCCCAAAGACAGCTCGCTCAGAGAAAAAGATCAGGACCCCATTGACCAAGACCTGATTCATGGCATTGCCATAGTGAATAGCAGAAATACGAAGCAAAATGTCGCAGTTGAATTCGAGCTTCAAGGAATCTCGGAATAGGTGTAGGTGGCCAAAAAGTGGGAACTAGTATGGTACTAGTACTCCGTTCCTGGCTTCTTCCACGATCGGCAGAACCTGCTTGAGTTCTCTGAAGTACTTTAGCACAGTGATGCCTCTTTGGGTTACTGCATAGACTATTCTTCTCTTACCGATAGTCCGCTCCTCGACAAGATTCTGCTTTATCAGGAAGTCCAGATATTCCTTAAGCACGCTGCAGTTAACGTTGGCCTTGTACATGATGTGTGTCAGCTTCAGTGGACCGCGCTGAGCCAATACTTTGAGTATGTCTATATACATTTCTAGCTTGGAACGTCTCATTACCAGACCTCTTTTCGCTTACGTTTCACCCTTTGCATATAAAGCTTTTATGGATTCAAACTAAGTCTTTTTGCCATTCAGCCGATGCTAGTAGGCTCTCTTTTCATGCGCTCGGATTAGCACGTCTATTCTATTTTGGAATGCTGTGACCAGGTCATCTACCAATATTCTTTGCAATTCTGTCGAAAGGCCCTTAATGTTTTCCTTGAAAACCTTGATCATTTTGGTCTCAATCTCTTTCCTTTGCTTAAGTGTCATGTTCTTTTTCAAGGGTTGTCCTCCTCCATTTTTGCATCGAAATAGGCATCCTACATATAACTATCTTATGAATCGAGAATGTAGATCCAGACTACACGTTTGAAAAGCAATATACCGCTTGGAGTCCAGATGTTACTCTGTCTCTTGCCTTAGCCAGAAAAAATATTCAGGAGTTAATCAACTTGCGTAGTAGGGTTTCTTGCCTTTTTTCGTTA